>CBFDAB010000078.1:0-10242 GCA_965602745.1 uncultured Campylobacterales bacterium
CAGACCGCATTTAATACAAGTACGCAAAAATTCTTCTTCACTCAGAGCACCCGGTGGACGTAAAAGAAGTGAGGCATGCGCAGATTCTTCTAAGACTGAACTCCAAACAAGAGCTCCGATCCCGGCAAGACCAATTGATCTTGCCATGCTTAGAATAAATTTACGTCTCTCGCTCATTCCACTTTGGCTCATCTTCTGCTTCTTTAAGCGCTATAGATTTTTACAGCACATTTTTTGAAGTCTGTCTGCTTTGACATTGGACATGTCGCATCTAAACAGACCTTGTTGATAAATACTTTTTCATCAAACCAAGGGACAAAGACCAGACCGCGAGCCGGTCTGTTACGTCCGCGTGTCTCAACACGAGCCTTTACCTTACCTCGGCGAGATTCAATCCAACATAGTCCACCTTGCTTAAGACCCTTGTCTTTAGCATCTTGAGGATGCATATAACATAGTGCTTCAGGAACAGCTCTATAAAGCTCAGGTACACGCATTGTCATCGTACCGGAGTGCCAGTGCTCAAGAACACGTCCTGTAGATAACCAAGTGTCATAATTCTCATCCGGAAGCTCCGGTGCATCCATATACGGTCTGGCAAAGATCTTCGCCTTATTTTTTAAAGACTTCTTCTCACTGCTTGTGTCTTTACCCTTCAGGCTACCTGCTTGAAGAGCTTTCGCAATCGTTCCGTAGAAGGCGAATGGTTTTCCGCTTTCAATCGTCTCTTTTGCTGCATAGGGGTCATACTTGGCATTGAAACGCCATTGTGTCTCTTTACCGTCAACAACCGGCCATTTAAGTCCACGAACCTTATGATAAACATCAAATGGAGCAAGATCATGTCCATGACCACGGCCAAAGGCTGCATACTCTTCAAAGAGATACTTATTAACGTGGTATCCGTAACCCTTGAATACCTTACCGTCTCCACCGCGTACATTACGACTATCGCCGTAACCCTCTGAGTTGTCATAACCTTTTTGGATAGGATCATTTTGATCAAGCTTATACGATCTTGCATCTTCATTATTAAAAAGAATATCAAACATAGTCGTATCACCCTTGTACCCCATTTTTTTAGCTTCTGCGCGAACATCTGCAAGTGGAGTCTTTCTAGGTCCTGAAGGTGCATATTCACCCCATAGATCGTCTACTGTAAAACGTTTAGAGAACTCATACCACTGCCAGATATCACTCATAGAGTCACCCACTGGAATAACCTGCTGTCTCCAGTGTTGAGTACGGCGTTCTGCATTTCCGTAAGCACCCCATTTTTCATATATCATCGCTGATGGAAGAATAAGGTCTGACACTTTTGCCGAGATACCCGGGTATCCGTCAGAAGTAACGATGAAGTTGTCCATCTGACGTGCTGCCTTGATCCAGTGAGTAGCACTCGCAGAATCCTGATATGGATTACATACATTTACCCATGCAAACTTCACTAGTCCATCTTCGATGTCCCTGTGAATCTGCATAATGTGCTGTTTACCAACCCCGTTAAGCGTTCCCGCAGGAATAGCCCATTTCTTTTCAGCAATGGCTCTGTGCTTCGGATTGGCAACCATCATATCTGCGGGAAGTCTGTGTGTAAAAGTACCTACCTCACGCGCTGTTCCACAAGCAGATGGCTGACCTGTTAGAGAAAATGCACCTGAACCCGGTTTGGCTTGCTTATTTAGTAAGAAATGTACATTATAAGCAAGAGTATTGTCCCATGTACCGCGTGTATGTTGATTCATACCCATAGTCCAAAAAGAGACAACCTTACGGCCTTTTTCTATGTAAAGATCTGCTAACTCTTGAAGTTTTGTCTTAAATGCATCAAGATCTTCATCCGGATCACCCTTACATAACTTAGCCGTATAATCTAAGGTATAAGGCTCTAAAGATTTTTTGTACTCTTCAAATGTGATCTCCCAGTGACCAAGGGTTCCGCCGGTGTTTGTCATCACGTCGCCCTCTTTGTAACCAAAAGGCTCTAGAGCCGGGCCTTCTGCGGCTGAAACAACTTTACTCATCTCTTTTGAGATTGTTTCCATCTCAAGTTCAGAGTATTTCCCCTCTTTGATAGACTTATCATTTGAGTTTCGCATACCGTAACCAAGGTTTACCGGACCCGCGGCAAAGATAATATGATCTTGTATAAAGCCCCAGTCAATAGAATCAGGATTGTTATACACGATCTCTCTTGCGATATAGTTCCACAAAGCAGTATCCGTATTTGGGGTAAAGATGATCTCCGTATCTGCAAGATCTGAAGAACGGTGCGTATAGGTCTGAATAGAGATAACCTTAACGCGATCTGGATCAGAGAGTTTTCTATCTGTTACACGTGACCAAAGGATAGGATGCATCTCTGCCATATTGGAACCCCAACACACAATAGTATCTGTGAGCTCAATATCATCATAACAACCTGATGGTTCATCAATACCAAAGGTCTGATAAAAACCGACGACTGCTGATGCCATACAGTGACGTGCATTAGGATCGATTGCATTTGATCTAAAGCCTGCCTTCATCATCTTCGTTGCAGCATAACCTTCCATAACCGTATATTGACCTGAGGCAAATACTGCTACAGATTCCGGACCGCCATGTTTAAGTGCTTTTTTTGCATGTATTTCCATCTCATCAAAGGCTCTTTTCCATGATACAGGTGCAAATTTACCATGTTTGTCAAACTTACCGTTTGCATCAACTCTTAATAAAGGCTGTTTAAGCCTGTCTGCCCCGTACATGATCTTTGCATTAAAATAACCCTTAATACAGTTCAGACCACGATTAACCGGTGCAGCCGGATCGCCTTTAACTGCAACAATCTTTCTGTCAATTCCCTCACCCTTGGTTGCGAGCATGATTCCACAACCTGTTCCACAGAAACGACAGGCCGCCTTATCCCAGCGCCAATCACTCTCCGCCATATCTTGTTTTGCCTGTAAATCTACAGGAACTGTCATTCCAATAGCGCTTGCCGCTGAAGCGGCCGCAGCACTCTTTAAAAAATCTCTTCTATCCAGTGACATATAAACCTCCTGAAGTCTTTATCAAATTATGACTCCACTAAGAAAACACCTCTGTATTTATCTTAGTGGAGTCATCTCTGAGCTACACAAAATCTCTATAAATATATAGCTTATTACATATGAACTCTTTGACCTAAGTCAAGAACATGAGACATGATATTATTAGTTTTTGAAATTCATACTTAAAAATAACAAATAAACATAAAATTAATTATTAAGAACTTTAAGTTTATAAAGACGACTTAGTAGGCTTCATTGTACAGCTTATGCCATTAAACAAGATCAAATCAGTCAACTCTGTAAAAGACGGAACTTACTTCAGAATAATTGGGGACATCATCATAAGTAAAGACCGCGTAATACTTACTCTCATCAAGAGCGCCGAAGTTATCATAGGTATAAGCGTCTTTACCCCCGTATAGTTTTTGTCCATCAAAGGGGGAGCAAGGAACATGAAAAGGGTTCTTCACTACGATCACCCCCTTGAAAGCCTCATGATCAGGATTGGTCCATGTCAATTTTATTATCCCATTATCTTTTAAAAATCTCAGATCACTGACAGTTCCTACTCCCTCTCGGCGTTTTTTAATATACTCTATCATTAAACGAGGCGGATTTTGATTTTTATTATCTGTCCAGTTTAAGAGTTGAGAGGTCGAGATGTTCTTCTCAGATGTTGGTAAAATAAGAAAAAAAAGTTTTTCATTACGGCGCATAGAGTCAAGAAGCTCTACTATACTGTAGGTATCAAAAACAAATCGTTGTGTCTTGTCTTTTTTAATATCCTCCACACTTACATCATAACCTATACGCTCAACGCTGTCACGTCTTTCTATATTATCCAGAGTCTTCTCTTTTTCTTGAGACTTAACCATCTCTACATGATAACGAAGATTTTGTGTCGCATTAATGGACGAGGCTTCCATTTCCAGATAAATACTTGATATAACCGTATGATCCACATCCGGAAGAGTTTCTAAGTTAAACTCCACGCAACCATACTGAACAGAACCTTTTGTATCAAAACCGACTTCAAGTGTATCTTCTCTGTTCCCTGCTTTTGAGATAGTAGTAAGAGTCGAACTCTTAAGCTCGATCTTCGCACCGGGAAGAGTATAAGATATCTCCAGTTTAGGTCTGTATTCAAGGCCGTTGCTGTACTGAGAAAAACCGATATCCCACTGCATAAGCTGAGATGATCTGTCCAGTGGCAGCGTACTTGGTCCATCCATTCTAAAGACGACCTGTTTTCTCTTAAGCGCCTGCTGAAGAAGAATGCGTTCATACTTGGCAAACTCCCATATTCTCCATATCCCCTGAGAGAGCTGATGAGACTTAGTCGGTTTTTCTATGTAAGAGAGTATGGGCGCATTTTTAACCCCGGTAAAAGAGTAAAGACTTTCACACGCCGCCTCGTCCATGATCCCCAAACGCCACTCTCCAAATCTCTCTATTTTGACATTTACCCTGTTAATAGGAAAAAGTGAAATCCTTGCATCCGTGATAATAGCGTTTTCAGGAACTGAGTCTAGGTCAAAACCGATAACACCGTAACACTCTCCGCGTGATTGGGAGATACCCACAAAAAGTGAGTTCAGACCAAAATGTTCTACATTCTTGCTTGTCTTTTCGCCTACATAACCGATCTTTTCCTTTGTTGGAAAGAGGGTCTTGGAAAAGCCGTCGGCATTGCTCAGGGTACGAATACCTATCCTCGGAGCAAAGGCAGATTTTATATGGCATTTTTTAGATACTGCTCGAATAAAATAGTAGTAGTTCGTAGAGTAGTGAAGTTGCATATCCGTATACTCTTTAGCCCTCGTCATCCCTATACGGTTAGAGGCCTGACAAAAACTTATCTCTTTCTTACTGCGGTATATCTCAAAATAGACATCTTCATCCCCACCCTCTGGGTATTCCCATTCAAGCTCGACTCTACTGCTTGATACCTTTTTTGCAATAAACCTTTGCACCCGTGGCAATCTGACCATCTTGTCATAATTTGGAACCTCTCCAAGAGCATAGGTCAGGGCGGAAATATGCTCGTTTATGTGTTCCGTCATATGCTCTATATAATCCGAAATATTGCGTGTTCCCACTTCTACTGTTAAGGCAAGCGCCCCCGTAGAATAATAAAATTCTCGTCCGCATCCGCTGATAAGATTAACAGGAGGTTTACCCATATGTACTCCGTACTCACGACCGGACACCTTGCGTACCTCTTCTGCCATATTGGCTGATAGCACAGTTAGGTCGGTTGCATTAAGAGCGTCTTCATGCTTAAAATTATGTGCAGGAAAGAAAACATTTCCCTGAGAATGATAATCCAGGGCAATAGTAATATTAGAATGATCTTCAACAAAGTTTTTAAGGCTAAGTGTTTCCGGCTCAGAAAAAGGCTGAGGACCTGGGTACACATTTGAAGAGGTGTTATTATTAGGCACATAACCCACAGAAAAGTTACGATTCAGATCTACCCCAAAGCTTCCATCAACATTTTGACGGCGGTTTTTTCTCCAAAAAGAGAAGTGTGTACGTGAGAACTCAAATCCGTCAGGATTTCCACAAGGAACCATATATAGGGTTGCCTTAGAAAGAGCCTCATTAAGAACGGGGTCAAAATCAATATGCTCTAAGATATATTCAGCAAATCCGACACTAAGTTCTATACCTATCCACTCTCGTGCATGTACAGTCCCCGTATAAAAAAGAGCCGGTTTTGCGTCGGCCGTCCCAAGGTCTTTGGAAACAGTCACGACAACAATCTCTCTCTCTTCCCAGGTCTTGCCGATCACTTCCACCCTAAAGATATTTGGATATCTCTTCTGTGCCTGATAAAAAAAATCTAAACTCTCTTGATAAGATTTATATTGTTCTCTCATTAAATGCTTTTCCCCATGTTTTCAGATGCTGCTCAGAAATAAAGACATAATCTTTCAAATCTTCAAATGTACTAATTTCTTCCTCATCTATCAGTGCTTTTATCTTTATAGCAAGATCTTCCTCCATCCCATACAGAGAAAGAAGGTCCGTAAGTGAAGCAGAACTGAGATCAAGCTTCTCTTCTTCTAAGGCAGTTGATTTTTCTCCCTCTTGCAAGGAGTCTTTGATCTCTTGAGGAAGATCTGCCTCATTTGTAATCACCTTAATAGCTTCAGGTAAGTCTGATGGATCACTTAACTCTGCCTTTTGCATATCAAAGGCCCCCTGCTCACTCATATACATAGTCCCATCAGTTGAAGGCGAATACGCAGAAAAGTAGATATGTCTCAAGGTTCTAAGAATAGAAGGATCCATCTTTCCTAACTCTTCCCAAGAAAAGAGAGGGACATGAGGCATTCTAAAGCGCCCTTCTGAAAGATCCCACATGATATACTGACCGATCCAGTCACGAATATAAGGGAAGGCGGCAAAGGCTGTCGCACACTCTATGATATAAGCCTTATTTGTATTTTTATCAATGCCAATATCACAGGCCCAATATTCAGCCTTGGCTGCTTTAGACGCTTGAACAGCAACTTCCAGTGCAGCCATAGGAACATTATCATAAGACATATCCCCACCTTGAGAGGTATTTGTTATCCACTCTCCTTTTCCTGAGTAACGCCAAAATGTACACACAGGCTTATGTCCGATAAGCATAACGCGGATATCACCCCTCTCTTTCAGAGGGATGGCATTTTGCATATACATAGGGTTGTATTTTTCTTTGGCAAAGAGAGCCTTTGCTTCCTTATAATTATCTACCTTATGAACAAAATATCCCCCATAATTTGAAGGGCCGTATGAGCGTTTTACGATCTGCGGATAAAAACATTTTTTAAGATATTTATCTCCTTCTTCATGATCATAAAAGATTCTTGTGTTTGGTGTCGGAATCTTATGTTTTTGACAAAAGAGGGTAACATTCTCTTTAGACTTGTTTGAGAACTGCGTCTCCAAAGAAGGAATAAAACGCACATGAGGAAGTGCCTTGGAAATCTCTCTAAAAGTCTCGTAAGCCGTTGCAGGAATATTTCCAATAAGAACTTCAATTTTTTTCTTATTTACCTCTTTGATAAAACGATCTTTGTCATTTTTCCAATGATAAGTCACTTCTTCAATCTTGTCCGGCCAGCCCTTTAAATTGCTGTAATCAAAAAAACGCATCACATAATCTAGATATAAAAAGCCTATCTTCGGTAATCTGTTCTCTTTACTCATTTATATGCCTTCCATTAGGGTTTTAATATATGCCAATTGGCGTTCTAATGGAAACACTCGTTCTTCAGACAGATCTTTGGCTTCTTGTTCTGAAGAAACATCCACTTCACAGACCGACTTGGCTTGTTTTACTGAAGAAACATCTGCTTTGCAGACTGCCTCTTCTTGTTCTACTGTCTCTTTTTTCTTACTCATCTATACTTCCTTAAGAAGAGTTTGATATCTATTAGCCGGTGTCTGAGTAGAAAGGTCTGTCTTACACAGCTCCATTGTATATCTCGTCTTTCTGTCAATCAGATCTATGATTTTATCTATCTTTTTATCGTTAAAGTCAAGTCCCATCTTCTCTTGTAGTGGGCTTGCAAAAGCGGGAATACCATTAACTTCAAGTACCACATACTCCTCTTTTTCTCTATCATAAACAATATCAACTCCGGCTATATCTATTTTACAAGCCTTTGCTGCACGTATAGCAAGATCAACGACTTCATCATTAGGCTCACGCATGATCACTTGTCCGCCTGAAGTGATATTTGTGCGCCAATCTTTATTACTGGCTTTGCGTCCATAACAGGAGATAAACTCGCCGTCTACAATGTCAATACGAAAATCTGTATGATCATTATCTATGTACTTTTCGATGTAAAAATGACGAATATCCATCTGATTTAGAAAGGGCATAATGGTATCCAGCGTCGTCTCATTTTCAATCAAGGCCATGCCAACCCCGCCCCATCCATCAATAGGCTTAAATACCATTTTTTTCCACTTGCCAAAGAGGTCACGAATCCGCTCAGGCTCCTCGCGGTGACACATAAAAAAGTCTGAACAGTTCACGCCTGCTTGAGTCAGTGCCATATTTGTTTGAAACTTATCTTCTGTTAAACGAAAGGCCTCATAAGAGTTTATGGTCGGGATGAACTTATTTAACTGCTCATAATAATAGACCTGATAGACTGTCTGTTCCCCTGCATTGTAAGAAAAAAACAGATCCATATCACATAAGTTAAATCCCTTGCACCTAATACCCGACTTGTCTGCTTCACTATATCGCAGGTTTAATCCGGTGACGGAATTTATACCGCGTTCTAAAAGTTTTAGTATCATTTTCTGTTCTATCTCAGATCCGCCGTTATTTTGATACATCCACATTCCAACCGTTCTATTGCATTCATAATTCATAACTTATCCTGCCATCTTATTATGTTTATTAAAATATTTTAAAACTTCTTTCGTCAAATCAATACGCGAAATAAAACTGCTTTTTAATGCGCGTTCATCTACCGTATGATCCCCATCACCAAAAGGGCCAAAACCGTCTAAGGTCAATACTCCGCAGGCCGAAAGGATATTTGCATCACTAACACCCCCGCGTTTTTCTGTTTTCAAGGCTGTATTTGTTATGCGTTCAATTGCATTAACGAAGTCTATCGTCTCAGCTCTCTCTTCCATAACATCACGTTGTATGTCTCCGCTGAGATCTGAAGATGTACCTTTCACGTAAGAAGTATTCACAATCTTTTTAATCTCTTCAAGAATCCGATCTTTCTCTTCAGCCTTGTCATATCGAATCTCAAACAGAAGATGGGCATGAGGTGAGATCGTATTTGCACCGATACCCCCACTAATATTTCCGACATTGACTGTCGTATTTTTTGAAAGATCTGTCAATGCCACAAGTTTTTGCAGTTTATATGCCGCCTCCAAGTTTGCATCAACCCCTTGGGCATAATGATTTCCGGCATGTTTAGCAAGGCCTTTGATATCAATACTGAAAGTTCCCACTCCCTTTCGTCCGACAACGACTTCCATCCCTTCTCCTGCAGCTTCAAAAACAAGACAATAATCATAATAAGGCGCTAAGTCCTGAGAAAGATATTTTGAATCATCACTTCCTGTCTCTTCATCACTAACAAGTAAAAAATCAATATTTTGTATATCATTTTCACTTTTTTTGATTGATTCGAGTGCTTTATATGCCACAACAAGCCCCCCTTTCATGTCACAGACACCCGGTCCATAAACCCACTCTTCATCTTCTCTGTAATCCTCAAAACTATCCGGAGGAAAGACGGTATCCATATGACCCAAAAGTAAGAGCCGTTTTTCCCCATTTTTATACCCGCTTCTGTATATACGATGGTTACCAATCAGTTCACGCTCAAAGATCTCTTCATTCATGCCCAGGGCTTTAAGCCACGATCCGAATAATTCCCCTACCCTGTCAACACCAGATTTATTTTTAGTATAAGAGTTTATTAAAATCAACTGCTTTAGTTCATCTATATAGGGCACTTTTTACCTTTTCTAGAATAAATATATCAATATATATTGATATATATTATTTTATGTTAGTAATAGTAGTACATAACACATTACAGTTTGTTAAAATTTAAATTAGTTTTTTTTTAATAAGACTTTAGAAAGTTTCAATTATAAGCGTGTATATGCGGAAATTAGTTTAGGTCTGGAAGTAAGTATATCAGAGCTTTGTATTTTATTTTATGGACTGAGAAAGGGAGTATAAGAAGTTTAAAAACGACAGAGCAAAAATACTCTGTCATATAAATTAGCGACGAATCTCTTTGATACGTGCTTTTTTACCTGTAAGGTCACGAAGATAGTATAGTTTTGCACGACGAACGCGTCCGCGACGAAGTACTGTGATCTCATTAATACTGTCTGAATAGACAGGGAAGATACGTTCGATACCAATGCTGTTAGCACCGATTTTACGAACTGTCATAGTTTTTCCAGTACCAGTACCGCTAATAGCAATACAAACACCTTCATAATTTTGAACACGTGTCTTCTCGCCTTCTTTAATTGTTACGGCAAGACGAAGAGTGTCACCAGCGCGAAATACTGGAATGTTTTTCTCAGAGATTTGCGCGTTTTCGAAATTTTCGATGTACTTATTTCTCATAATTTTTCCTTCTTTTGTGCTTTAAAAGCTCATTTGGTCGAAAATATTTAGTTTTACACTCAGACAGAGTGAGTTTCAATG
>CBFDAB010000079.1:0-10194 GCA_965602745.1 uncultured Campylobacterales bacterium
ATCAAAACCTTTTTTATTGCGAGCCTCTCAGTATGAAATATTATATAGTATGAAGTATCTGCTCAGTTTGACAAAGAAAACGCAGAGACCTCCTCATCTTCAAGAAGCCGACACACTGTTAAGATAATTCCCATCTTTGATATTGTAAAAACATTTGGCACATTTTTTGCGTCTCTTAGTCTCCTTTTAGCTTTCTTCGCCTACAATAGCATATGAAAATAAGTAAGAATTATGAGAAAATATGAGAATTGATAAATTTTTAAATGCCGTTAACATCACCAAACGCCGTACAGTAGACCAAGATATGATAACAAATGGTGTTGTGAGTATTAATGGAAAAGTCGTAAAAGCCAGCAAAAATGTTGAAGTCGGAAATGAGATAGAACTAGCCTATCTTAAGGGAAGTAAAAAATATATAGTCCTTCTTATACCTACACTAAAATCTACACCAAAATCAGACCAAGACAAATATATAAAGGAAGTCTCTTGAAGTACGAAGAAGCCAAACTCGCCTTTGAAAGACTCTTTGCGCATGAGATGGATGATTAGCAGATGAGAGAGTTCTTACTCAGTATGAAACTTGACGAGAGTACTCCTGTGGAGGCTATCGCTGCTGCGGCTAGTGTGATGCGTTCTCATGCTATTGCCTTGCCTGTTGCAGAGGAACTTCGCCCCCGTCTTTTGGATATAGTTGGAACAGGCGGAGATAAGATAGGCTCTTTTAATATCTCATCTACAGTTTCTCTTTTATGTGCATCTGCGGGAGCTTATGTAGCCAAGCACGGAAGCCGTTCGGTGACTTCAAAGTCGGGCTCGGCAGATATGTTTGAGTCTTTGGGTGTAAGATTGGATCTGGATATAGAACAAAATGCAAGACTTTTAGAAGATACAGGTTTTTGTTTTATGTTTGCTCAGAACCACCATCCGGCCATGAAGTTTATTATGCCGGTGAGAAAAAGTATCAGCGAGAAGACTATCTTTAATGTCTTAGGTCCCCTTACGAATCCAGCCGGTGTGCAAAAGACGATGTTAGGTGTTTTTGATAAGAGTTTTGTTCCTAAAATTGCTCAAGCCTTAGAGCTAAACGAGGCTAAGTCTGCTTTAGTAGTCAGTTCACGTGAGTCAATGGACGAGATCAGCATCTCAGACATCACTTATGCGGCCAGACTGGATGCAAATGGTATAAAAGAGTTTGAGATAGACCCTCTTGAGTACGGTATCAAACGTTCTCCTCTTGAAGCTATCATTGGTGGTGATGCGAGGCAAAATGCTCAGATATTGCATAATATCTTTAATAATTGCGCCGAACAAGCTCAAAAAGATATAGTCCTTATTAATGCGGCGGCCTCTTTGATGGTTGAGGGGATGGCCAGAGATATCCAAGACGGTTTAGAGATAGCCAATGCAGCACTATTAAGCGGTAAGGCCAAGGCAAAGCTTGAAAATATTATAAAGGTCTCTTCTTTATTGTGAAAACATTTAACCTAGGTCTGGATGAACTTGATATTATTGTTAAAGAGATAGATGCGGCACTTCCCAAGGGTGGCATAGTCATCTTAGAAGGTGACCTTGCCTCAGGGAAGACAAGTCTTACCCAAGCATTCGCGAAGCACTTGGGAAATGTTGACTTAGTTACATCACCCACCTTCTCCTTGCAGCAGTGTTATGGGGATAAGCTCTTTCATTATGACCTCTATAACAAGGGGCTTGAAAACTTTTTAAGTCTAGGCCTTCTAGAAGAGCTAGAACGCGAGGGATATCATCTTATAGAGTGGGGGGATGAGACTCTTTTTGAGTTTTTAGTCTCAGCGGGTATGGCTAGCATACATATACACATTGAAAAAGATGATCAAAGAAGAACTTACACTATGAAAGAAGTCGAAAATGCATAAACTAGAAGCCGTAAACCTTATTAAAACAATTAAAAAAACACCCATCGTTCGCGGCATGTCATTAGAAGTAAACAGCGGAGAAGTCGTCGGTCTTCTCGGTCCCAATGGAGCCGGTAAGACAACGACTTTTTATATGATCTGCGGACTTGTCGAATCAACTGCGGGAGAGGTCTTCTTTGACGGAGAAAACATCTCAAACTTACCCCTTCATAAACGCGCGGTAAAGGGTATTGGATATCTTCCTCAAGAGTCTTCTATCTTTAAAGATCTGACAGTTGAAGAAAACTTACTAGTAGCGGCAGAAGTTAATATTGAAGATGAAGAAGAGAGATACTCACGCATAGATGAGCTTCTTGACCTCTTTAATATAGAACCTATTCGTCACAGAAAGGGTGTTAGTCTATCAGGGGGTGAACGCCGTCGTGTTGAGATCGCAAGAGCCTTGGTAAATGCACCTAAGTTTTTACTTTTAGATGAGCCTTTTGCCGGTGTTGACCCCATTGCGGTTATGGATATTCAAGGTATTATCAATCAGCTGACCGAGATTGGTATAGGTGTGCTTATAACAGATCATAATGTACGTGAGACCTTAGCCGTGTGCGACCGGGCCTATGTTATTAAAGCGGGGGAACTGCTTGCTTCAGGAAGCAGTGATGAAATATCTGAAAATGAAGATGTACGTCGTTACTATCTTGGTGAAAGCTTTAAATTCTGATTTTAGAATTAAAAACAGAGGGGAAGAGATGAACATACTTAAAACTATCAAACTCTCTTTCTCTTTAGCCTTTACCATTTACTCTTTAGCAGTTTTTCCAAGGGAAAAACTATGGCTCTAAGAACCTCCCAGAGTGTAGAATCAAAAAATAAACTCTCCTCAACCTTACGAAACTGGCTTCCTATCTTGCACTCATCTTTAGGTGACTTAGAAGAGGCTATGTCCCCCTTTGTAGAAGGAAACCCTCTTGTAGAGGTGAAGTCGGGATATGAAGAGAACTTCGAGAAAAGACTTCCTAAAAAAATCCTTTACGGTGAAGGTGTAAAAAACTCCCAAACAGAACAGATAGAAGCGCTTACCATTGCGCACAGGTCTTTATATGAGATCTTAGATGAGCAGATAGACGGAAGGCTCTTTCCTACACCGACCTCAAAAGAGATAGCCCAACTTGTTGTTGAAAACTTGGATGAGAATGGTTTTTTTGAAGGCGACATTGAGCTGCTTTCACAAAAGTTAGGTGTGAGTGTAGAAGAGTTTGACAAGGTACGTAAACGTTTCTCTTATCTTGAGCCAGTAGGTATAGGTGCGGTAGATGTGAAAGAGTGTTTTATCTTCCAACTTGATGATGCAAGTATTTCGGATGAGGGCTACGCCTTGGCCTTAAAGATCATCAACTCTCTTGAGGAGATACACTCTTTTGCTAAAGAAGAGTATTTTGAGGAAGCCTTAAACGTGATACAGGGTTTTAAAAACCCGCCTGCTATTGAATATTTTGAAGAATCAGCCGAGATCATTTGTGACCTGATGATCTACTCTAATGATGATGGGGGTATAGAGGTTAAAATAAATGATGCTTATTACCCTACCATTACTATAGACACAGAGTATGGGGTCGAGCATGAATATGTAACAGCAAAGATTAAAGAGGCCAAGAGTCTGGTCGATGCCTTGGATATGCGCCGTGCCACCTTGTATAAGGTGGGCTTGATGATTGTTGAGTATCAGTATGAGTTTTTTACTGGGGGTGCTATCAAGCCTCTGACACTAAAGACCTTAGCCGATGAGTTTGGGCATAATCCTTCTACAATATCACGTGCCATTGCCAATAAATATATCGCCTGTGAACGGGGTGTCTTTGCTATGAAAGAGTTTTTTACAACAGCTATTGACGAAGATGTCTCAAATGCAGCCATTAAAGAGTTCTTGGCCTCACTTATTAAAGCAGAATCGCAAACAAAACCTCTTTCAGATATGAAGCTTCTTGATATGATACAAGAGAAGTTTAAGGTCAAGATGGTGAGACGTACAATCGCAAAGTATAGAAAACAACTTAATATCGCCGGCTCAAGCGAGAGAAAAAAGCTTTATATCTTGGGCGTCTGTTGAGACTGAGTAAAAAAGATCAGCTGAGCAAAGAACGTTTAGAACACGAAGTCTCTTTTCGTAATGATATAAATGAAGTCAGTGAGGATAAGCCTGATCCCATTTTAATCGCTAAAAAACACAAGGACGAGTATATCTCCTTAGTCTGTGCTCTTTTTGCCTATGGTAAGGTGGAAAATATTATCAAGTTTTTAAACTCTTTGGATATGAGGCTTTTAGATGCTTCAGAAGATCTGATAAGACAGAGGCTAAGTGAACACTATTATCGTTTTCAAAATGCAGAAGATATCATTGAATTTTTTATCACGCTATCACGACTTAAAAAAGAGATTTCCCTTAATGTACTTTTTTTACAAGGCTATAGTAAAAATAAAGATGTGATAGAAGGTATTAATACCGTTTTAGAGAAGATCTATGCACTTAATCCATATAAGAGTAGGGGATATGGGTTTTTAATAGGTAAGATAACTACAAAACGAAAAGGTGCAGGTGCCCTAAAAAGATGGAATATGTATCTTCGCTGGATGGTGAGAGAAGATAATATAGATATGGGTCTATGGAGTGGGGTGGATAAAAAAGACCTTCTTCTGCCTCTGGATACGCATACCTTTAATATGGGACATAAACTGGGTCTATTAAAGAGAAAGACTTATGATCTTGAAGCGGCCTTTGAACTGACACAAAAACTTAGAAGCTTTGATGAAGAAGACCCGATAAAGTATGATTTTGCTCTGTATAGATTAGGACAAGAAGGGGAGTAAAGCTCGCCGTAGTGTAATAATATCAAAACTTAATTTCTATACCGGCTGAGTAGTTACTGATAGCTTGACCAAGAACAGTATAGTCTGCATATAAACGCACATTCCCTTCTAACGCATAGGTCAATCCAAAACCACTGCTTAAGATAAGGTGTCTACTGTCAATATCATCTTTAAGGTTTGGCAAGATAGCACCTATCTTGGGACGAAGTGTTACTTTTGAATCAGGGATCTCAATATCAAAGGTAGCATAAGCCGCTAAGGTCATTAGATTAATATCTGTGTGCCTGCTAGTCTCTGGATGAGATAAAGATTTGTTTAGTTCTGCTTGGATACCAAATCCTTTCAAGACATCATCAAGTTCCACGCCCGCTCTAAGACTCAGTCCGATTCCCGCGGCACCTCTATCATCTGTTGCCATTATCCCAAGACCCACACCCGCATATAGACCCTGATCCTTTACAGCTGTCTCTTCTGCGTAAGAAAGAGTGCTTAATATAGCTAAAGCAAGTATAGTTTTCAATGTATTATTCATAAATTATCCTTGTTATTTGTGTTATATTACTAAATTATGTTATATAAGTCAATGAAAGTTTTATAAGTTGAAGTTCAGTGTATGAGAATGATACTAAGTACACAAAAGACTTTCTTTTTTTTGTCAGCAGATTTAAGACCTTTTTTCTAAGATAGCCAGATGTGAAGAACTTGTAGCAATAAGTTTGTCATCACAATAAAGCTCTACTGTAACAAAGGCAGATCCTCTGCCCATCTTAATAAGCTTACCAAGAGAACGTAATGTTTTTCCTTTTCCAGGATTAAGATAGTTGATTGTCAGTTCTTGAGTTACGGCAGTCTGGCTTGCATTAAGATGCGGCTCTAAAACAAACCAGCCAGTGTTATCGGCAAGAGTCGAGATAACTCCACCGTGGATATAACCCAGATGTTGGAGGTGTTCATTTTTTATCTCTATTCTTAAGGCAGCTGAGTCTTTATCACTTCTATCAACAATACAACCTATATAGTCTAAAAAATTAAAGCAAGCCATGAATATCTCCTCAGATGTATAAATATATGAAGGCATTAAATTGCAAAAAAGACAATATTTTGAGATAAGTTTATTATATCTTATTAAGGTACTGTATGGATTTACTGTTTTTGATGAAGTTTTTGTATCTATATTTTACAAATTTAAAATTTTCTCCATATTTTATGGTTCTTTAATGCAAAAGTCTTTATAATCGCGTCATTATTTTAAAAAGTGTCTTTAATATTTAATGTTAAAGTACTCTAAACAAGGGACTTCCATATGGATGAGCGTTTATTTACCTTTTTTGGTATGATCAGTCATGATCACAGTTTTATCTTTTTAACACACATGATACTGAGTGCGATTGTCGTACTTGTTATCGCAAAAGTAGCAACAGCTAGCATGCGTATCGTTCCAACAGGAACTCAAAATGTAATGGAAGCTTACCTCGGCGGTGTTATGTATATGGGTACAGACGTTATGGGTAAAGAGGAAGCGCGTAAGTACCTTCCACTTGTAGCGACTATCGGGCTTTTTGTTGCTGTTGCTAACCTTATTGGTGTTGTACCAGGTTTTGAAGCACCAACTGCTTCTTTGAACATGACACTTGCTTTAGCATTAGTTGTATTTTTCTACTATAACTACGAAGGTATTCGTCGTAACGGTGTTGTTAAGTACTTCGCTCACTTCCTAGGGCCGGTTTGGTGGTTAGCATGGTTGATGTTCCCAATTGAGATCGTTTCTCACATCTCTCGTATTATCTCTCTTTCTTTCCGTCTTTTTGGAAATGTTAAGGGTGATGATATGTTCTTGATGGTTATCTTGATGCTAGCACCATGGATCTTTCCAATGATTCCATTTGCACTGTTGACATTTATGGCACTTCTTCAAGCCTTTATCTTTATGATGCTGACTTACGTTTATCTTGGCGGAGCAGTACTAATCTCTGACGATCACTAGTCACTTATGAAAAAAAGCCTTTTTGAGACTATACTTAGTTTTCTTCTAGGCATCTCTTGGGCCTTCCTTATTCTAGGAAGCGCACTCACCTTCAAGACCTTTTTAGATTATGGTCTGTTTTCCGCTATATTTTCCACAATTATCTTTATTTTTATGACACTCTTTTTTATTCTGTTACTTGAGACGATGAATATTTATAGGGACTCTCATGAAGAAAAACGCAAGCAGACCAAGCTTTTATCTGAGATCAGAGATCTTCTTAAAAAAGATGATGATTAAGTCATATCTGATCACAGATCCTTCCTTATATGGAAACACACCTGAAGTCTTAATCTCTAAACTCAGTGAATCTCTTCATAAGTATAAGCCTGATTATGTATGTCTTCGAGATAAGCATACAGATGATTATGAAGGACTTGCCAAGGCTTTCTTATCCTTAAAGGGTCCTCATAAGGCACTCTTACATTCAGATGTAGATATGGCGCTCAAACTGGATGCTTACGGGGTTCATCTGAGCTCTTTGCAGTTTGATGAGATACTTAGAGCTAAAGAAGCGGGCTTGTATGTTATTGTCAGTACACATTCATATGAAGAGGCATTAAGAGCTTCAGAGGCTGATGCTATCACTTATAGCCCCATTTTCTACTCTCCTAACAAGGGTGAACCAAAGGGTTTATCGGATTTAAAAGAAATAACGGGTAAAATAAAGACTAATATTTTTGCTCTGGGTGGGATAACCACACAAGAGCAGATAAAGCAGGTCGAAACATGTGATGTTTACGGCTTTGCTTCTATACGATACTTTACTATTTAATCAAGGAATATTTTATGTTTGAAACAGTCATCGGTCTGGAAGTCCATACTCAGCTAAATACACAAACTAAACTTTTTTGCTCATGTGCGACCAGCTTTAATGAGATACAAAACACAAACACCTGTCCAACATGTTTAGCCCTTCCGGGTGCACTGCCTGTTCTAAACAAAGAGGTTCTTCATAAGTCGATTATGCTTGGAATAGCTGTTGATGGGACGGTTAACCGCACCTCATATTTTGATAGAAAGTCTTATTTCTATCCAGATAGCCCTACGGCGTATCAGATCACTCAGCTTTATACGCCCGTAGTCGAGCATGGGAAATTACGCATAGATTTTGAAGACGGAAAGCATAAAGAGATCCGTATCAACCGTGCTCATATCGAAGCAGATGCGGGTAAAAACATACATGATGGTGCTGTCTCGAAGGTAGATCTTAACCGCGCGGGAACGCCTCTTCTTGAGATCGTATCTGAGCCGGATATGCGTTCTGCCGAAGAAGCCATCTTATATCTTAAAAAGCTTCACTCAATAGTGCGTTATATTGATATCTCTGATGCAAATATGCAAGAGGGTTCATTTCGTTGTGATGTAAATGTTTCTATTCGTCCTAAGGGTGATGAGAAACTTTATACACGTGTCGAGATCAAGAACATCAACAGCTTCCGTTTTATCGAAAAAGCGATTGCTCTTGAAGTCGCACGTCAGACTGAGGCATGGGAAGACGGTGTATATGAAGAAGAGATCCTTCAAGAAACACGTCTTTTTGATCAGACTAAGCAAGAAACACGTTCTATGCGTGGTAAAGAGGGCGCAGCGGATTATAGATACTTCCCTGAACCTGACCTTTTACCGGCTAAGATCGATGATGCTATGTTTGAAGCATTCTCAAAGATCCCTGAGCTTCCGGATCAAAAGCGTGATCGTTTTATCAATGAGTACAAGATCAGTGACTATAACGCGACTGTTATCACTTCATCTTTAGAGATGGCACACTTCTTTGAGAAGATGTTAGAGTCAGGAGGAACGCCTAAGACAGCAACTACTATGCTGACTGTTGAGCTTCAAGGTCGTCTTAAAGGCGGTCTTAATCTTGAAAACTCTCCTATTGGTGCTGCAAAGATGGGTATGCTCGTTAAGCGTATTGATGATCAGACTATCTCAGGAAAGGCTGCTAAAGAGGTTCTTGATTACTTGATGGAAAATGACACGGACGTTGATTATGCTATTGATAAACTTGGTCTGCAGCAGGTAACTGACATGGGCGCGATCGAAGCTATCTGTGATGCGATCATTGCAGCCAACGCCGATAAGGCGGAACAGTACAGAGGCGGCAAGGATAAGCTCTTCGGCTTCTTTGTCGGTCAGGTGATGAAAGAGAGTAAGGGTTCTGCCAGTCCGCAAGCCGTAAATGAGGTCTTAAAAGCTAAATTAGGCTAAAAATGAATTTCTTTTCTAAGGTCTTTGTAGATATTGCTTATATCCTTCAATCTTCTAAGTCATATCAGGGAGTAAAAAAGTTTTTTTATTCTCTTTTAGAAGATGAATCCTACCCCTACAAAAAATATTTTGATTATATGATGATGCTTCTGATCTTATCAAGTGTTATGCTTCTGATAAGACAGGTCAAATATCCTCTTCCCGAGTATGCAGTCATCTATAATGATTATATTATCTCTTTGATCTTCTTAATCGAGTATTCTCTTCGTTTTTGGGTACATAGTTCTATCTCACAAGAGATTATTCATCAGTATGAAAAAGATGAGTTTTTAGCTTATAAGTTTAGGTCAAGCAGGGCGGTAGCAAAGGTCCTTAAACTAAAATGGGGGTATATCAGCTCATATTACGCGATCATTGACCTCTTGGCAATCATGCCTTTCTTCCATCAACTAAGGGTTTTACGCCTATTTATCCTCTTTCGTGCCTTCAAAATCTTTCGCTATACCAAAAGTCTTCAGCAGTTTGCAGGGGTCTTAGCCTCTAAGAAGTTTGAGTTCTTTACTCTTATGGTCTTTGCGGCCGTTATGATATCTGTTTCGGCTGTGCTTATTTATGTGGCAGAGGCAAATAATGAGGACTCTGCTATTGATACTGTCTTTGAAGCCTTTTATTGGTCTTTTGTGACCCTTTCTACGGTTGGATACGGAGACTTTGTACCTGTTACCGATCTTGGACGCTCAGTTGCTATGGTGATCATTATCTCAGGTATCGCCGTTATCTCTTTTATGACCTCTATTGTTGTCTCAGCCTTTACCGAACAGCTTGATGGGATCAAGGAGCAGAAGATGATCTCAGATATATCCAAGATGAAAAGATTTTATCTGATATGCGGTTTTTCAGAGCTCTCTTCTATAGTTGCAAAGAGACTGCAAAAAGACGGTATTCCTTTTGTTATTCTAGAAAAAGATCCGATAAAACTGCTTCAAGCAAGTAAGGCAAAGATGGCAGCCGTCTTAGCCGATCCTTCAAAGCAGGAGAGTTATAGGGATTATGGCATAAATATTAAGAAACAGGTAATATCTGTACTCTGCTTGGAAGAGACAGATGTTCAAAATATCTATACGGCCTTATCCATTAGATCTATAGATAGTGAGATCTCTATTCTCTCTTATCTGCATGAGAGTAAAAACCGTAAAAAGCTCTCTC
>CBFDAB010000080.1:0-10105 GCA_965602745.1 uncultured Campylobacterales bacterium
ATACCCTTGGTTCATGAGAAGATAGGCGCAAAGATATATTTGATTATTGAAGATGATATAGAGCTCTTTAGACTCTCACTCTTTACCACTTCATACTTTGAGCTATCTATAAACAGCAAACTGTTTTTCAGTGTTTCTGATAATGAAAATACTTTTTTAAATACAATGACTCTGTTTTTAGACAATGCGTTTATCCATAATCGATATCTAAAATATTCCTATTTTCCGGCACACTCAGAGCATAAGATAAAACTAATTCAAAGTATTCTGGCTTCTCAATCATTCGTTTTATTTCCATATAAATTTGAACTAAGAAAACTACTTAAACCCTTAGAATATATAAATGACGATTACAATGTTTTAGATCTAAGCGAACATTTCAAAGATTCAGTTTTTTCAAAAAAGCCGGTCTTACTTGTTGCCGCCGGACCATCACTTCAAAAAAACATAAAATGGCTAAAACAAAACCATAAAAAGTTTATTATAATTGCTCTTTCATCAACCCTTAACACTCTGTATAAAAATGGCATAAGACCGGATATACTCACTCATATTGATCCCTTACAGACATCTCTAATCCATTTTAAAGATTTACCGCTAGAAGATTTTTTAAAAAGCACTATTGTAATTTTAGGACCTTTTTCGCCTTCAAACTTACGAGACTTTTTCAAGAAAGAACAGGTCTACTATTATGAGGAAAATACAAACTATTTTGATGGCTTCGGTTCTATTACAGCACCTTGTCTTGGTTCGTTCTCTCTTTTGTTATCCATAATATTAGATGTTAAAGAGTTATATCTTTTGGGATTAGATCTAGCTCTTAATCAAGAAACAGGAGCTACGCACTCATCTGATCATTTCTATAATGATAAAAATGACATGAGTAAAAAAGAGAGGCTGGAAAAAACGATCTCGGCAAGAGGGAACCTTTTTCCTGTACAAGGAAATTTTACTAAGACGGTTTATACGACTCCTCTTTTTCATCAATCCATACAACTCTTATACAGCTCTATAGAACAGACGAAACTAGACAATCAAAACATATATAACCTTAATGATGGGGCAAGCATAAATAAGACCACCCCTAAAAAAGTAGAAGATATTAATATTAAGGAGCATGAGGATATTGATAAAGAAGAACTCTTTGCATTAATGCAAAAGTCTTTAGGCGACTACTCAAGAAAAGAGTTATCACAAGCTGATACTACCTCCTTAAAATTAAGACTTCAAAATGCAAAGAAAATAAAAAATATTCTTCTTGATTATACTAAAAATGTATCTTATAAAGAGACTCCAAACTATATAGATAAGCTTATGAAAACTGTTATACAGATTTTAAAAGATAGAGATCGGGAATCAAATAATTTAACGCATATCTATTATCATTTTTTTAAATACGCATTGCCTATCTTAATTGATCTACTTAATAATAGAGATCTTCAAGATGAAAAAAAACATATAATAAATATTGATAAGATCTTACAATATGAGATGTTTATTATACAAAACACATATGAACTAGCACTAGAAGAGTTTGTAAATCAAAGATCTTAATAAAAGAGATGTGAGATATATGCAAGAGAGAGAGAAGATATTTTTATTTACAAGGGGATTTTTGTAACAATCCCCCGCAGTCTAGCAAGTAGCATCAATACACTACTTTTTCACAAAAATGTGAGCATAGCTTAAAAGCTACTCACTAAGATTATTGTAATAATCTCATCACGTTTTCAAGGAAACGTATCGCTACTTGCGTAGCTTTAAAAACTTTTACTATTGTAAAAGTCTCATTACGTTTTGTTGAACCGCATTAGCTTGACTCATTGCATATGAACCAGACTGAGCTAGGATGTTGTGCTTAGCGAAAGTTGCGCTCTCTTGTGCAAAGTCAACATCACGGATTTGTGATTCAGCTGATTTGATATTTACCTGAGTTACAGAAATATTTCTAACAGTTGACTCAAGCTTGTTTTGTGCCGCACCAAGTGTTGCTCTTTGTGCATCAACATTTTGAATAGACGTATCCATAGTCGTAATAGCTACTTCAGCAAGTGCCGCAGAACCAACAGTATAAGCACCACCACCAGTAATTGTAGCTGTACCCGCAGATGCGATTGCAACAGCTTGAGTCTCACCTGAGTAAGCTCCTGTATGGAATGTAAACGTACCGGCTGCTCCACCACTTGCATTTAAAAGTTGAACACCATTAAACGTAGTTGTTGCTGCAATATCACTTGCTGACTCCATAAGTGCTGTAATCTCCTGAGAAATAAATCCACGAGATGCAGTACTCTGAGTATCATTCGATGCTTGAACAGCAAGTGTACGAACTCTGTTTAAGATATTTCCATACTCTTCAAGAGCACCATCGGCAGTTTGAATCATCCCGATACCGTCATTTGAGTTCTTGATCGCTTGACCAAGACCATTTGACTGTGCTGAAAGCTGATTTGCGATTGCAAGACCCGCTGAATCATCTGCTGAACGGTTAATACGTAGTCCCGAACTTAGTGAGTTAAGACTTCTGTCAAGTCCAACGTTATTCATTGTCGCGTTTTTGTGTGCATTCATAGCACCGATGTTTGTGTTAATTCTGAAACCCATGATAAATCCTTTTATTTAAAGAGCTTTTTGCTCTTTGGTTTGATTCAGCATCCTTGCTGATTAATACTATTATCGACAGCTAATTTAAATACTTTAGACAAATTGTCAATTTTTTTGTTACACTTTCGCAATTAGTTACATTTTCTATATATATAGATAGAAGTAAAGGTCAAGTTTGAATTTAATCATTGTGGAATCACCGGCAAAAGCCCGAACCATTAAAAACTTTTTAGGTAAAGATTATGAAGTCATCGCTTCAAAGGGTCATATCCGTGATCTTCCTAAGTCTCGTTTCGGGATCAAGGTAGGCGAGGATAATATACTCACTCCCGAGTATTCAGTTGCAAAAGAGAATGCCCCTACGGTCAAGAAGATCAAAGAGTTGGCAAAAAAAGCAGATATCATCTATATCGCGACCGATGAGGATCGCGAGGGTGAGGCTATCGGTTGGCATATTGCACATGCTATCAAGAAAGATCCTGAGACACTTCCTCGTATTGTCTTTCATGAGATCACTAAAACAGCTATAGCTCATGCTCTGGAGTCTGCTCGTACGGTTGATATGGATATGGTAAATGCCCAGCAGACTCGCCGTCTTCTTGACCGTATCGTTGGATACAAGCTTTCACCTCTTCTGAGCTCAAAGATCCAAAAAGGTCTTTCAGGCGGACGTGTTCAATCATCTACGCTAAAGATCATTGTAGATAAAGAGCGTGAGATCCAGGCTTTTATTCCTCAAGAGTACTGGTCAATTGACTCTATTTTTAATACAAATATAGATTCTGCATTTCATACCTATAAAAATGAGAAGATGAACAAGCTCTCTATCTCTAACGGAGATGATGCAAAAGCCATTGTTGAGACACTGAAGAATGAAGACTTTATCGTCTCTTCTATAGAGACAAAGAACCGTAAGACTTCTACACCTCCTCCATTTATGACATCAACCCTGCAGCAGACGGCTTCTTCCAAGCTCTCTCTTTCACCTAAGAAAACGATGATGCTTGCACAGACTCTATATGAGGGAGTAAAGACTCCAGAGGGGACTTCAGGTGTTATTACCTATATGAGAACAGATAGTCTTAATATGGCTGCAGAAGCAGTTGAAGCTGCACGTACTCTTATCGAAGCTAAGTACGGGAAAGATTATCTTCCTGATGAGCCGAAGTCTTATGTTAAAAAATCGAAGGGCGCACAAGAAGCGCATGAGGCTATTCGTCCGACTATGCTTGAATATACACCTCAGATCGCTGCACAATACTTAAAAGCGGACGAACTGAAGCTTTATACACTTATCTACAACCGTTTCCTTGCTTGTCAGATGACAGATGCCCAATTTGAGCAACAAAGCATAATCTTCAAGAGCGAAAGTTCTGAGTTTAAAGCAAATGGCCGTAAACTTGTATTTGCAGGTTTTTACAAGGTTGTAGGTGCAGACGATAAAGACAAACTACTTCCTACTCTTACTGAGGGTGAAAAAGCTGATCTTACTTCGCTTAAGACTGAACAGCACTTTACTGAGCCTCCTTCTCGTTACTCAGAGGCAAGTCTTATTAAGCAGTTAGAGGCAGAAGGTATTGGAAGACCATCTACTTATGCGCCGACAATCTCTACACTTCAAGCACGTATGTATATTGATATAGAAAAACGTCAGATCATTCCTACAGAAGTCGCTTTTAAAGTAACGGTTATGCTTGAAGAGCACTTTGCAGATATTGTTGATGCTGAATTTACATCTAATATGGAAGAAGTCCTTGATGAGATCGCTGAAGAGGGAAAAGACTGGCAAAAAGTCCTGCAAGACTTTTATTTTCCTTTCTTAGAGAAGATCGCTGAGGGTAAAGAGAAGATCGTTTCTCAAAAACTTGCTAAACCTCTTGGAAGAAACTGCCCTAAGTGTGGAGAAGAGCTTCTTCTACGCGGAGGACGTTACGGAAACTTTATCGCATGTAGCGGTTTCCCTAAATGTAAATATACAGAACAGGTAGAAGAAGACGGCGAGACAGCTGCTCCTGCTGATTCTGAAAAAACAGATGAGAAGTGTGACAAGTGTGGTCAGGATATGGTCATCAAAAACGGCCGTAACGGCAAGTTCTTAGCCTGTTCTGCTTATCCCGACTGTAAAAACACTAGACCTCTTGACGATGGGAATGCACCGACTTCAGATGTGCCTTGTCCTGATTGTGGAGGAAAACTTCTATTTAGACGATCCAAACGTGGGGCTTTTTGGGGATGTGAAAAATATCCTGACTGTAAGTTCATCTCCAAGTTTGAACCTACACTTAAAAAGTGTGAAGAGCCTGATTGCGGCGGAGCATTAGCAAAACGCACATACAGGAACAATGAAGTCTATGAGTGTGTTAAGTGTAAGAACCGTACTCCTCAAGAAGAATCGTAAGCCTATACAATGAAAATAGGTATTCTCTCAGACACCCACTCTAAAGTAGGTCGCGCAAAAAAAGTGATTGACCAACTTGTTAAGAATGGAGCCGAGTATCTTATCCATGCCGGCGATATATGTGAACCTGAAGTCTTGGAGTATATGGTAGAAAAGGGTCTTCCTTATATAGCCGTATATGGAAATAATGATGCCCATATGGTAAGCCACCATAACAATTTCAATCTTGTTCAAGAGCCTCATCTCTTTAAGATAGGTAAAAGCACCTTCAAACTTATGCATCTTCCCTATTATATGAGTCCCGATACCGATATTGTGGTCTTTGGGCACACGCATACTTTTGAATGCGATTATAAGGGAAACACTCTTTTTCTTAATCCGGGAGAAGCCTGCGCAAGAAATAAGCCGATTAGCGAATGCCTGATGCTTCACATCACTGATAAAAACTATGAGATCATATCTTATACACGCCCTCTTAAAACAAAAGAATGGAAAGAACAACATATGAGTTTTGAAAGAAGTCAAAAAAATGCCTAAAATATTTTTATGCTCGATCTGTAATATCAACAGCGGAACCTGTAATGAAGACTGTAAGTTTTGTTCACAAAGCGTAAAATACAGTGCAGATATTGAGCGGTATAAACAAAAGCCGCTTGAAGAGATCCTAGTCGAGGCCAAGGCCGCTGAAGCCTCAGGAGCACTTGGGTTTTGTCTTGTAACAGCTCAAAAAGGGCTTACGGACAAAACGCTTCGTTTTGTCTGTGACGTTGCCAAGGCCGTCAAAGCAGAGGTTCCTAGACTACGTCTAATCGCCTGTAACGGAACAGCTTCTTTAGAGCAACTTCTTATATTAAAAGAGTCTGGAGTAGCTGCATATAACCATAATCTTGAAAGCTCTCAAAGATATTATGCCGAGATCTGTACTACCCATAGCTGGGAAGAGAGATATGAGACCTGTGAAAATGTTAATAAGGCCGGTATGGTTCTTATAACGGGCGGTATCTTTGGTATGGGAGAGACACATAAAGATAGAATCTCTATGCTTAAAGACCTTGCCTCTTTAAACCCTACATCTGTTCCTATCAACTTTTATCATCACAACCCTGCTCTTCCCCTAAAACCAAATAATCTTACTACAGACGAGGCCCTGGAACTTGTTCGTCTGACTAAAGAGATCATCCCTAATGCCGATCGAATAATGATCGCAGGTGGACGAGAGATGATGTTTAAAGAGAGACAAGTAGAGATCTTTGAAGCCGGTGCCAATGCTATTGTTATAGGAAATTATCTTACTACCTCAGGTCGAGAAAAGTCAAAAGACTTGGAAATGCTCAAAAACCTTGGTTTAGATGTCGCCAAGAGTCCGGAAGATAAATAAATAAATAAATGGAGGGTGCCATGGGTGAGAATATAAGCCTTGTTTTGACGCTTAGTGCTATCATCGCCTTTTCTCCTTTCCTTGCCAAGCTTATAAAGGTTCCCACTACACCCATGGAGATCATATTAGGTTCTGTACTTGCCTACGTAGGTCTGCTTCATGAACACGAGTTCTTTGAGCTGGTCGCTGAATTCGGATTCTTATATCTTATGTTTATTGCCGGTACGGAGATAAATATCAAGAAGATATTAAAGATTGAAAAGAGTATTCTAAACCGAGCCTTGATTTATCTCTCTTTGTTGTATTTTTTATCCTTTATCTGTTCTATATATTTTCAGTTCAGCAATGTCTTTATCGTTATCTTACCTCTAATCTCCGTTGGCCTAATTGCCACTCTTAAAAAAGAGTATGGAAAAGAGACCTCATGGCTGCCTCTGGCTATGATTGTCGGTTCTGTCGGAGAGATCGTCTCAATTGCGGTCTTGACCATCTCTTCTGAAGCCTTTGTGACCGGAATAAGTTTAGGTTTATTAAAAACGATTTTCACTCTTATTTTATTTATCAGTCTTATTATTATCCTCTTTCAGATACTTAGACTTATGTTTTGGTGGTATCCGGAGATTGCGCCCCTGCTTATGCCTCACCTAGATAACAAAGAACAAGACTTTAGGCTCTCTATGGCCATTCTCTTCTCCTTTATTGCCCTTATGATGTATCTTGACCTAGAGCTTGCCTTTGGAGCCTTTATTGCAGGAATGTTTATTCCTACATTTTTTGAACATAAGTATCAGCTTCCGGCAAAACTAGAGTCATACGGCTTTGGATTTATAGTGCCGATCTTTTTTGTACATGTAGGTACATCTTTTAATCTAGCAGCCTTATATGTTGACGGCTTAATTCAGATGGCCTTGATTGTTACAGCTTTAATGATAGGGATTCGTCTTATAGCAGCTATGGTATTTAATCAAGAAGGTTCGTTCAAGGACTCTGTTTTACTGGCTCTTTCACACTCCATGCCCCTAACCCTTCTTATTGCCATTGCAACCCTTGCTTATCATCAGCACAGTATTGATAAGTTTCATTATTATGCCTTTATCCTGGCAAGTCTCTTTGAGGTTATCTTCGTTATGCTCTCTATCAAGTTGATAGTACATCCGCCAAAAGTCTTGATCAGGCTACTACGGAGCGGAGCCTAGATAGGACAGACTGAAGGTCTGTATCTGCATCTATAACAAGGTCTGCTCTTTTCTTATAAATCTCATTTCGCTCTTTATACAACTCTTCGGCTTTTTTGATATCTTTAAAAAGAGGTCTTTTTACTAACTCTTCTTTACTCATACGTGAGAGTATGGTCTTAAAAGGAACCTGAAGATATACTATCTTACCTATGTCTTGAAGTTCTTCACAATATACTAACATTCCGCCTCCGGTTGAGATAACCGCATCTTTAACATTATTTTTCAGCCATGAAACAGTCTCTTTTTCAAGATTACGAAAATATTCTTCACCCATTTCATCAAAAATATCTTGAATACTTTTACCCTCAGCACTCTCAATCATAGAATCTGTATCTAAGAAGTATGATCTCTTTTCTTTGGCTAAAAGTCGGCCAATGGAGCTTTTACCCGAACCCATAAAGCCAATTAAAACTATATTAGTGACAGACAATAGTATAATCTTTCTCATTGACTTGAAGCTTATAGACATATGCTCCATCTAACTCTACAACAACGCGATAATAATGATCATGATTTCCCATACGAATATTAATAAAAGGCGCTTTTATCAGACTAAAATTCTTTGGCTTAAAACTTGTGTCACGGCTAAAGTCCATTACGATACGGTGAGGAGATGTCAACATAAAATGACGCAGAATCTTGTCACTTGTCAGAACTTTTAAGGACTTCCCTGCGGGCTGAAATTTTATAAACTCCGTACCGACACTTATCTTACTCTTTTTCATACTTCTTCTGACTGGCGATTTTTGAGATATAACAAAGGGTTCATGCCAGTCTATCTTATTGTTAAGCTCAAGTTCTTCATTTGAGATAGAACCGTCTAGGTTTTGATAAGTGATGATGATAGACTTCACCGCTCTAGCCGAATTAGGCAGAGAGATTATTTGTGTCTCATAAGGCTTAAGTGTTTCAACCTTGTTACTTGTAGTGATTTGTTTTTCATTTGGATCTGTAGGGAAGAAAGGGTTATCTCTTGCATATAAAGAGATCAAAGATATAAAAAGTATAAAAAGTAAACGCATAATATCCCTAAAGTTTTGGATTAATTATTAGTATTATACAGTTTTTAAGAAGAAATGAAATTAATTGTTATCGGGGTCAAGCTCATTGAGTTCAAACAGCTCTTTTTGCAGATTTGCATTTTCTGTTTTAAGACTTATCACTTCATCTTTCAAAAAGCTTTCATACTCTTCAAGGTTTAATAAAACCTGCAAAGAATTTTCACCAAAAAGAATAATACCTATATAAATACCCGAGAATACAACAATAAGGGCTAAGAGGGCTAAACGCTTCCAACTCAGACCAAAATATCTAGAAGGAAGAGACTGTTCTGCTTCAATCTCATCAAGTAAGTCAGACATATAGTAGTCCTCTATAGAGCTGAAAATAGGGAAGGATAAATTGGGAAAAAGAAGAGAGAGAGGGGTGTTTATTTAACATTCACTATTCTCAATTTACCAACTAATCTCAAAGAGATTAGTTAAAAAGAGCTGCTCCAAGATATTCGCCATATACAACTTCGTTTTCAATCTCTAAAAGACGGTTATATTTTGCTGTTCTTTCACCGCGCGCAGTTGAACCTGTTTTGATCTCACCACAATTAAGTGCTACTGCGAAGTCAGCGATAAATGTATCTTCACTCTCGCCTGAACGGTGAGACATTACACATTTATAACCGTTTCTCTGCGCAAGACGTACTGTCTGCATAGTCTCAGAAACTGAACCGATCTGGTTTGGTTTGATAAGGATAGAGTTAGCAATACCTTTTTGGATACCCTCATTAAGAATATTTACATTTGTCACAAAAAGATCATCTCCAACGAGTTGAACCTTGTCAGCCAGTGCTTCAGTAAGACCTTTCCAGCCAGCCCAGTCATCTTCACTAAGACCGTCTTCAATTGAGACAATCGGGTACTTAGAACAAAGATCAACATAATACTGAGTCAGTTCAGCAGCTGTAACTGTACGGTTTTCAGACTCTAGACGGTAACCGCCTTCAACTACAAGCTCAGATGCCGCAACATCAAGAGCAATTGCCATTTGAGTACCTGCTTCGTATCCTGCTTTTTCAATCGCTTCCATGATGATTTGCACTGGTTCTTCATTTGAGCTTAGGTCTGGTGCAAAACCACCCTCATCTCCAAGTGCAGTATTGTGTTTTTTCTCTTTTAGGATACTTTTAAGATTATGATAAACCTCTGCAGATGCACGTAAAGACTCAGCAAAGTCATCAAATCCGATTGGCATGATCATATATTCTTGGAAATCTACCGAATTATCTGCGTGTGAGCCACCATTGATAATGTTAAGCATTGGAGTAGGGATAACCATAGCGTTTGCACCGCCAAGGTAACGGTAAAGAGGAATATTCAGGCTCTTCGCTGCCGCGCGGGCAACCGCCATAGAAACTCCAAGAACAGCATTCGCTCCAAGGTTTCCATAATTTTCAGTTCCATCAATCTCTTTCATAGTAGCATCAATTACAGC
>CBFDAB010000081.1:0-9644 GCA_965602745.1 uncultured Campylobacterales bacterium
ATAAGTGTATCTCTTTGTCAGTTTTAAAGAAGTGTCTAAAATCATCAATTGTCTTTGACATCTGTTTGATGACACGCATCGCCTTTTTAGTTGACTGTTCCATCAGTTCATCATTAAGTACTTGCCTGTGATAAGCCCTGTCAAGTTTTTGAAACAGCAAGCCCAAGGCATTAAGAGGCTGTCTCCATTGATGTCCGATATGTCCTATCATCTCTCCCATGGAAGCCATCTTTGACTGCTGTATCAAGAGTTTGTTCTGTTCCCAATTCTTTTTTAAACCGACATCTATGCGGTCTTTTAAAATAGTCTCTTTCTTCTGCAGCAAGGAGACATCAAATCCGATGGCAATGATCTCTTTGATATCTTTGTTGTCATCTTGTAAAGGAGTCAGCGTAAGACGAAGATGCACATCGTGAAACTTCTCACTTTTTAGACAAAAGGTCTCATGAAAGGTTATGCCTTCTTCAACTGCCGTCCTTAATGCCAAGAGTTTGTCTTCTTGTCCAGGTTCGACAAGGGTCTCAAAGATCAGGTCTCTATCAATCTCTTTTTCATTGAAGAGAAGATTGCTCAAGGTGTCATTGGCATATGAGATCTTTAAGTCCTTATCCAGTCTGAAGTAGATAGCTGCCTGTTCTATAGCGCGATTGTACATGGCAAACTTTGCTTCATGCACCTTGATCTGTCGATGCTGTCGGAGTTCATGCATCATCTTGTCTACTTTGAGTAGAAGTTCTTCAGTGATGTAGGGTTTTCTGATGAAATCATTTGCTCCGTTTTTGATAACACGCGCTATCTTGTCCGGATTAGAGGTTCCAGAGAGAACCAAGACCGGCAATAAAAGGTAGGCCTTGTTGCGCCTGATCGTTGCGAGAAGTGCGTTTCCATCCATTACAGGCATCTCAAGGTCTACCATCGCGGCATCAACCTTGTTTGTCTTCATCTTCTCAAGGGCCTGCTTTCCATCCATAGCATCAAGGACTTTAAAGCCTCGCTTTGAAAGCAGGATACGAAGGTGACTTCGCATAAAACTTGAGTCGTCGACAACAAGAATAGTGAACTCCTTGTTGGTAGATACGCGTTCTATAAGTTGGACAATGGCAAGCTCCATATCATCAAAATAACGTTCTTTGGTGATATAGTCGATAACAATACCAAAGCTGAAAAGGTATTCGCGGCGGTCACGGTCACGATCTGATGTCATGACGATGACTCTTGTCTGCTCATGTATCTGTAGAAAAGGCAAAAGATCCTCACCGTCACCGTCTGGCAGGACAAGGTCAAGCAGGGCAAAATCAAAACTGTTGTCCAAGAGTATAGCCTTGGCCTGAGCAATATTAAAGGCTTGTGTTACCTCGTATCCACGACTTTGAAGGGATGCCTTTAGACTATTGTTGACAAGTTTTGAATCATCAATGATCAAAATAGAATAATTACTCAATTTTACCCTCCATGTATTTGCGAATCAGAATCTGTTTTAGATGGTTTTTGCTTCTTTGCTAATGCGACTGAGATGGTGAAAACAGCACCTTCTTCGCTGTTTGTAGCGCTAACTTTACCCTGCATGTTCTCTTCAATTATCATTTTTGACATATAAAGTCCGATTCCTGTGCCTTTTCCTTCTTCTTTTGTCGTGAAATAAGGTTCAAAGATCTGGTTCAGTATCGGCTCCGGTATACCGCCGCCATTATCACTGACATGAAGGCTGATGGTACTGCCGTCATCTGAAATAGAAGTGAATATCTTGATCTTACCCTCATTGACCTTCTTCTCTACAAGTACATCTCTGGCGTTATTGATAAGATTTAAGATAACTTGAGAAAATTCGTTCTTATACCCATTTACACTCAGGCCCTCTTTTATCTCTATTTCGAGATCAATGTTCGCATTGTGGAGTGTAGCATCAATCAGTTCAAGAGTGCTCTCTACGGCTTCTTTGATATCAAAGTCTGATTTCTCTTTGTTCGGCTTAAAGAAGTCTCGGAAATCATCAATAGTAGATGACATTTTGTTAATAAGAGAAATACCTTTGGTGACATTCTCTTCCAGCTTTTCGGGAGTCAAAAGACCGCGTTCAAAAAATATCTGCTGTTTCTGAAGAAGCAGAGATAGAGCGTTGAGCGGCTGTCTCCATTGATGGGCGATATTTCCTATCATCTCTCCCATGGATGCCAGTTTGCTCTGTTGAGCCATAAGGTGGTCTTTCTGCGCGCTCTGTGCTACGGCCTCTTGGATGCGCTTTTCAAGATCTCTGTTAAGAGTTTGGAGTTCTGAAGATTTTTTCTCTAAAGAGTGATGCAGTTCTTGAACCTGCTTTTCATGGGTAATATCTCGGCGTATTGAGCTGTAACCGATGATCTCATTTTTAGTACTGAAGATAGGCGAGACTGTAGTCTTGACCCAGTAAGCAACTCCATTTTTTGCTCTGTTTTTGAGCTCACCCTGCCACACATCACCGGACTGTATTGTTTTCCAAAGATCTTCAAAGACCTCTTTAGGCGTATCTTCATGACGTACAATACTTTGAGGAGTGCCGACAAGCTCATCAATACTGTATCCGCTTATATCAGAAAAGGCTTCACTTGCATAGGTGATAACACCCTTCAGATCTGTGTTAGAAGCGATGATGTTTTCATCAAACTTCTGTAAACGACGTATGAGTTCTGAATTTTCTCGTATTGCCTCTTCTGCCTGAACGATTGTGTTGATGTCCAGGATGGTACCTAACATAGAGATCGGTGTTCCCTCTTTATCATAGCGAACATAGCCGGCCTCTCTGACTAAGCGGATAGTCCCGTCTTTTCGACGCACCTCATGGTCATATAGATAGGGAGCCTTATTTTCAATTGCTTTACCGATGGTCTCTTCAAGACCTGCTAGATACTCCTGCGGGATATAAGACGTAAAGGCCTCATAAGTAGCTGGAAAACTTTGAGGCTCTTCGCCAAAGATCCTATAGACTTCATCCGACCAGGTAAGAGCACCGCTGATCATATCCCAATCCCAGCTTCCGATATGAGAGATCTCTTGCGCCGACTCAAGTCTTTTGGTCGTCTTTTCATTTTCAAGTAGATGCTGCTTATGTTCAGTGATGTCGTAATAAACACCCAAAAGACCACTGACCTCTTCTTCGTCATTGAGAAGAGGGACCTTTGAAGTCGAAAGCCATATCTTATGACCATCAGGTGTTGTCTGCTGTTCTTGTATATCTAGCTTTGCAGTACCCGTGGAGATGACTATCTTGTCATCATCAATATATCCCTGGGCTTCTTCTTTCCAGGGCATCTCGTAGTCAGTCTTGCCGATAAACGTGTAGTCTTCATTATCATCAATGTCCTTGGCAAAAAGTCTGTTGTACCCTAGATAAACTCCGTTTCGGTCTTTCCAGAAAATGCGTACGGGAACATTGTCGATGATAGTGCGTAAAAGCTGACGGGACCGGGAAAGTTCAATATCCAGTTCTTTTTCAGTAGTAATATCACTGCAAACACCATCCATACGTAAGGCTTTGCCCTGAGCATCATAAAATGTCTTTGCCCGTGTACGTATCCATCTGTATGAACCGTCTTTGTGCTGCATACGATAATCTGCACAGAATGTATCTGTTCTGCCTTGCAGATTGTCTTGGATAAGCGCATTATACGCGTCAAGGTCGTCAGGATGTATACGCTGTGTCCACAAGAAATAATTGCAGGCACAATCTTTGTCCTCGCCCAATATCTCTTTAAAACTGTCAGATATGTTGAACTTGTCATTCTGGATATCCCAGTTCCACGGGGCATCTGTAGAACCTTCTAGCGCAAACTTATAATTTTGTTTCGATTTTTTTACGTTGCGGTACATCTTAAGAACTATAAAGATGATGAAGGCAGAGATGAATAAGATGATTAAAAACCATTTTAAGTCAATAGTTTTTTCATCTTTATGGACCCATGCATTACTGATCTTGAGTTGCTGAGCAGAAGATACGGAGTGCATTGCCTTGTTGATGATGGAGTGCAGCAGAGGCTTTGTCTTGTCTATAAAAAGGGTTACAGACATGATGACAGAGGTCTTGCCTACGATTTTAAGATCATCTAGTTCCATCTTGGTTATTGCGTAGAGGGCAAGAGCTTGAGAAGCAAGGATAGCATCAAAATTTCCATTTGATACGCCTCTTAGCCCCTCTTGAATGTTCTCTACAGCAATAAAGTCAAGATCAGGATAGCTCTCAAAAATTTCTGATGTATATCCGTAGTCTTTTAGGACAGCGATCTTTTTGCCTTTTAAGGACTCTAAGCTCTCAATATAATGCTTATCATGCTTCATGATGATGATAATCGGATTGATAAGATAGGGATCAATGGGTCTAAAGTTCTTATTCAAAACTATATCGGCGATATCTCCTGATACAACAGAGACCTTTCTCTGCGACGCTACCGTCAAAGTTTCGCTCCAGTCCTTGACGACGTAGGGTACAAAGTTCAGACCTGTGGTATCTTCGATAAGATCCAGATGGTCTGCGACCATGCCGATATAGTCTCCTTTCTCACTAAAAGCCTCATAAGGAAGCCAATTTGGATCGCCCGTGAACTGAACATTCCTGTTCTTTTGTATCCACGCTTTTTCCTCTTCGCTAAAGATCAAAGAGTCAGCAAAAAATGCTGAAACACTAAGCCATAAAATTAAAAATATTTTCATTTCAAATCCCTAAAAGTCAAAGATATCATCCATATCTTCTACGGCTGTATCATCGGTGACGAAAACAGCACGTATCATCTGTACATTGCTGCTGATAGAACTGTTCAAAAAGTCAACTGAGGGTGCTCCGGTATGAAAGATCATCTCTTTCCACATCAGAAGGTCGTTGACAAAGGATTTCATCATAGAAGCCATGTCTTTACTCATCGCCAAGAAAGGCTCGCTATACTCATCTAACAGTGCTGAGAACTCGTTTAAGGAGGCGGAGATCTCATAAGCATCTTTAGAGATACTCAATATCGTCGCAAGTTTTTTGATGTATTCGTTCATCGTATCGATATCATCCATTTCCAGAGATGTGGAACCCATCATCATGATCTCTGTTTGCAGCTTTGATATGACATATTCAAACTCTTGGAGAGCTTCCTCATCCAGTATGTCGTAGGTCTGAAGTGTTTCTTTGACTACTGGTGCTGAAACAGGGGTTGAAAAGATTTCTTTGACCTCGTTTATGCGACTTGCTTGTGCAACCGGAATGAAAGAAGTGTCCTGACCTGTGGTCGGAAGCACAAAAGTCAAAAAGTCGCCTTCTAGCTCATATATAGCGTAAGGAGAATACCTTTCTATCAGCTGATGTATCACATCTGTTGATAAAAGTTTCATATTATCCATGGTAAAGTAAAAGTGCTCTTCGTCTTCTTCAACATAGATGTGACACTTATAAGCCTTCTGGATCTGTAGTGTGCCCAGTCTGAAAAGAAAACGGACAAAATCACTTAGGCTCTGTATGTGCTTTTGAAAGTCTAGACGTACCAGCATCGTTTCCCAAAACTGCGCCAGTTCATCATCATTGCTGATGAAAAATTTAAGCTGATAACTGTAGACATTATGGGTGAATACATTGACGGCTCTTGTCTGAAAACCTATAGAATTGCGCGAAAGTATAAGCTTATGGTAGTTGACGAGCCGGCTCATCATAATAGCTGTACTGAAGGGCTTTATAACATAATCTTCCGCACCGGCTTGCAAAATATCGACCTGCACTGATTCATCATTCTCAGATGATACAACGATGATAAGGGCGGAAGGATGTTCCTTCTTTATGATCCTTGTTGCTTCAAGTCCACCCATAATAGGCATAACGATATCCATAAAGACCAGGTCTATAGGCTTATCATTACAGATATCAACAGCAACCTGTCCATTTTCAGCCTGATAGACTTCTACTTCAACCTTATGTTTTCGGCTGAACTGAATGATAAGTCGTTCTAAGATATAGCGATTATCTTCTATATCATCTACAATAAGTATTTTCATATGATTTCGCCCTTGTGATTTTCAAATGTCATAATGAATTCAACACCCTCTTTGGTGTTATGCGCTTGTATCTTTCCATGCATGTTCTCTTCGACTATCATCTTTGACATATATAAACCAATTCCTGTTCCTTTACCTTCTTCTTTTGTTGTGTAGTAGGGCTCAAAGATACGATCTAATATCGTTTCTGGGATTCCCCCGGCATTGTCAGATATCTTAAATACTGTTGTCTTCTTGAATACTTTTCCAGACACATGTATTTTTCCTTCTGTTATATGTTTCTCTTCAAAAGCATCTTTGGAGTTGTTTAAGAGGTTGATGATGACTTGAGCAAACTCATTTTTAAAACCGTAAACCTCACAGTTTGGTTGATCAATATCAATAATAATATGGATGTTTCTTTCTTTAAAATTAGCTTCTGTCAGTGACATCATCTCATGCATAACGTGTTTTAGATCAAACAGTTCTTGTTGTTTGTCAGGCTTGAAAAAGTCTCTGAAGTCATCAATAGTCGTTGACATGTTGTCAATGAGAAGTATTGCCTTTTCCACATTATCATTGATGACTTCTTCTGTGAGTTTTCCGCGCTGTGAAAATAGCTGAAGCTTTTGGATCAATAAAGAGAGTGCATTTAGAGGCTGTCTCCATTGATGGGCAATATTTCCTATCATCTCACCCATGGAGGCAAGTCGGCTTTGCTGCACTAAAATTTTAGTCTGCTCTTCACGCTCTTTAAGGGCAATATGGATCTTCTCTTCCATACTATCTTTATACTCATGCATCTCATGAGCCATAGTGTTGAAGGTGTGTATGACCTGTGTGAGTTCATCATCTCCTCCTTTGATCTTGACAGTGGTGCTAAAGTCGCCATCACTTAATCTTTGTGTGGCCTTGTGCAGGGCATTTAGACGTTTAAAGACTAAGAAATACATCAAAAGTGAAAATGAAAGCACCATGGTGACAATAATAATTACGTTCGATATCACACTGTTGATAAGGATATTTGTCGTCTCTTGATAGGCTCGGCTAACATCAAAGACTAGGTGGATGACACCTGTGTTTCTAGAATTTACCTCACCTCTTCTTATCTTTAGTTCAATAGGAAAATAGCCTATTATATGTTGTGATATCTGATCATACTCAATATCTGCAAACTGCTCTTTTTTCACTCTGTTTGAGGTGTCAAGATCAATGTTCATCGCATGACTTTTATGTGCCGGAAGACTCCGTGTGAACAGCATATTAAGATTTTCATCATAAATATCGACCTGGTCAAGTGTTTCAGCCATATAAGGAGAAACAAGACTGCCGATCCTCTCCGGCATGATTCCACTGGTCCGTGCTTCTAAGACAATACGGCTGGTCAGTCTGTTGCCAATTATCTTGATCTGTTTGATATTATCACTTGCCATCCGATTATAGGCAATATCTTTTTGTATATAGGTCTCGACAAGTAGTATTAGCAGGCCCGTTAAGAAAACAGATAAAGGTAAAAGATATTTTAGAGGAATACGCATTTTATTCCCTTAGTCCTTGAACAATACTGCTATCCAAAAGAGGCTTGACCTCAATTTGTTCTTGAAGGCTTCCCTTCTTAAGCATAAGAGAAGAAAGCCGTTGCATTGGCTCTGATAAACTGCCATTTTCTTTAAGCATATTAAGGTTCTCTTGTTCAGAGGGGATGATAAGATCCTCATATCCCACCTGAAACTCTTCTGTCGTTGTAGCCTCATTTACTGCCATCTCTTCCATCGCTTTTGCATAATTGCTGTTGATGTAGGCTAATGTCTTAAACCACCCATTTGCAAGCTCTTTTAGCTCTGATGATCTTTCTATAAGAGTCATTTCGTTTGTCACTAAAACATCAACTATCTCTGAAGGTATCTGTGAACTGTCAAACAATACATGTGCACCGGCATTGATCAATAATGACTTTGAAGGCTCATAGGTGACAACCGCATCGATCTCATTTCTCTTAAAGGCTCTTTCCTGCTCGTTTATCTCTACATGTTTTAGGATGATGTCTGAGAGTTTAAGACCATCACTAAAGTCTAATGAACGGTTTATGACATAGTCGCCTAAGGCACTGCCTTCTACGCCAAGGCGTTTGCCTTTTAAATCATTCAGAGTCTTTATTTCGGGACGTGCTACGATGGCATCTGCACCGTTTGAGATGTCAAGGACTAAAAAGATACGTGGTTTGTCGCGTACCTCGGCATAATGGAATACTTCGTCTGCTGTAAAGGCTGCCACATCGATTATTCCGTCGCGTAAGGCCCGATACGATTCTGTTGGTGTAGCAAATCTGATGATACGAATATGAGTGTCGTCATAAAAATGTTTTTCTGCAGCAAGAGCAAGGGGTTCGTATCCGGGCCAAGGTGATATCCCGACTTTGAGTACGTCACGCGGTTTAGTGTCACACCCAATAAAAAAAATCACAGTAGAGAGGAGCAGGAGTCTTGTAAGTGTTCTCATTTCTCGTCCTTCTTTTCTTGGGTACCCTTGAGTGTCTCATCTATGGCACTGTAAAGTTGCTTGATATCAATAGGTTTCGTGATATATGATCTGATGCCAAGTTCATTGGCTTCATGCAAGTAGCGGCCTTCATTGAAGGCTGTTGTCAAGATTATCTTTGCATCTTTATCGATACTAAGGATCTCTTTGCACATCTGCAAGCCATCCATCTTTGGCATCTGCACATCTGATATGACAAGATCAGGATGATGTTCTTTATAGAGGGCTAAGCCTTCTTCACCATTATTGCCGGTGAGTATAGTGTCAAAATCAAGTTCTAAGATCTCCGCCAACTCATTTCGGATACTCTCTTCATCTTCTACGTATAAAATTGTTGTTTTTTTCATATTACACCCCTTTGGCTGAGTTGAATCTAAGCGTAAAACAGGCGCCGGAATCGTTGTTCTTGACATCTACGGTTCCCTTGAACCTTTGTGTAACGATCTTTTGGACGAGATACAAGCCAATGCCATTTCCATTTACTTTGGTTGTGTATCCCAGCTTAAATATATCGTTGAGTATCGCCTCCGGTATACCACCGGCATCGTCTTTGATGATGATAAGGCCTTGCTCCCCTTGCTCAAGTATATCTACAGAGATAGTCGAACTTGTCTTCTTCTGCTCTTGAATCGCTTCTTTGGCATTGTTGATGATGTTTAGGATGACTTGTTGAAACTCATTTTCGATACCCTTGAGCAGAAAATCTTTTTCGACATTGATAACCAAGTTGATGCCGAGCGATTTGAAAGGCTCGAGTAAAAAAGCGGTTATCTCATGTGTGATTTTGGAAACTGAAAAGAGTCTCAGGTCCGAACTGCTCTTGTAAAAGTTTAAAAAGTTATCCATAGTCTTGCTTAGAAAACCTATCCTCTGTGTTCCTTTTTTAATAAAGTCATCTATATACGCTTTGCTCAGTGGCTGATAATCATACTCCATAGCAAGGTCTTCTATAAGAAGGTTGAGATAGTGCAGGGGCTGTTTCCATTGATGGGCTATGACACTCACCATCTGTCCTACCTCGGCTGCTTTGTTTTGCTGGATAAGAAGCGACTCTTTGGCTTCTCTCAGGGCAATTTCTTCTTCAACACGTTCTTCGAGGAAGAGCTGATAGGTATCAAGCTCTCTCTTTT
>CBFDAB010000082.1:0-9623 GCA_965602745.1 uncultured Campylobacterales bacterium
AAGAGTGATTTACCGGGACAACCGGATCTAAAGAACCGTGCAGAAAAAGAAGAGGTTTAGATATCTGTGTCACCCTCTCCTTTGCATCATACTCAGTACTTATACTCAGGTATGGTATCCACTGAAAAGGCCATGTGAAAAAGATATTACCCATTTTTTCACTGGCTATATCGCGCAAACCTGTAAAAGTAGAGTCAATAATAACCGCCTTGATCTTGGTATTGTCCCTATCTTCCAAGGCAGCTAATAAGATTGTTCCGCCTAAGGATTGACCGCAGACAAAATAATCTTTTTTATATCTCTCTTGCACATAATCCAAGGCAGCTCGAGTATCTTCTACACTTCCTTTTATTCCGGCTTTTCCTTTTGATTTCCCATATCCTCTATAATCAAAGATAAAGAGCTCATATCCTTCTTCAATCAGCCACACCCAAGAGACAAAGTGTGATGAGAGGTTTTGAGCATTTCCGTGCGCGACAAAGAGCAGGCCTTTTGACTCTGCTCTAGGATAGATATGCCAGGCATGTAAGGAGGTATGATCCTCAGAAGAGAAATCGACTTCATCATATTTCAGATCATAAAACTCGGGGGTGCGGTACAAGACCTGATCAGGATGAAAGAAGTGTGAAGAACAGCCTTGAAATACAGAGAATATGAGGATAAGAGTAAAAAGAGATTTACTGAACATTACCCGCAACTAAACCAAAAAGAGTCAGTATAAAACCTAGCATAAGAAAAGTACTGATCCACATAAAAAAATGGATGACTATGCCCACCCATATTGCCCAATCATTATATCCTCCGACAAAACGCATAGTCTCCAAGCGCTTATCCTCATCTTCTACCGTGGCCTCGACTTCTAAGCGTTTTTCATTATAAGTCAGATAAACAAAATAAGGTCCATATCCACCTGTCAATATAAGAAGAACCAGCCAACCAAAAGGAGGGACGAAACCGGCTATAAAGGTCAGTAAAAAAAACACAGCGGCAGGCAGATAGGCTTTGCGATAAAGAAAATAAAAGATATTTCCGAAAAAAGCCCACCAGGACCAATGCCACCTCATCATACTAAGGCCGTTAACATTAAACTTTTTAAAGGCATTTACGTACCACTGAGTTACCTCGGGTTTGTCTATGTAAGCCTCTATCATCTGATAATCATCATCAGCTATTGGTTCGTATTTATTTTGCATATATAAGCCTAATAGTTCCCTGATTGAGAAGCTGCGTCCATAATAGCCGAAGCAAACACGCCTACTGCAACTAAGATAATCACATTTAAGATTACTGCTGCCCAAATAACCCACTGGTTATATCCGCCAAGTTCTTGCATCATCTCTACACGTTTGTTCTCATCACCCTGAACTGCTTCTATCTCAAGTTTTTTTGTTTTATATACCTTATATACAAAATAAGTAGAAAAACCGCCCGTAAGCACCCAGATCACAAGTCCGCCAAAGGGAATTATTCCCGAGACTAAAGAGATCAAGAAAAGAGCGCCTGCCGCGGCGTAAGCCTTTCTATACAGTAAGAAAAAAATACCTCCCATAAAGGCCCACCATGACCATTTCCATTTCATGGTATCAAGTCCGCCCACATCATATTTTGCAAAGGCGTTTGCATACCAGAGTCCTTTATCAGGTTCCTCAGGTTTACCGACAAAGGCTTCGAGCATTCTAGCTTCATACTCATTACTCTGCGCATCATAAGTAGAGCGAGCATCAGAGCGTGCCTTAAATGCTTCTACTTCATCATTATGATCTTCCATTGCTTCTCCTTATTGCTTAATGTGCACTATTCTGGTTCAAAGTATATAGTCTAATGACTTTAAATAATATTTTTCCTTAATTGTCCTACAATACATTTATGAAAGAACTAGCCCTAATCGGACCCACTGCCTCAGGAAAAAGTGACTTAGCACTTAGACTTGCATTAGAGAACAATGCTTATATACTATCCCTAGACTCTCTCTCTCTTTATAAAGAGATTGACATTGCTTCTGCAAAACCTTCTAAAGAGGAGTTGAGCCTTGTCAAACACTTTGGAATAGACCTTATCAGACCTGATGAAGAGTTTTCTGTAGGGATCTTCGTAAAAGAGTATCTAAGGCTCAAGCAGCTCTGTGAAAAAGAGAATAAGAACCTTATCATCGTCGGCGGAAGCTCTTTTTATCTGCGTACTCTCGTCCAAGGACTTTCTCCTATTCCCGAGTATTCCCAAGAGACTATCAAGAAGGTGCAAGAGCTTCTTCTTGGCCTGCCATCAGCTCATGAACTTCTTCATAAGACCGATCCGGAGTATATGCAAGGCATAGACTCAAATGACAGATACCGTATAGAGAAAATGCTTTTGATACTTATAGAGACGGGACTTAGTCCGAGTGAGTATTTTGAAAAAAATCCGCCTAGACCTATTATTGAGGAACTTCCTATTTATGAGATAGATGTAGAACGCAGCTATCTAAAAGAGCGCATTATCCTAAGAACACAGAAGATGATTGATATGGGACTTATTGATGAAGTCTGTGCCTTAGAGCGTAAATACAGACGTTCTCCTAATTCTCTAAAGGCCATAGGTATCATCGAAGTCTTTGACTACCTGGACGGAAGAATTTCCAAAGAAGAGATGAAAGAGCAGATCATTTTACATACAGCCCAGCTTGCCAAAAGACAACAGACCTTTAACCGAGGCCAGTTCCCAAGTCGAAAACTACTCTCTATAGAAGATATTTACCAAGAAGCTACTCGCTTTTTAAGAGCTTAAAGTACCCCTGTCCAGAAAAATCGTCCTATAACGACGATCAGGATAATACCTATGATATTGAACAATAATCCAAATTTTGCCATTGTTTTTACATTCACTACACCTGTACTCATGGCGATAGCATTTGGAGGTGTGGCGATAGGCAGCATAAAGGCATATGATGCACATACCGTTGCTATCATCATAAAGAGTCTGACATCCAATCCTGCCCTGTTTGTCACCTCATAAAGAATAGGAAGCATAATAGAGATCAAGGCGGTATTACTTGTCACCTCTGTTGTAAAGGTCACCATTGCCGCAACTATAAACATAAAAACAATCATTGGCATACTTGCTAGGTTCATGAGATGTGAAGCGATCTCTGCGGCCATCCCTGTTTGCGTAAAAGCGGCCGCAATGGCAAATCCCGCACCAAAGAGAAACATGATGCGGTAAGGGATGTTATTTTTGTCTTCCATCCAATCAAGTATGCTCAAAGGCGGTGCAAAAAGAAGCAGACCGGCACTGAGCAAGATTCCTGCCTCACTAAGTCCAAGACCATTATAATAAGGTTTAATCGGAGCATTTACAAACAGTACAGTTATAAGAGAAAAGAGAACAAAAAGAACCTTCTTTTGATCCTTGCTCAAGGCAGGAGTCGATATATCGGGCTGAAGTTGTATATCCTTAAGTCCAATGCTCAGTATCATTGAAACAACTATAAACATCACAAACACTAGAGGAGAAACCATCCATATCCATTGAATAAAGGGTATGGCTTCTAGTCCCATATCCTGCATGACACCCATAAGGATAAGATTAGGAGGTGTTCCTATAGGTGTTAATATGCCGCCTATACTTGCCCCATAAGCAATTCCCAGTGCAAAACGAAGTTTGAGTCTCTTTTCATCTGTCAAAAAAAGTGCGATTGGGAGTAAAAGAAGTGTTGTTGTCGTATTTGAGAGGACTGAGGAGAGAAGCCCTGAAGTGATTATCAGAGCAAATATAATCCCACGCGCACTCTTTGGAAAAAGATTTAGCATCTTGTTTGCTATCCATTTATGCAAGAGTGTCTTTTCTACGGCAATAGCCAGTAAAAATCCCCCTAAAAACAGAAAGATAATCGGATTTGCATAATTAACAGTAGTGGCCTTAGTCGCAAGAATTCCCGCAGAGGGGAATAAAACAATAGGGAGCAGGGATACAACAGCCAGAGGCAAACCTTCGTTTGTCCACAGGGTCACCATTAATACAATAGAGGCTATTAAAAGGGACTGTTCTTGGGTAAAAAAACTTATCATCAGGCTAAAAGAAATGAGGGCTAAGACTAGGGCTAATAATATCTTTTTTGTTTTTTGTGTCATAAGATGTATTCTGCCGACACTTATTTAAAAGAGAGCTAAAACCAAGCCTCTTAAAGATAATATAGATATACTTTTGCTTACTGCTTAAAGGGGTCTTTTCATAATGTCTATAAAATTTAAAAACTATTTCACCACAAATACCTTAGTTGTACTAGGTATCATCTTCGGTATTGCCTTTGGTATGTTTCTTCCCGAATATGCACTTAAACAAGAGGTTCTGGGAAAAGCCTTTGTCAGCCTCTTGAAAATGCTTGTCGTACCCTTGGTATTCGCTTCTATTTATGTGGCTATTGCCGGTCTTGGCTCTCTTGAACAACTAAAAAGAATAGGTCTGAAGACAATCGGTCTTTATCTTATCACAACATCCCTTGCCGTGTCTCTTGCTATTATCTCTATAAACCTCTTTCCTATCGGAGAACTTGTCTCTGCGGAAGGATTACACTACGCTAAAGCCCAAGATCTTGCTCCCTTTTCTCTGCAAGAGATGCTTCTAAGTTTTATTCCTACGAATATCTTCCATGCCCTCTCCGGCGGAAATATGATGCAGGTCATCGTTTTTGCTATCTTTTTGAGTATTTCCAGTCTTTACCTTAAACAAGAGCATCAAGAGAGTATGTTGAACTTTTTTACTGCTATCAGTACGGCTATGCTTAAGATCGCTGAATGGATCGTTTCTCTGACTCCTATCGGTGTCTTCTCACTCATAAGCTATATCGTCGCACAGCAGGGTATTGATGTTATCCTTGGTTTATGGAAGTATATATTACTGGTCTTGGCTGTATTAGTGATACATGGGATAATCACCCTTCCTATCATCATCTCAATATTTACCAAAATAAACCCTTATACTTACCTGCGGGCTATAAAAGAGGTTCCATTGATGGCTTTTTCAACCGCATCGAGTGCAGCTACTCTTCCCGTGAGTATGAGAGTATCTCAAGAAAAAGGGGGAGTATCCGAAGAGAGTGCAGCCTTTGTTCTACCCTTGGGTGCAACCGTATCTATGGATGGTACAGCTGCTTACCTAAGCATAGCCGTCTTATATATCTCCAACCTTTCAGGTACTGTGCTGAGCATAGGAGACCAGCTTCTACTGGGTATTACCGTGGTAGCGCTTAGTGTCGGTGTAGCCGCCCTTCCCTCTGCCTCACTTGTCATGATGGTTGTCATCTTACAGCAGATCGGTCTGCCAGTGGAGTATCTTGCATTGATTGTTGCGGTTGACAGGATTTTGGATATGGCACGCACATCTTTGAATGTCACCTCAGATATGTGTGTGACAAAAATTATAGATGAGCTTAATAAAAAAGAGGGTGCACAAGACCAGGGAGAAGCGTTAGATAAAAGAGACTTAGCCTCTTCTATCTAACTTACGTCTGTCATCCTTATTTATACGGCGTTCTATGGGAACATGTTCGAAACGTTCACGTCTATCTTTTGACCGACGTTTATTACGGCGTCGGGTAAGTCCAATCTTAATGATAAAGACCGGAATTAAATATACAACTACTGCTACAGCAGCCACTATAAGCCAAGTATTAATCTCCATTCCCTTCTCCCTAAATAAAAGTTTTCTTCTTTACTTTTCACCTAACAGTTCTCTAACCACTTCCCTATCATCAAACGGTATCTTCTGGTCATATATGATCTGATAGGTCTCGTCACCTTTTCCTAAGATAAGAACGACTTCATTACCTTCTTGATCATTCAAGGCTTGAGCTATAGCTTCTTTACGATTAGGATTGATAATGACCTTGGATTTTTCTTCTATCCCATCTATAATCTCTTGAATGATAGTATCAGGATCTTCATGACGAGGGTTATCACTGGTCACATAAATCTTTTTTGCAAAACTAGAGGCAACACGTCCCATAATAGGTCGTTTACTCTTATCTCTATCTCCTCCTGCTCCAAAGACTACACGTATCTCTTTCTCTTTAAGGGAGTTGAGTATCTGCTGCATCCCATCAGGAGTATGAGCAAAATCAACGATTACCAAAGGCTCTTCACTGACTTTTTCCATACGTCCGCTCACTCCTGCAAAGTTTGCCGTGACTTCAGCAATCTGCGGTATTGTATGATCTGTAAGAAGATGAACGGCTGAGACAGCGGCTGTCATATTATAGAGGTTAAAGAATCCGTACATCTCTGTAGTAAAGGTCTCTATCTCTTGAAAGTTTTGCATAACGGCAGTGATTCCATTATTCATAGTATAAGCGATGATTCTATAGGTTGCCGGGTTTTCTATTCCGTAAGAGTTTGCATTCTTATAATTAAACTCGGCTCGTGGCTCATCCTTATTGATTAACTTCAGACCTTCATCTGAAAAGAAGCTGTTTTTAACGGCTATATACTCTTCAAGTCCATTATGATAATCTAAATGATCTTGAGTGATATTAGTCAGTATTTTAAGGGCAAAAGGTATGCCTTCTATGCGACGCTGAACAATAGCATGAGAGCTGACTTCCATAATAAAGTACTCACATCCAGCAGAAGCGGCTTGATAAATATGCTTATAGGTATTAAGAACGGAAGGTGTTGTTAGAGTCTTTCCTTCTACAAGTTCGTCATTCATATAAAAACCGCGCGTGCCTTGCATAGCGACCTTATGTCCAAGGTCTAACAAGATAGAGTAGATAGCTGCAGCTGTAGTCGTCTTACCGTTAGTACCGGTAATACCGATTATCTTGATATGGTTTACACCAAAGAGATGGGCAATATCTTCTGCTTTTACAATAGAGTGTGCACCATTTTCTTTTGCATTGTCTAAATATTTTTTATTTTGAGTTGTTAGTACAAAGGCGGTAGAGCCATCACACTCTTGTGAGTTTTCACTCACAAACTCATATGGGGTATCGGGGAGTTGAATTTTCAAGTGAGTTCTTCTAAAAGTTTATGCAGTTTTGCATCATGTGGATAAGTCTTCAAAGCCTTCTCTAAATAAGACAGCCCCATCTCTTTAAAATCATTATGAAGAAGCTGATCTAAAAAGTCTATAAAATCATCTTTGGCTGTAATAATTACACGTGTAGAAAACATGATATTTTCAAAAGTTGTTTTAAAGTCGCCGCTGTCACCTATAAGAAGTTTAAAGTCATCATACAAGATACCATTTTCACTCTCAAGCTTCTCGCTTATAGGCTCTTCTATAAGCTCGCTTAGTGTTTCCATTGTCCCATCCATGCTTTCGATGATGCCATTCATAATCTCATCAGCATCATCCTTATCTTCTTTGCGTAGAACAGCATAATAATCAAAAAGTGCAGCGGCTGTTTCTTCTCCACTCATAGCCATTTCGGCTAAGATTGCACTATTATAAGCTTCTCTGTTCTCAGGGTCTTCCTTAAGAATTAATGCATAGTCGAAAAGTGCTTTTTCATATTCCTGTTTGGAAAACTTATCATTTGCTTCTTGAAGGTTTTTAAATTGCTTAAAATGTTTCATAAAATTTCCTTCCTATCTAAAATGGTAAAAGCCTGTGCTACTTCGTTTCCTGATGTGTAAATGTTTATTTCTACACCTACAAATAAGGTGAAGTCGCATCCACTTTATAGTTCGTCTATCTTGTTCTCCATACCTAATGGAACATTAACTACTATAAGTTCTGGGTGAATATCAACACGAAGTTGACGTTCAACTCCATATTTTAAAGTACTTCCACTGCTTGCACAACCTACACAAGCTCCTGAAAGCTGTACATAAACACCACCGTTTTTCACTGCAATCAGTGTAATATCTCCGCCATCTAGGGCAATTGAGGGGCGAACCTTGTCAATGACTGCTGTCACCGGCAACATTAGTTCTTCATCTGTAAAAGGGATCATATCTATCCTTGAAATTTCTTGTTAAAATTATAGTCTTAAAATAGACAAATTTCACTTAATAAGTCATAAACAACTTTATAAGTAGAGATAATTTAAGTTTAGACCTAGCACTCTAAATTAATGATCGCATTGACATATTTAGTACTTCTCATGCCAACGAGTATGTAATCTATATCGACATTTTGAATCAAATAATTAAGTGCTGTCTCTTCTATAGTATTCTTGATCTCTATACCAGAATATTCCAGCATACTCTTAGTCTGCTTCGCACACTCATATAAGACCATCTCTTCATAGATGACAAAAAAGTCCATCAATAGTTTAGAAATATTTTCTCTGATGTAATCATCCGTAATCTTTGTCAACTCTTGTCTGATATGAGGGATGACCTTAGACATTAAAAAGCCTTGGTATTCACCGACCCAGCCGAACCTGTGTTTGTAGTTGTCAAGTTCACTGATAATATTAAGAATCGAATCTGCCTTGACCTCTTCTAAAAAGCCCATAGTATCATTTAAGAGTCCAAAATACTCATTTGGCTCTTCATGGCTTGCTAGGCGAAACATAAGATTATCTTTTGAAGCATTTAAGGGTCTGTTTGAAAGAACTCTCAGACCATTTTGCTTTGCCCAATGAGCACAGACCAAACCCCCTTTTTCAAGAAGATTTATTGGAAGTTCAATGGTAGAAAAATGATGTGTCTCATTTCCAACTTCATTGGCTGCTTTTTGAGCCAAAGTCACTAAGCCTTCATAAGGTAAGAAGTCTAAGGCTTTAGAATCTAAGGAAAAAGCATTTGAACTGATACCATAAGTGAATATACGTCCCTCTTTAACCTCAGTTTCGAGTTGCATAAAGGCATCTAAAATACGATCTAACATTATGATCTGAGACTCTGTTTTTAGATTCTCATCTTTTAGCATATGCATAAGATAATATTCTGGATTATGAAGTAGGTAACAGTCTAGTTGTTCAAGTCCAAGTCTTTCTAATGACTTAGTCAACTCAGCCTTTATAAAACCCGGGTGAATAGAGTGATAACAAGTTTCGCTGTACTTTACAATGTCAAGTGCATCCATCATCTCATCAGATTTTTTGATCTCTTCTAAGAGTGAGCCTTGAATGTATCCACACTTGGATACGATCTCTAAATCATCAGGCTTATGCCCTCCATAAGCTTCTTCAATAACCTTAGCTATCAGACGTTCAGCATCACCATTCATATAGTTTGTTGAAGTGTCAATAAGTCTAATACCCTCTTTGAGTGCCAGAGTTAATGCCGCTTGATGTTCAGGATCATCTAGACCTGTTCTATATGTTCCAAAAGCTAATTTAGTATTCATAATTTATCCAATTTAAGAAAGAAATATAAGGGGGAGAGAGAAAGAGGGGCAAGCCCTCTTAAAGGTGTTTAATAGTAAATATTAAACGAATTCGATAAATGCCATTGTAGTAGCATCACCACGACGGATACGAGTACGTGTAATACGAGTATATCCACCGCTACGCTCTTTGTAAGCAGGAGCGATTTCGTTAAGAAGTTTCTTAGTAGCTTCTTTGCTTTGTAGTGCAGCAAATACTTCACGGTGAGCGTTAGCTTCACCAGTACGTGCAACAGTAACAAGCTTTTCTGCATAAGAGCGAAGTTCTTTCGCCTTAGGAACTGTTGTTTCAATCTTACCATTCTCGATTA
>CBFDAB010000083.1:0-9262 GCA_965602745.1 uncultured Campylobacterales bacterium
AAAAGATATTTTCACCTATTCTCGTATTCCCTTATATGAAGGATCAAATGAAAATATTATTGGTATGGTATTTTCACGAAAGATCTTACGTTCAACCTCTTTAGATGAGGAAGATGATAAGCCTCTAAAAACGATTATGAAACCTGCTTTTAGAGTCTCTGAAAACCTTCCTGTTTTTTATCTTATGGATAAGTTTATCAAGCGTAAAGAGCATCTTTTTGTTGTACATGATAATTATGAGCAGTATGTAGGGATTGTAACTCTTGAAGATGCTATTGAAACACTTCTTGGTGTTGAGATCGTTGATGAGGCAGATCTTGTTACAGATATGCAACAACTTGCTAAAGATATGTCTGCACATAAAAGACAAGAGCACAAAGAAAAATAATAGCAATCTAAATTGCTATTAAAATTCTTCTCTTTTATCCCTCTTTTTTCACACATCCTTTGTTTATAATCATGAAAACAAAGGATTGTCATATGGAAGTCAGTTCTGCTTTTTTATTCTATGGATTCATACTTTTATGTTTAATCTTTGTTGCTATTTATAATGTGGAGAAGATCAAAGTCCCTACAAAAAGTAAAGATCAAAAAGATCTTGATAATCTCTAACAGTGATCTTCGTCTCTTTAAGTTCAATATATATAGTGATTTCATATGCCTCTGCATGCTCATCTCTTCACAAAGCTCATAAGTTCCATCAAATTTTAATTCAGACCACTCTTCAAAACCAATAAGCTCTTCTACCTCTCCACGAAAGCAGTAACCGTTATAAGCATCAATTATCTCTTCTTTCATATCTTCAACAGCAATATTTTCTAATTTTTCTAGGTTTATATCACTTGTTTGAATGTCATACCAACGCCGGGAATAAGCGTGTGAAGCTCTTTTTTTCGAATTATAAACAAACTTACTTTAAGCTAAGATGCTTTTAGCAGATAAAATATTTTTAAGACTAATCATAATCAACTGTAATGTCGACTTTAGATATAATTGATATAAGGATAAAAACAATGGCATCTAAAAACCGATATATCTATTCTGTTCTACATAGGCAAATTCTTGTTATGCTGGGACTTTCACTGATTCCAGGTTTGGGGTATATACTTCTGGGCTGGATGAATGATGTTGTTATGCCTGCTCTTATTTGGTATATTCTACTTTTATTCATCTCTATCTTTGGTTATCAGCTTCATAAAGAATTCAATTATGCAGAGATGGGGATATCACAGCTCTCGCTCTGGCATAAAAAACTTACAATCTTTTATTATCTCATCTTTGGTTCCTGGGCTTTAATATTTATTCTGTATGCTAATGAGACTGAAAGCAAGATGCATTATATTGGTATATTCACTGAGATTGGTGCCTCCGTCGTAGCATCTGCATTACTCTATGCTGATAAAAAAGTAGTAAGACCTGTCTTGATTATCCTGATGTTGCCACTTGCAGTCTACTTTGCAATGATCAATGAGTTTTATGGATATGTCCTTTCTCTGTTTTCTCTGATATTTACAGGTGTGCTCTTTTATTCTTCTAATAGTACTGACAAGCTTTTACAAAAGGCAAATCATCAAGCAACACATGACCAACTCACAGGTATATTTAACCGACATGCCTTTGTAGATATACTTCAGCAAAAGGTCAATGAACTCTCCGTTAAACAGACATATTCTTATCTTCTTCTCATTGACTTGGATCATTTTAAGACTATAAACGACTCTCTAGGACATGATATTGGAGATGAAGTACTTCAAGAAGTCTCCTTTAGGTTGCAAAAGATTGCTTCTAAAAATAATATTATCGCTCGTCTAGGTGGGGATGAATTTATATTTTTAGGAAAAAACTTCACGAGTAAGGAAGAGTGTTTAAATACCGCAAATGAGATCTCAAATCAATTATTGGAAAGTTTGAAGTCTACTTATTTTATCCATGATCATAACCTTTATATCAGTGCAAGCATCGGAGTCAGTCTTCTTAAAGGTCCTCGATTTAATGCCAACACCTTTATTAAAGAAGCTGATATCGCTATGTATGAGGTCAAGGCTAAAGGCAGAGACGGCGTCATCTTATTTAATGATGAACTCTCCGCACGTGTAGAAAAGCACCTTGAGATAGAGCAAAAACTCCACTTCGCCCTTGAGAAAAATGAGATCTATTTGCACTATCAACCTCAGCTCAATCTTGATCAGAAACTCATCGGTTGTGAAGTCTTGGTAAGATGGAACAACAAAGAGTTGGGATTTATCCCTCCTGATATTTTCATACCTATTGCTGAACAGACCGGGTATATGATCGAACTTGGTACTTTCATCCTAGAAGAAGCTTTCCTAACATTTAAAGAATGGACTGAGCAGGGCCTTGTCTTGGAACAGTTTTCCATCAATATAAGTATGCGGCAGTTTTTCCATTATAGTTTTACTATTGATGTTGGAAGACTATGTAAAAAATATTTGAATGAAGAGCTGCAGAAGAAGATCATGTTCGAGATGACGGAGACCCTTATGGCTGAAGATGTACCCAAAGTCATCTCCGTTATGAAAGACATACGAGACAACTTAGGCATACGTTTTTCTATGGATGATTTCGGAACAGGGTACTCTTCTTTAAGTTATTTGCAACAGATGCCAATTGATGAAATAAAAATAGACCGCTCTTTTATCTCTGAAGTCACCCAAGATAAAGATGACCAGAAAATGGTCAACATCATCTTAGCCATGGCCAAGACCTTTGGTTTAAATGTCGTTGCAGAAGGGGTAGAAACAGTAGAACAGTATCAATTTTTAGCACAAAGCGACTGTAACATATTGCAAGGCTACCTCTATTCAAAACCTCTATGCAAGGATGACTTTGAAGAGTACTATAGACTAAGAGAATCCTCTTGCAGCCTACTACTCATGCGAAGTCAAGACTTCAGCATATAAATCTCTATAAAGAGTCCAAACTTTTTTCTGCGGCCTTGTTCTGTCTGTCATACGAGCGCTGGTCAAACTCTTTAGATGCACATCCGCCAAGCATTACAAAAGCTATTAATACTAAGAATATAAGTTTCATATTTTTTCCTTACTCTTTTATAGCTGATTCAATGGCTAAAATCACTTTTGCTTCTAGCTTTTGAAGCATCTTATAAGCCTTTGAATCATTTGGTGCAACAGAGGCACGTACATACATAATTGATGTCTTTTCATTTTGTTCTATCAAAGTGATACGAATAGGACAAAAAGCCATCATCAGTGGATCACTATTAGCTATTTCATTTCCAAACCATCCATTACATGCAATGATAGCTTTGATATTAGCTAAATGATTCGTATTAAAGTTTTTACCGAATTTTTTCGGCAGACCGGCTTCATTAAACTTTTTCAAGATGTCAATCTCTGAGACGACTATAAGGTGAGACTTATCCAAAGAGGCAAGAACCAAAGGATAAACCTCATTCATCTTTTTATCAAAGCTTTTTGTGTAAACGCTGTTTGCCAAGAGGCTAAGACTCAGACCTATTAGTATTACTATTTTTTTCATATAAATTCTCCTTGTCTAAGATTATAGCAAAGTTACCCACTTGATTTTGACATTTATTTCTCCATTAGAACTAAATTATATCTATTTACCGCATCCTTAGGCAGATGTGAAGATTGCATAATATCATCAACAAACACATATCCATACTTTTCTTCTACTAATTAAAACTGAAAATCTTTATTCTCTTGCCAAGCCATAATCATTACTTATTATTTATAGACAACATCTCATCTATCCTTGAGGCAGGTTTTGGCTCAGATATATAGTAACCTTGGGTGAAATCAACCCCTATTTCACACACCTTTTCAAAGACGGAAGCGTCACAAACAAATTCTGCAACTGTTTTAGCTCCTGCCATATGTGCGAACTCATTTATCGTCTTTGTAATATTTTGACTTTGCTCATCTGAAGATATATTTTTAATGAACTGTCCATCTATCTTTATAAAATCGACCTGCATCAGCATCAAATGTGCAAAATTTGAATTACCTGCTCCGAAGTCATCTATAGCTATCTTAAAACCAAGTTCTTTTAGCTTTTTAATTATGTCAATCACATGACTTTCATCTTTATATTTTCCGGTTTCCAAGATCTCAATAATGATCTTGTCCGTATTGACCTTAAATTCTGTCACCATATTATGAATCTCATGCATCAAGTTTGCTTCTTCAAAATCTTCAAACGAGGTATTCACTGAAAACTCAAGATCAGGATACTTCTGCGCCAATGTAAACACTTCTTCTAGCATCAGTAGGGTAATATCAGAAAGTTTCCCCATCTGCTTGGCTACCCCTAAGAATAGATAGGGAGAGATCACCTTATCTCCTTCAATCATTCTTACTAAGGCTTCAAATTTATGCACCTTTTTTTCTTTAACATCATATATGGGCTGGAAAAAAGGAACTAGCCTATTTTCATGAAGTGCTGCTTGAAACCGTTTTGCCCACTCTTGATTTTGTCTAAAAAGTTCTTTATCGTTGTTTTTTTCATTAAAACTGACATATTTTATATGTTCCTGCTTGCTTGCTTCATCTAGTGCTATATCTGCTCGTGAGAACAGAGGAAGCTCACTGTCAGCTGAAGGCAGAGCAAGTGAAAGCGAATAATTCAACGCAATATCAAATGCATCCAGATGTATCTCTTCCAATGAGAGCCTGTTATAGAGATACTTAAGCTCATCTTGAAGATGGACCTTTGCATCAGAGCGCAAGGCAAAGGTGTCATTGTATATTCTATAAAGTTGAACTTGAGAACGGGGGAAATTTTGCAGCAAACCAACTAATGCAAAGAGAACTTCCTCTGCGACTTGTGGGCCATAAATATTTTGCACCATCTTATAGTTTTCTACACAGACCAGTATCAAGGTAGAGTTCTCACTTATATCCATATGCAGTTTATTCAGGTTGGGCAGATGTGTTTGCTGATCAAAATACAACTGTTCTAGAAGTTTCTTATGTGCCTTATGAAGATTATTCTGTAAAATATCAAACTCTTGTATATTGCTTTTATGCAGTATGAGAGCCTTTTCATCAAAAAGCATCTTTGATATACCCGCAATTTCTGAAATGGGGTCTGAGATCACCCCGCTGACAACTTTTGCTTTGGAACGGATATAGATAAAAATAAAAAGGTGAATAAAGGCGATGATAAGCAAGGAGATCACTCCATATACTCTTGTCTGAAGATAGACCTTATTGATCTCTTTATTGATGATCTCTTTTTTGGCGATCAAGACCAGTTCCAGACCGGTATGTTGAAGCATCTTTTGAAAAAAAACAAAATTTGGATAATCATCCTTAGAATACACAAATGGTTCTAAAGCTGCTTTTTTCTTTTCTTTAGACAAGGCGCTAAAAGAGTTAATCCCAAAATCTTTATAAAACTCTTCTTCATTTGAGGCAAAAAGTACATGTCCTTTTTCTCCCAAGATGATGATATAGGCATTAAAAGGCAAGGAGATATCACTTATCTCTTCTGTGTTTTCGGACGTCAATGTCATACCAATAACACCTTCCATCTTGTCTTTTATATAAATAGGCGAGACGACTGAGCCGATTTGACCGAGATCCATAGCCCAAGGCTCTTGAAAGAGAGGAATGAAAAGCGTCTTTTTCTCAGGATTATGCTCTTCATCTGCCTCAAAATAATAGCTCTGTGTAGTCGGATCAAGCGTAGATGAGAGCTCGTCTTGGACTATGATCCTTGGATAATACAGAGAATAGTTTTTCCCAATGTTTATCCAGGCAGAATCAACGATACCCTTGTATTGGTTCATAACAGCATCCAAAGATGTCTCAGCTACAGAAAGTATCTTCAAAGTCTCCTTATCCTGCTCATTTAGAACACTCAAGTTTGTCGTATATACACTGGCAGGGCCTTCGTTTTGACGAATAAAAAAACCGTCTGAAAATGAGAATGACAGATCCGGGTTAATATAATGGCTGCTATCTTTCAAAAGCGATTCTACAATCATTTTTAGTGCATCAGCGTCTTTTTGAACACGTTCTATCTTAGAGTTCATTCTTTCAGTGATCTGATGAGACACTTCTTCAAAACTCTGAGCTGCCGTATTTTGCATCAGTTGTTCATTTCTTTGTTCTTGCAAAAATCCAAAAATAAAGATCAATAAAATAAGTAAAAGTTCAATAAGCACAATAGGCAGGATCGCGGATTTAAATATTTTTTCTAAAACAAATTTATGAAGACTCTGCATATATCAACCTCGGAAAATTTTAATACTGCTCATATCTTACCATTTTTTACAAATATCCTTTGTGACTTCACTGACCTGATAAAGATTGATCCATGTAGCATAAGCATTAACCCGATTGTCTCATTAAAGTTTATGTTCAAATCGGATAAAATGCCAGCAACTATGTTTATGCGGAAATATTGTGAATATTTCCGCATAAACATAAGTATTTTATTAAAAGAGTCCCATGTCCACGAAACAGTATATTTTAGACACCATTACAAAACGTCCTCTAATCATTGACGGTGCCATGGGCACTCAGCTTCAAGACCGTGCCGATCGTATTACCGATGCCCAATGGGAAGGTAACGAGGGTTGTAATGAACTTCTCAATGTCACGGCTCCTGATATTCTTGAAGAGATATATCATGCCTACCTAACAGCGGGTGCTGACCTTATCACAACAAACACCTTCGGCTCTTTTGACTGGGTACTTGATGAATATCAAATAGGTCACAGGGCTTATGAACTGACAAAGGCCGGAGCAGAGATCGTCAAGCGTCAATGTGACAAGTTCTCTACGCCAGAACATCCCCGTTTTGTATTGGGTTCCATAGGACCGGGTACAAAACTTCCTTCTCTTGGACATATGCACTATAATGAGATGCTCAAAGGATATACAGAGTGCGCTCTTGCTCTTATTGACGGGGGTACGGATCTCTTTTTACTTGAGACCTGTCAAGACCCTCTTCAGATAAAAGCAGCACTTCATGCCTGTGAAGCAGCTAATAAAGAACGTGGTACTCAGCTGCCTATCATGGTCTCAGCGACTATAGAGCTTGCCGGGACTATGCTTATAGGAACGGATGCACAGACTATTGCCACTATCTTAGAGCCATTTGATATCTTGAGTCTTGGTTTTAACTGCGGAACAGGACCTGAGCAGTACGGTAAACATATCAAGACACTTTCTGAGGTTTGGGGTAAACCTATCTCAATTCATGCCAATGCCGGTCTTCCTCAAAACAGAGGGGGATATACCTACTATCCAATGGGCCCTGATCAGTTTGCAGACCAGCAAGAAGGCTTTTTAAAATATGACGGTGTCTCTTTTCTGGGGGGTTGTTGCGGAACAACCCCTCAACATATTCGCGGTTTAGTCGACAGAGTCTCTTCAATAGTACCAAAGGCTCCAAGCGGTTCACAGCCGACAGCCTTGGCCTCTCTTTTCAGCACCGTCCCTTTAATGCAAGAGCCGGCACCTCTTCTTATCGGTGAGCGTTCAAATGCAACCGGGTCAAAGGCGTTTAGAGAACTTCTGCTGGCTGAAGACTATGAGGGAACACTGAGTGTCGGACAGCAGCAAGTCCGTGCAGGTGCCCATGTTTTAGACGTATCTGTCGGTTTTGCCGGACGTGACGAGACGAGAGATATGAACAAGGTCATGGCAATGTATGCTCAGAAGATCGCCCTTCCGCTTATGCCTGACTCCACACAAACAGCCGCTTTGGAAGAAGCACTAAAGATGATAGGCGGGAAGCCAATCATAAACTCAGTCAACCTTGAAGACGGTATAGAGAAGTTTGATGTCGTCTGTGCCTTGGCCAAAAAATTCGGTGCCTCTCTTGTATGTCTGACCATCGATGAGATCGGTATGGCAAAGACTTTGGAAACAAAGATGGAAGTAGCTGAACGTATTTATGAACGTGCGACAAAACTTCATGGCATCAATCCCGAAGACCTCGTCTTTGACGTTCTTACCTTTACCCTCGGTTCTGGTGATGCAGAGTACAGAGATGCGGCTATCCAGACTATTGACGCCATTAGAGAACTTCGCAGACGTCATCCTGAAGTCGGAACAACCCTTGGTCTTTCAAATATCTCTTTTGGTCTGGATAAGGATGCAAGACCCTACCTAAACTCGATATTCTTAGACCACTGTGTCAAGGCAGGTCTCACCTCTGTTATCATCAATGTTAAACATATTATTCCCCTTAACAAGATCAATCAAGAAGAACAGGACCTCTGTAATGATCTTCTTTTTGATAAAAAGCCAAACGGCCAAGCCCTTTTTGACTTTATAGACCACTTCTCTTCAAAAGAAGCCGTTAATCATGAAGAAGAGGATAAGGCCTTCAACGCCCTAAATGAAGAAGAGAAAATATCTAAACTTCTTATGGACGGAGACAAGGAGAGAATGATCCCTCTCGTCGAAGCAGCACGACATAACATCAAGCCTGAGAGAATCGTCAATGAGATTCTGATCGATGCGATGAAGGTCGTCGGTGAGCTTTTTGGTTCAGGCCAGATGCAGCTGCCTTTTGTACTTCAATCTGCCGAAACAATGAAGAAGACAGTTGATCATCTCAACCCTTATCTTCCAAAACAAGAAAAAGAGACGGAGACGACCTTAATACTCGGAACTGTTAAGGGGGATGTGCATGATGTCGGCAAGAACCTTGTTGATATCATCCTGACCAACAATGGTTTTAACGTCATCAACCTGGGTATCAAAGTCGATCTTGACAAGTTCATCACAGCCCTTAAAGAGTCAAATGCCTCTGCCATAGGTATGAGCGGTCTTTTGGTTAAGTCGACACAGGTCATGAAAGATAACCTTGAAGCAATGAAAGAAGCCGGTATCAATATCCCTGTTCTTCTCGGCGGAGCTGCACTTACGCGTGCCTTCATTGATGACTTCTGCCGTCCTTTTTATGATGGTCCGATCTTCTACTGTAAGGATGCCTTTGACGGTGTCACTTCCATGAGCCGTATCGAATCAGGCAACTTGGATACAAACCTCCACCCTGCCGACATTATGGAAAAGCCTCAAAAGCAGATGAAAGAGATCATTATCCCTCCTTTTGAAGAGCTCAAGATGCCTTCACGCGAAGTCCGTGTCCCTACCCCTCCATTTTGGGGACGCCGTGTGATGCAAGCGGGGAAAGACTTTCCTCTTGAACTTGCCTTCGAATGGATCAACCACAAGATACTCTTTAAACAGCGTTGGGGTTATAATTCCAAGGGCCTTAGTAAAGAAGAGTATGAGAA
>CBFDAB010000084.1:0-9233 GCA_965602745.1 uncultured Campylobacterales bacterium
AAGGTTGACCGGCTCTTTGTAATGTTGAAGTTCATTGCCTTGAGGAAGCTCCAGGACTGAAGAGATGTCTCCTGCGGAGATGGTCTCCAGCATAGAGATGATCGGACTTGACTGATCAAGCATATAATCCTTGCGAAGCTTGAACTCCATACGTCTGTCACGCATGATTATAAAGGTATGTAAAAGCCTTTTTCTTTCATCAAAAACAGGTACAACAAAGACAAAGGTCGGGATAGCAGACTCTTTATTCGTCGAAATATAGATAATATCACTGGCACTGAAACCTGAACACTTTTCTTTGTCGGTATGCCTTGAAATAAACTCACACAGCCCACAATTCTCATTTGCTTTTGAGACAAGAGAAGACAAAGATGGCTTCGAGCTTAAGACTGTACTGCTAACAGCTAAGAAGTCCTCTAATGCCGCATTGGAGTGGATGATATTTTGATCTGTATCCAGTACAGCCACCGCACTGGGAAAGAAGTCTAGAAAACCTGACCAAAAAGATTTTTCCTTGTTTTTGAGTTCTAAGAGATAGTCAAGATGCTTTTGAAGAGGAAGAGTCTCATCAAATGTATAGCTTGACTTATTAAACAGCAATAATTCACTTGTATCTATCTCTTTCTTTAATGAAAGTTTTAATGAATTGAGCTCATTTTTATATTTTTTTTGAAACATGGTCCACCCTAGGTTATAAATTATGAAAATTATAACAACTAAGACAGACTATTTATAAAAAGTATGATTAAAAATTATACAAATAGTGGTCATAAACAATACAAAAGCATTTTATGCCTGTGAGACAAGCTTTCGCACTATTGTCTGGTGTTTAGCATTGGTCGAGAGCATATAGAGTCTCTTATAGGTAGAAATCAGTTTCTCATCCGGTGCTCCGTTGACAAAGCGTATTTTCTTATTGTTGGCGTAGGCAATCAGTTCTTTTAGATATGCCGGAGAGAGAATTCCTACCTCATCAAGGATACAGTGGAAATAGACTGCTGCGTCTTGTTTGGAAGACTGCTTTCTTGCCAGAGAGAGCATGGCTATGTTTACCATGGCTTTTACCATGACATCAGTTCCGTTTGAACCGATACCGTCAAGAGAAGGGACAAAACCTGTGTCGTTTCCGTTTTCTATGGCTCTGAACTCCAGGACAAAACTCTCATCCAGGGTGAGAAGGTCTGCTTTTTCTTCGCTTAGATGCAGAGATAACTCTTCTAAGTGCTGCAGTGCTTTTTTATTAAACCCTTCGTTTATCTCTTCTGAGAAAAGATTTATCTCATTTCCGTAAGGATTTTCCTCTACCAAGTCCCCTATGGCTTTTAGCACGTTCAGAAGAAGATTGTCACTCTCTTTATAACGCAACTCTATCGCACGTATTACCTTAATGCCTTGGAGGTCTTGAAGGGTCTTATTTATACGCGAGACTGTTTTAGAGATATCGCCTTCTGCTTTTAGAAGCTCTCTTATCTCTGAAGAGAGATGTCTAAGCGTCAGGGTAAACTCTTTTGCAACCTGCTCTTTATAAGTCTCTATCTTATTTTCAAGGACAAAGGTCTTTAAGCCGTTGGCAGAGGCTAAGATTGCCTTGTCAGAGTCAGAGCTTGGAGCATAAAGATTAAAGATATTATGCAAGCTGATAGAGGAGAATGCTCGGTTGAGTTTTTTACGCAGCTTGTCTTTTGAAGAAGCATGCTCAAAGCCCAGATCTCTCAGTCTGTTTATCATGTCAGAAAGGTTCTCTTCACATTTTTCTAATTCGGAGTTCTCGATTGCAGAGCTTAACTCACTATACAGGGCAGACTCTTTAAAAGAGAAATACTCTTTAAGATCTTTTTGAAGAGTTGTTACCTTAGACAAGAGTGTATCTCTGTTCTTTTGCACCCCATCTCTCTTTGTCTCAAAGGCCTCTTTTAAAAGTTTAAACTCTTGTACTCTTGTCTTGATACTTTCAGACAGTATATGTAAAGATTTGATCTTCTCATCTAAGTGGGCAAAGATACGCTTTTGATCGATCTTATATTCTGAGACAAGTTCTGCGTAAGCTTCTATCTTAGAAAGCTCTTCGCTCTTCTTCCCTATATCTTCTTGATACTTTTTCAGTAAAGAGGGGTCAACCCCGCCTTGAATCAAAGTCTCATCTTCTTCACTTTTGATCTGTGCAAACTTACTCTCACACTCTGTGCTTATCTTGAGCAATTCACTCTTCTTAAGGTCTAATGACTTTCTCTTACTCTTATCAAGCCCTTCTTGTTTAGAACTGATTTCCTCTTTAATGGACTGAAGTTCTTTTTGAAACTTTTCACTTAGTCTCTCATGCTCATCTTTTAACTCTAAGTATCTCTTCTCTTTACTCTCTTTTAGTTCTCTTGCATCTACTAGATCTTGATCTTTTTTCTTAGAGGCCAGATTTTGAAGTGTCTGTAACTCTTCTGCCAAGCGCAGACTGTTTTTCTCTAACTGAGGAAGATGACGCAGATGTTCATCTATTAGGGTATTGATACGAGCCTGCTCCCGTCTAAGTGCATTGATGGTATTTCGTGTCTCATTTTCTATCTCTTCTTGTTCATGAAGCTGCAGGGCATTCATCTTCTTCAGACGTTCCTCACAGGCATGAAGAGACAAGGAGATAGAACTCTCTTCATAAGCCGATATATCTAAACTTGAGATATCTATCTTCAGACCAAAAAGAGTACCGTCTCCTTCTACAATAGAAGGGTTTAAAGATTGTGAGTATAAGACCTCGTCTTTAAGCAGGGCTGACAGGGCTGAGGCCTCTTTAAAAGAGTTTTCTCTCATATACCCAAGCAGAGATGCGGAATTTAAATTTTTACGTCTATGAAGCTCATCTATCTCTGCTTTTAAAGTAAAGGTCTGCTTTTCATGCTCATGCACAAGGCTTTGAAGTTTAAATCCCTTAGACTGTTCTGCCGAATATATCTGCTCTACAATCTTTTCACCCTGAGACTGAGAAAGCTGAAGTTTTGACTTCTCTTCTTCAAAGGCGCGTACTACCTTATGCAGTTCATTTTTAGCCCTGTCTATCTTCTCTTTATCAAAGCTCTTATTTTGAATTATGCTCTCTTGACTCTTGGCAAGAAAGAGTTCTTCTTTCGCTAGAGATAGGTTTTGGTTTAAGACCTTTAGCTCTGTATCACTTTTTTCTCTATGTCCGTTATATGCATCTTGCTGCTCTTTCATCAAGGTAGAACTGCTTGCATTATAGGCTTGTTCTATAGAGGTGATATCACTGCGAAGTTTTTGTTCCTTATCATGAAAGCTTTTTAACTCTCTCTCACGTATAGCATCAAAACGCTCACTTAAGGAGCCTTGAGAGTCTAAGAGCTTATCTAACTGAGATTCTAAGGCAAGTAGTTCATCTTCTAAAAGTGCTTTCTTATCCCAGAGCTCAAGTTTGTCTTTGATCTGAAGCTTTTCATACTCACTCTCTTTTGCCCTTGCCTCTTTTATCTCACGTTCTAATCCACCCTGCTCTTTTAAAGCCTCATCATGCCCGTTTTGGTAAGAGTTCTCTCTTAGTTCATGTTCTTCATTTAAGCGGGCCAGTTCATCTCTAAAGCCTAGAGTCTTATCTTTTGCAATCTCTAACTCATCCTCAGCTACTTTTACATTTGCACCTAAGCAAGCCGCTGTTTGATGAAGGCTAGAACTCTGTTCTTCATACATACCAAGCGTAGAGACAGCCTCATATATGTGCGTACTGTTCTTTTCAAAAGAGCTTATATCATCATACTTCACCCTAAAGTCACTTAGGTTTCGGCGCATCTGATTAAGATCAATAGGATCAAATCCGCTAATGCTTGATACTAAAGACTTTTTAATCGAACCCGAGTCAAGTTTAGAATTGATAAAGACATTAGAAAGCGTCTTGGAGATCTGCTCGTACTCACTATTGGCATTAAAGAAGGCAAACTGCTGGAGCTTTCTGTCTTGTCCGTAAAGAATAGACTTATACTCTTTTGGAGAGTTTAGTATGGGACTGAGTTCATACTCTTTCTCAAGAAGCCTGCTCCACAACTCTTTTGGCTCCAGTGCAGAGTTGTTCTCAAAGAAGAGATCTTTTATCTCTTGCGCATTTCTCAGTATGGCAAAACGGTACTTAACACGAAGACCGCCGGCCTTATACATGATAGCAAGAACAGTAGAGTCTGCATTTTCAAACTTATAGACTAGATAAGAGTTGATCGAAGCAAAATAGTACTCTTCAAAACGCTTCTTCTTTTTACTGATACCCAGATGTTCTGAACGCTGCGCTCCGTAAAAGTATAAGATAGAGCGAAGTATGGTTGTCTTACCGGCTCCGTTGCCACCGCTAAAAAGTGTATTTGCACCTACATCTATCTGAGCAAAGGGCAAGGTGGCGGAGTTTATAAATGTGACTTCGTTAAGCTGGTTCATCAGAGCTGACCTTTATTGCATTTAAAAATGTTTCTATGTAGTGATAAGAGTTTAAGACGATGTAGCGCTCTTCATGCTCATCTTCTAAGGCCATAAAACCGCTTTTTTTAAACTTCTCGAAGACCTTGGCACACTGCGCATGAAGTGTTTGAGGCTTTGAGATATTTTTGAGTCTGTCTAGCCTGTCTTTTAAGACGACATTAGACCCAACCGCGTCAGCCAACTCTCGTACTGTCGTTCTAAAACCCACCCCGAAGGTAGCAGAGAACTGAAGCATCAGTTCAACGAGGTCTATGTATTCTAAGATCATATGGAGTTTATCTTCTGTTTGTGAGGCAGAAAGCTCTTTTGAAAAATAAAAATATCCGTCTTCACGGATCAGATAAAAACCGATATGCTCAAAAAAGTCATAATGTGCACCAAACTCCCTCTCACACGACTGAAATAGATCTCTTTCTAATCGTAGAGGGCTGTTTTCGCATAAAAAATTTCCGCGGCTTAATATCTCAAATATCTCTTTACTCTGTTTAGGCAGACTCATCTATCACCCTTTGCTCTTATTATTAGGTACTCATATTGTTCTATCTTCTCTCTTGTCTCAAAAAACTCATAATCAGCCTCATACATCAGAGCTAACTGACAATAGAGGGTGATCTTCTCTTCAAGAGATTGTTCCACCGCGAACTCTTTTTCATCTATAAAGCTAAAAAGATCACTTTGCGAGAGCATAAACTCTTCATGAAGAACATCCGTATCTATCATAAAACGCGTTTTCTCTTCATCTTCAAAAAAGCTCTCATCTAAGGCTTCAGCCTTGCTGAGAGAAAGTTTTTGGGAGGGAATGACATACTGTAGTTTTTGGACCATCTCTTCAAAGCCGAACTCATACACTTCTTCTGTGTCCAAGAAGGTAGATATACGCATAGGCTTAGACATAAACAGAGGCGTTGTCTGCATCTCTAAGAGTGAAAGTATATTACTCTTCTCTTTTATCTCAAGAGCAGACTTCATCTCTTTGAGTTTGATGATATGCTCAAAGAAGTGCTGTTTATGAAGGGTCTTGTTGATGTACTCAATAACCTGTTTTTGAAGTTGTATAAGTGAAATGCGAAGTTCACGCAGGCGAACCTTCAGCCGCAGGGAGAGAAGAACACTCTCATGAGATGAGACTACATTAAAGAAATGGCTCTCATTTGAAAGTGCCTTTTGCACCTGAACTTCTATATTCATCAGCTTTTCAAGCTTAGCCTTATAATGCTGCAGTTCAAGTATCTTGTTCTTATGAGAACTCTGGGTCTTGTAGGTCAGACCGATATGAAGCTGAAGAAGAGAGAGGTTTTTCAAGATAAGGTTGGGGATTTTTTTAAGTATGCGCTTGATCTTGCCTAGATAACGTTCCCGCGAGTGTTCGTTCTCTTTTTCATTTTGATAAAGCTCTATATTGTATTTTAGGTTGATAAGAAGTTCATCAACATCGCCTATCTCAACATCTTCATTTGTCTCAAGAAACTCTTCAAAAAAGCTCAGTACGCGTTCATCAAGTTCTATACTCTCATCCGTATGATTGAGTATCTCGGCATTGACAAGGTACTCCAGTTTATCTTCACCTATCTCGGCAGAGACATCATGAAAGCTTACGAGGCGGTTGCGTTTTTCAAAAAGAGATTCTAAAAGCTTTCGGTCTGAATGCAGTACAGACAGGAGACGGCTGATATCAGCTATCAAAGGAGACTTCTGATTTTGGGGTTTTATTGCTCAAGAGAATAGACTTCTTTTATATTTTTATCTTATTTTACCGTATAGATAACTCAAATTAAAGGGAGATAATGTGAAAAAATTAGTATACGGAAGTATTGCTGCTTTTGCACTACTGCTAACGGGATGTGGCGGGGGAAGCGATGCTGCTTCATGTAGATTTGAGGTACAACAGAACCTGGATAAAGGCAATTTCGATGCGGTAATCGCCAAGCTTGATAGTCCAAGCAGTGAATGTAGAGCGGCTTATGTCGACAATGAGTGGAACATTGACCTTGGCGCGGCCTATATGGGTAAAGCCGGGCTAAGCATCTCAGATGTCATCGGTCTAATCGGTACGGATAACGGTACATATCAGACATTCGTGCAAAATGTCAGTGCTAAACAGAGTGCCACGGCTCTGAGCAGTCTAGAAAATGCCGGTAACAGATATTCTTCGGCCCTTGGTACAAGTACCTGTAACGATCTCTCATTGACGACGTCCGAGAAAGACCTCTGTTTGTATATCGGTCTGAGCAATACTCTGCTTGCGACAACGACTATTGGTTATCTTGTAGAAGATATAGCTGCATTATTTGATACGACAGATATTGCTGCACAAGATGCTGCAAAAGAAGAGATGAAAGCATCTATGTGTGCTTTAGCATTTATGTTTGACGGTTCAATCTGTACAGACGCAACATCTGTTGTTGCTTCAGATGTAATATTTTCTTATTCAGACAGTACAACTAAAACATTCAGTGATATCACTGTGACGATGGCTGCCCCATCAACAGGTGTATATCACAGATTAGGCCTGAGTCCATTAAATACAACTGTCGTGACAGATGGCTATTGCATGAATGATTTCACTAATCCTTCAACGACTTGGGACGGTGTATCAAGCCCATATGCCTGTCCATTAAACCAGGACCCGACACAAAATGACCAAAATATAACAACTTTGTTGGTCGATACTTTAAATGGCGGTCTTGACTCGGTATCGGGTGCACTTTCTGCTGATCCTACATTGCAAGCGGATATTGATACTTACAAAGCTGAGATTGACACTAATAGCGATGGCATTACTATTGACGAAATTCAAGCTTATCTAATCACATTATAGGACTAAAGGAAAAGATTTATGAAAAAAGCAATATTATTTTCACTCTGTGGTGCATCTGCATTGATGGCAGGGTTTTCAGAGCACGCATACCTCTATAAAGATGCGCGTATTATGGGGATGGGTGGAGCGAATGTCGCTGTCGGCGGTTACTCAAGTTCAATATTCCATAACCCCGCCGGTATCTTAAACATCAAAAAATCACATGGTCTTGAGGTCGAACTTTTGGGCCTTGGTATTCAGGCTTCAGACAAGACCAAAGACTTTGCCGACGATATCGATACAGCAGGCAGTGATACACAAGCCGTATCTGATGTTCTTAAAAAATACTCGGGCGAGCACTTCAATGTAACTGCCAGCAACTATTCATCTGTGACAAACAATGGTGAATCATTCGCCTGGTCGATCGGATTTTTGGCTGCTGCAGATGCCAACTTTATTGCCCACGGAAACGTTGGTGTCAATGACTTTGTCGAAACACACTCTCGTGGTTACGGCGGGATAACAGGAGCCTTTGCGACGAGCTTTGAAGATATCGGACCGGGTACCTTGGATGTCGGTATCGGCGGAAAATTCATCTCTCAGCAATCCTATGAAGGCGGTATTGGTGTTACGGAGATCGTTGAAAATCAAGATGACCTGGGAACCTACCTACAAGATAAATATGAGAAAAAATCTACGGGATACGGAATCGATCTTGGAGTGACATACAAACTCTTTCCTGAGAACTATTGGCATCCTGCCTTTGGTCTGAGTATCTTGAATATCGGCGATATGAAGATGGATGACAACTATGGAAAACAGCCTATGACTGTTAATCTTGGAGTTTCTATCTCTCCAGAAGTCGGATTTTTGGAACATCTTATCATCGCAGCAGACTATGTCGATCTTCTTAATGCCAACGAGACGCGTTTCTATCAATTTTCGGAAACTGGCGGCGTAATCACAGACGTTACCTATCAGGATTTTGAAGAAGCAGACTTTATGAAACGTCTTCGTCTGGGTGTCAGTGCCGGTCTTATTGATAACAGCTGGTTTATGACTACACTTAATGCAGGTCTTTACCAGGGTAACTATACTGCCGGTATTGATATGCAAGCGGCACTTGTTAAATTCGGATTCGCTACTTACGCGGAGGAAATCGGACCTGAAGCCGGTGACCTGACTGACCGCCGATACATGCTTACTCTGGGCATTGGCTGGTAGCCACTCCCGAAAGATGTTCTTGTGATCTCAGATTCCCAAGTCTTCTTGGGAACTTGCAAAACTCCTCCCCAAGATTTATCTCTTCTCTCTTATATTTTTACACTTACGAAAGATACAATCCGCTAAAATCTGCTTTCACAAAAAAGGAAGTTTATGCAAAACGTAATTGACAATTTATCTGATAGACGAAGGATAATGTTTTATATTTTAATGGCAGTGGCTCTTATTGCTATAGCATTTGATCAGCTCTTTGAGATTGAAGCCGCATCATATTTTGGCGAAGAGAACAAAATGTTCATTGTTTACGGCCTTATCAGCTATAAACTCATTGAGTTAAGTGTCTTATATTTTATATTTTACCACCGTCATATGACAAAACTGTCTGCTCAAGATGAGGAGAATGAACTCCTTACTAAGTTTCATAAAAATGCTAAACGTTTTTTTACCCTAGTCCCTCACGGAAGCGTTATCTTTGGTCTTATCTCGTATAAATTAACCGTAAACATCTGGTTCTTTCTTATTTTTATACTGATTGCTTCTGTAGCTCTTTTTCTTGTAAAACCAAATAAGATAATGGAATCAAGTAAGTAATTTTCATGAAATGGAGAATGACCTATAATAATAAAAACATGTCAGGCTGTTCTGCGAGAGGAATTTCCCTGCGTGAGAGTAAAGAAGAGCTTGAAGCCTTATACGAAAGTTTAAAAGAGAATATCTATAATGTAAAAATTGAAGAGAACAAGGCCTTGTC
>CBFDAB010000085.1:0-9224 GCA_965602745.1 uncultured Campylobacterales bacterium
TGATGAAGTCGGATTGATGACAGAACAGTTTTTCAGTATGAAGAAAAAGATAGAAGAGGATTATGAAGAAATTAAAAAAATATCCCTTACCGATCCTTTAACTAATATTAACAATAGACGCTCATTTTTTGATATTGCTGAACAACTTTTAAAATTGTATCACCGTAATAAAGAACCCTTTTCATTAATGCTGTTAGACATTGATTATTTTAAAAAAGTTAATGACGTTTATGGCCATATCCTTGGTGATGAGATATTAAAATACACCGTTTCTCATATAAAAAAAGAGATACGAGAGAGTGACGTCTTTGCACGTTATGGAGGTGAAGAGTTTATTATCTTATTGATAAATACTGATGCCCATGAAGCGGCAGATATTGCTGAAAAAGTACGATCATCCATTGAAAACAACCCCTACGTTGATGAACAGAACACTATATCTATTACTATAAGCATAGGCCTTTCTCAATTTAACGATGATGAATCAATTCAAGAACTTATTGAAAGATCGGATTCAGCTCTGTATAAGGCCAAAGAGAGAGGAAGAAACAGAGTTGTAGTCGGATGATATTATCTAATACTAAAGGGTTTGCAGATTAAACACCATAGCCTCTTTTATTTTTTTCAGGGTAATATCAAAACTGTCCAGAGGTCTATCTCTTACTGTCTTTAGTTTTAAGCGCTGTTCTCTATATCTCTTACTCTTAATCTCGAGTTCATGCTTAAACTCTTCAAAACGTGCATTAATAAAGGCCTGAGTATTTGTATTTCTGCACTTTTTGAAAAACTCTGAGATTTTTCTATAATCTTCTTTATCACTATTTGTCTTGCTAAGAGAACTTGCTTTTTGCGCGGTATGCATAAGTATATCCGCCATCTCCCCTGCGGGGACATAGGAGAACATCGTCTTTTTGGTATGGAGTTGAACATCATCCTCTTCAGTGAACATATCCAGTAAGAGTTTAGGCGTAATCTTTTTTAATTCATCAATACTCAGAGATTTTGCCGCTACTATAGCCGATATATGAAGTTTAAGCTGATCAATACGGTGTACCAGTTTAACAATCTCAACTTGAAATACTTGGACTTTACGATTTTTCTCATCTCGTGCCTGTTTTACCCGCATCCATGCCTGCTCACTCTTATGCAGTATTTTTCCGCTTCCAGACTGTTGCAAAAGTGACTTTGTATTTTGAGTGCCATTTATAACTTCTAAAACAAGGGGACTAAGTTGATTTGCCTTGTCTGCAATACTTATCAGGTCAAAAAAGGTATTAACGACTTCTTTATAAAAAGCAGAGCTGAAACGACGCATATATGTTTGTGCCAATTCATATAAAAACTTTAGATATATTTTACTCTTTTTTACTGATTCAATTTCAGCACGCGTATAATGCTTCTCTTCTAAGAGAGAAAGAAGTTCTGCCAAAAAGATTTGGACAAGAGAAATATTAACACCCTTGAAATTCAAATCATCAATGGACTTTATCTTTAAGAAATTTACTTCAAAGGCTAAGCTTCCATCATTGCACAGATCACGGCTTAGTATGCTCATAATATCTTTCCTGTCTTCATCGCTTTTAACCTGTAGAACCTCTTTTTCAAAAATCAATTTATCCGAAAAAAGATATTCTAAATATTCCTGCGACTTAGACATGCTACTACTTTGCTATACTTGAAACATCTTGTGAAAAAGAGACCTTTTCGCCGCTCTTAACAAAGATTTCCATATTTTCAGCAATCAATACTATTGTTGAACCCATTTGAAAACAGCCAAAGTCATCTCCCTTATTCATATTCAAGTTTTCATACTCATAAGCCACGCTTTCACGAATATCTGAGTTTGTCTGGATACTCGGTTCAAAAGAGACTTCCATTTTACCCACATTCAATGCTCCCACTAAGACCATATAAAAAAGCTCATCTTCTTGTGTGAAACACTCAATAACAACACGCTCATTCTCGATAAAAAGGTCTTGCTGTTTATTAAGGTAGGTGAAGTTAACAGGATAAAGCTTACCCGGGATATGGACCGCCTTTGTAATACGGCAATTTAGTGGAATATGATAACGGTGGTAATCACTAGGCGAAAGATAGAAGTTTATAAAACGTCCGTTTTTGATACGGTGCTTGTTCTTGGGATCAATATGCTCGCCTAAAAGCTCATCTACCTTATATTTCATCCCTTTGATCTGTAAAGAACTGAAATCATGTATCTTTCCACATTCGCTGACAAGGGCGTCACAGGGTGAGATCATAATATTTCCGTCAAGATTAAATTCTCTATTTTCTCTTAGATGACGGGTAAAAAGTTTATTTAGAGTCTCATATGAGCCTGATGGATGGAAGTCACTCATATCTAAACCCATTAACTTCACGTACGAGGCGTTTATAAACTTTTGTACGGGCGCGGGAAAAGCCTTGCCTGCAAATTTTCCAAACAGTTGTGAAGCGGCTGATGTTATATGTCTTTTGTTAGTCAATTTGTTTCCTTGATGTAATTTTTTCTTCTCTGATCTCTCGCTTGGCAAGCTCTTCTATAAGTACAGTTGCATAAGAACCCTTAGGCAGAGTGAAGTGCATCTCATACCAAGCACTCTCTTCTCTATATTTCGTCTCTACATCTTCGGGAAAGACAAAGGCGTAACGGCGTGTACCGTCTTCGTTACATTCTGCGTCAAACTCTTTTTCAATTGTATGCGCTATATCTTCACTCTTTTTGACTTTTTTACCCACTAAAAGACCCGTAGGCGCTCTGTCCTTTTCACTGAAGAGCTGGGCTTCAGCTTCAAGATCTTCTGCATAGAAAATAGCCCCGTAAGGATAATGCATACAGAGGTCACCCGGAAGCATCTTAAAAGGATGTTTCTGTTTCTGCATCTGCTTTACAAGACTCAGGTCGAAGTTTAATACATCTGCTGCTTCCTTAGCCTCCAGACCTGAGACAAGCTTACTGATCTCTATACGACGGCTCAACCAAAGGTTAAAAAGATGGGATTGGTAAGCTGAGACAAAGAGTCTGGCTTTCTTTTTATTTCTTTCTTTACGCTTCCCCTCTACTATCTCTTGGCCTAAAATATAATTATCTCCATCATTTCCAAAACGCTGATACCCGAAATAGTTTGGCATACCGTCTTTTTTAATGTGTTTGATCGCTTGGTCAAGCTTAGCAGCTGCCACAGGAAGAACCTTCTTAATACGAATAAAAAAGCGGTTGCCTTTTAGATGACCGGTACGTATCTTGTTGTTATGACGCACCTTTGAAAGTATCTTTATCTGGGGATGATCTAAGGCATCTATAGCCTCTTCAATACGTGCAGGAACTGAGATATACTGAGTGGTTAAGGCATTTTTGTCTTTTAGACCTGCCGTGCCTATCTCTTTGGCCTTGGCACCGGTCACATTACAGATGATATCAACCATCTCCCATGTACTTAGGTTCTTTTTACGTACATGAAGGACAAGGTGTTCACCCTCCCCACTAAATTCATATAAGGGTATCTCATCAACCACAAAGTCACGTGGACTCTGGGCAAAATGAAAAGGGATAGAGGAGTGGTTTAAATAATAATTTCTGTTCAAAAGTGGTGTGCCTTGCATTTAGATTTGTAATGTGTTCGTCTTGCTTTTGCGAATATATTCAGCTCGCAACGCTGAGCCTGTGCTAATCGCATCATCTTTTTTCTTTCTCTTGGAGGAAAAGCGATGAGCATCTCGTATTCCTCCCCGCTGCACCCTATATTTTTGGGTATAAAATGAAGAAATGAGAAGCCTAAGGAGTTCGCCTTTGAGAGTTTAGAGAGGTCGGCAAACAGACCATCAGATATATCCATTGCGCAAGAGAGAGATGGACTTACTTTTTGTATAAATTTTTGCCTCAACTTTGGTGCAAAAAAACGTGAGTTATTTCGTGCTGTACCTGATCGCAGTAGAGAGTCCAAAGCTTTTTTTGATGAGCCGAGACTTCCTGTATAAGCCAGGAAGTCTCCCTGCTTAAGCCCTACTCTCTTTAATGGTTTTTTACTCTTTGCCAGTACTGTGATGGTAATATCTATCTTTACATTAGAGATAGTATCACCGCCGATTATCTCTATACCGAACTCTTTAGCAGCCCTGTCAAATCCGCTGTACAACTTTTTAATATCAGCCCTGCTTAAACTCGAAGGAAGAGCAACTGCCAAAAGAGCATATTTAGGGTCTGCATTCATTGCAATCGCATCTGAAATATTTACAAGCATCGCCTTATAAGATATCTCATCAAGCTCAAACCACTCTCTCTTGAAATGCACATTTTCAAAAAAAGCGTCCTTGGATATCACCCAGCCCTCAACGATTGCCGCGTCATCGCCTATCTTTTTTGAATTAAAACAGGAGATGAAAAAGTCTTCTTTATTCAAAAATATGTCCATTATTTTATATTTATCTTATAAGCAATTGTACCAAAAATTCCTTTTAAGGAGATAACATTCTTCTTAAAGCCGGTCTTAAGGCATTTTTAATATTTAGAAGCCTAAAATCAAGGAACAAAATAGCAACTATTAAAATCAAGGAAATCTATGCGCTGGTCTATCAAAAAGATATTTGACAATCTATCTAAAACACTGCTAATACTCACTGTCACACTTGGGCTACTTTCAGCTATCACCTTTACCCTGAACTCATCTGTTGAAAAAGTGGACCTCATGCTTGAACAAAAAGCACTCATCAAAGAAGCATATAATCTTGGCAGAGAAGATATACAATTAAGCAATATCCGACTACGGGGTATTATCAACACTTTGAAATATGACATTAACAAGATGCGTGATGCTTATAGCTTTGATATCTTAGGAAATTATGTTTATGGACATACAAAGCAGTATATTAATGATCTTGAACAGTTACAGATCAAGCAGCTGCTCTATATAGAAGCAACTGACAGCTATTATGAGCAGAGTCTTGAAAATCTTGAAAACCGTTTAGATAAGTATGACTTTGCCCAGGCCGAATATGAAGCCAAACTCTTTGAGCTTGAGGAAAAACATCTGATTTATGAGATTGAAAAATTCAATATGCTTCAGTACATCATATATTTTTCCTTTATAATCTCACTTCTTGCGACCTTATGGTTTACCCGACGTCTCTCTTTTGTTTATACAGATATACGAACACTCTATTCTGTGGACTCAGACAGCAAGAATCGTATGTTTCAGACAGAAGAAGCAGAGATGATCATAAAGCGTTTAAGCAGAAAACCCAGCTCTGCTGAAAATCCTGCTTTTATTGACCCTGTTACAGGGATCAATAACTATAAAGGACTTTTACACGGTTTTGCTAATCGCAAAGGAAACACCAGTCCTTCACTAACGGTCTGTCTTTTCTCCCTTGATCATTTTAAAGATATAGAGAAAAAGTATAAAAAAGATCTGGCTAATCAAATCCTTAATAAGATCGCCTTTATCTTTTCATTACATGAACAACATACAGATATATTAGGACGTATAGACTATGATCAGTTTGTTCTTATCTTAAACCGTAATACAAAAGATATAGCACTCAATGACTGTGAACAGATACGAAAAACTATAGAAGAGACAAAATTCAAAGTACCCAAGGGTGAGAGTATCAGCATAACAGTAAGTGGCGGCTTTGTTATAAAGACACCAAACAAGCCTCTAGACCAAACAATTACTCATGCAAAAGAGATCCTTCATGCCGCTATAGCTCAAGGCGGAAATAGAATTGCTCAGCTACGAGACCGTGCAGAAAAAGAACTGCGCTAGTATCTTTTTCTTTGAGTACTGATACTAAATGTAGCAGCCTGTAAGGCTTCGTGTTGCTTATTGTAACATTAAGCGCCTTCATATTGCTACACATCTACTTTAACCCTCATACAAGTCTCTTGAAGATATAATCGTAAAAATTATTTTTCGGAGGAATTATGAGTATTCCTATTTATACTTACGATGCAGTCATTGTTGGTGCAGGCCTTGCAGGCTGTGCTGCTGCGCTAGAGCTTCAAAAAGCCGGTAAAAAAGTTGCTGTTATCACAAAGCTACACCCATTACGTTCACACTCAGGTGCTGCACAAGGTGGTATTAATGCTGCCTTTAGTGATGCAGACAGTGTTGAACTACACGAGTTTGATACAGTAAAAGGTTCTGACTACCTAGCAGACCAAGACTGTGTTGAGTTCATGTGTAAAAAAGCTCCTGAGACTGTTCGCTGGGCTGAACAGATGGGTGCTGTTTTTTCTCGTACAGAAGATGGAAAGATTGCTCAACGTCCATTTGGCGGTCAATCTTCTCCACGTGCTTGTTATGCAAAAGACCGTACAGGTCTTACACTTCTTCAAACTATTTTTGAACAAGCACTTCGTTATGACGTTAAGTTTTTCGACGAGTGGTATGCTGCTGATCTTCTATATGAAGATGGAAAAGTTTATGGTGTTGCAGCTTATGATATTCGCAACTCTGAAAAAGCGATCTTTAATGCTAAGAGTGTAATGTTCGCAACTGGCGGATATGCAAGAGCATTTAAGATCAATTCAAACGCACACGCAAATACAGGTGATGGCCTTTCACTTGTTGCACGTCACGGTCTTCCTCTAGAAGATATGGAGTTTGTACAGTTTCACCCATCAGGGCTTTCAGGAAACGGTGTTCTTATTTCTGAAGCTGCTCGTGGTGAGGGTGGACGTCTTCTTAACTCTCTTGGCGAACGATTTATGGAAAAATACGCTCCAAACGCTATGGAACTTGCTTCTAGAGATGTTGTTGCACGTGCTATTATCCAAGAGATCCGTGAGGGTCGCGGTGTTGGTCCTCGTAAAGATGCGGTATATATCGATCTTGTTCATCTTGGAAGAGATCTTATCATGGAGCGTCTGCCAGAGCTTCGTGACCTTGCGATCACATTCCTAGGTCTTGATATGATTAAGGAGCCTATTCTTATCTCTGCAACGGCGCACTACTCTATGGGTGGTATTCCTTGTGATGTTGAAGGACATGTTCGTAAGAACAACACGGAGTTTGTAGAAGGTTTCTACGCTGCGGGTGAATGTTCTTGTGTATCTGTTCACGGTGCAAACCGTCTTGGTGCAAACTCTGTACTTGAAGCCCTGCTTTTTGGACGTGAAGTCGGTAAGACTATGGCTAAAGATGTAGATGGTATTGAGCTTCGCAAGGCGACTCAAACTGACGCTAAAGTTATGATGGATGAATTTAACTGGGTTCTTACAAACAACGGTACAGAAAAAGTTGCTCATCTTAGACATGAACTTCAGCAATCGATGACTGATAATGCCGGTGTTTTCCGTACAGAAGTGACTTTGGCTCAACAGATCGAGTTCCTAAAAGAGCTTCACAAGCGTTATAAGAATATTCGTATCGAAGATAAGTCGAAGATCTTCAATACAGAACTTCAAGAAGCGATTGAATTTGGTCACATGCTTGACTATTGTACCTTTATTGTTCAATCTGCTCTTTCACGTAAAGAGAGTCGTGGTGCCCACTACCGTGAAGACTACCCTACTCGTGATGATGAGAACTTTTTACAGCACACTATGGGTTACATGGACAAAGACGGAAACGTTAAACTTGAGTACATGGATGTCGTTCTTGGCAAGCATGAGCTTAGAGCCAGAACGTATTAAGGAGAGCTAATGAGTGCAATACCTGTTAAAAAAATTACTTTTAAAATATTTCGTTTCAATTCTGAGACGGACTACCTTCCAACGTACATAGACTATGTTGCAGATGTTACACATGAGAATGTTATTCTTGACATCTTGACAAATATCAAAAACGAGATGGATGGTTCTCTGTCTTACCGTCGCTCTTGCCGTCATGGTATCTGTGGTATCTGTTCTGTCAAGGTTAACGGAAAAGCGATCTTGGCATGTAAACAAAATGTTGATCAACTTGTTGAGACATACGGAACAACGCTTACAATCGAACCACTAAGTATCAAGCGTGCAATGAAAGACCTTATCATTGATAAAGATGATTTCTGGGTCAAGCACGCAGCAGTTAAACCTTACCTTGATGCACCTGTTGAAGAAACTCCTGAATCTGAACATTTTGTCTCTCCGGCTCAGGTGGACGCACTTCTTGAAGCAGAGAATTGTATTCAATGTGGTGCTTGTCACTACTCATGTCCTGCTCTTGAGATCAACGAACAGTTCATCGGGCCTGCCGCCTTTGCTGCCGGTTTCCGTTTCCAAGCAGATATTCGTGATAATCAAAGCCTTGAACGTCTACATGCTGTCAATCAAGAAGGTTCTGGCGTTTGGGACTGTGTCAAATGTATGGAATGTGCGGAAGTATGTCCTAAAGATGTTAACCCGATTGAGAAGATCACTAAGCTTCACAATATGGTCTTTGACGCAGGCATTGCTAAAAATAATATCGCTACACGTCACGCTGTATACTTCAAAGACTCGATAGCTAAACACGGTCAGCTTAATGAAGCCGGTCTTGTTATCTACTCTGAGAAGGGTTATGGTATGTACAAGCACCTTAAGGTCGGTATGCAGATGATTGCCAAAGGCAAGGCTCACATCAACCCGTTCATTGTTCCAAAATCTGACAAGATGGATGAGATTGCCAAACTGGTAAAAATCTCAGCTACGTCGAAATTCTAAGGAGTACAGATGTCTAAATTAAAATACGCACTATTTACTGGCTGTACTGCTCGCCAAAGTACACCTGAGCAGATGATGTCGACTATGGCAATCGCTGAGAAGATGGGAATCGAATTAGAGATCCTGGAAGAAGCGACCTGTTGTGGTGCTTCTCACCTTCAAGATTATGATGAGTTTTTATCTCTTGTCTTAAATGCACGTAATATCTGTTACGCAGAATCTCGTGGTATGACTATGGTCACGATATGTAATACCTGTCAGCTTAACACTATGCTGACAAAACGTCGTCTAGATAAAGACCCTGAGATGAAAGCCAAGGTAAACGAGAAGCTTGCGGAAGTCGGTCTAGAGTACAAGGGTACTTCTGAGATCAAACACTTCTTATACGCTATCATCGATGACTTCGGTCTTGATAACCTTAAGAAGATGGTCGTTAAGCCTCTTGCAGAGTTTAACATCGCTCCATTCTACGGCTGTCATAATATCCGTCCTTCTGAGACACATGAAGAGTCAAACGGTCACGAAGATGCTTACGCGCCTCGTTCACTAGATGATCTTATCCTTGCTTGTGGCGGTAACAGTGTTGATTATGATGAGAAGA
>CBFDAB010000086.1:0-9200 GCA_965602745.1 uncultured Campylobacterales bacterium
CAAGAGAGTTTACAGAAACGACCTTCACTCTTTTAGTGAAATATTATCTTTATGTAACACCTTTTTCTCCCCTCTATAGCCTAGCTTATAATTTTTATTAAAAAAAATAGAAGATCTCCTTTTTTCTCATCCATTTTTAAGGGCTTAAAGGCTACAATCTACAAATTTTTTATGAACAATTATTAAAGGGTCAAAATGCCAAAAAGAGACGATATAAAAACCATCTTACTGATCGGTTCTGGACCGATCATTATTGGACAAGCCTGTGAGTTTGATTACTCTGGAACACAAGCGGTTAAAACGCTTAAAGAGCTTGGATATCGTGTTATCTTAATTAACTCTAATCCTGCGACCATTATGACAGACCCTGAGTTTGCCGACAGAACCTACATTGAACCGATCACACCTGAGATTATTGCAAAGATCATTAAAAAAGAGAATGTAGATGCTATCCTTCCGACCATGGGCGGACAGACCGCACTGAATGCTGCGATGAAGATGCATGAAAGTGGGATGCTTGAAGGTATTGAATTTTTAGGTGCAAATCCGGAAGCTATCCATAAGGGTGAAGACCGTTTAGCCTTTAAAGATGCGATGATAAAAATTGGCATGGACCTTCCTCTCTCTAAATATGCTCACACAATGGATGAAGCCTTAGAGGCTGCAGAAGAGATCGGTTTCCCGATTATCATCCGTGCTTCGTTTACCCTAGCCGGCGGGGGTTCAGGTGTCGCTTATAATATTGATGAATATAAGACGCTTGCACAACGTGGTCTAGATGAGAGTCCGGTCTCTCAGATCCTTGTTGAAGAGTCACTTCTTGGTTGGAAAGAGTACGAGATGGAGGTTATCCGCGACAAAGCGGATAACTGTATCATTATCTGTTCAATTGAGAACTTTGATCCTATGGGTGTGCACACGGGTGACTCGATCACTGTTGCTCCTGCACTTACACTGACAGACAAAGAGTATCAGCGTATGCGTGATGCATCATTTGATATTTTAAGAGAGATCGGTGTTGACACTGGTGGATCAAATGTACAATTTTCGGTTGACCCTAAAACAGGCCGTATGATCGTTATCGAAATGAATCCACGTGTATCACGTTCATCTGCACTTGCATCTAAGGCAACAGGTTATCCGATTGCAAAGATAGCAACACTTCTAGCGGTTGGTTATACGCTTGATGAATTGACAAATGATATTACAGGTACACCTGCATCATTTGAGCCGGTAATCGATTATGTTGTTACTAAGGTTCCTCGTTTTACATTTGAGAAGTTCCCAGAAGCAGACTCCACACTTTCAACAGGTATGAAGTCTGTTGGTGAAGCTATGGCAATTGGCCGTACATTCAAAGAATCTTTTCAAAAAGCCTTATGTTCTCTTGAAGAAGGATATAGCGGTTTTGATGTCATGGAAGGGGATATGGACTTTATCAAACATGAGATCCGTCGCCCAAATTCTGAGCGTATGCTTTATGTTGCTGAAGGTTTCCGCCGTGGAATGACACATGAAGAGATATTTGATATCTGTAAAATCGATCCATGGTACCTTTATCAGCTAGAAGAACTGGTAACTATGGAAAAGACTATGGATATTGAGCTTTTAAATGACGAGAAACGTTTTAGAAAAGTTAAAACAGACGGTTTCTCTGACAAGAAAATCTCTGAATGTATCAATAAAAACTCAAACACTTCTCAAAGTGAAAATGATGTTTATAATGCACGTAAACGTTTAGGCATTCATTTGGAATATAATGAGGTTGATACCTGTTCAGCTGAGTTTGAAGCCTTAACACCTTATTTGTATTCAACAACAAATATTTCTAAGCTTCCAAATATGACAAATCGTGTAGATGAATCTAAGAAGAAAGTCATGATCCTTGGCGGCGGTCCTAACCGTATTGGTCAGGGAATTGAATTTGACTACTGTTGTGTGCATGCTGCCTTTGCTCTTAAAGAGATGGGTATTGAGACGATCATGTATAACTGTAATCCTGAAACAGTCTCAACTGATTATGATACTTCTGATGTCCTCTATTTTGAGCCGATTGACTTTGAACATGTGCGTGAAGTTATTGAGTATGAACAGCCGGACGGTGTTATCGTTCACTTTGGCGGACAGACTCCACTTAAACTGGCTAACCCTTTAACAGCTATCGGGGCTAAGATCTCTGGAACACCGGCTAAGGTTATTGACCTTGCCGAAGACAGAGAAAAGTTCTCTGCCTTTGTAGAAGAGTTTGGTCTTAAACAGCCTAAAAACGGTCTTGCAACAACAAAAGAGCAGGCGGTCACTATCGCTGAAGGCCTGACTTATCCTGTGCTTGTTCGTCCTTCATTTGTTCTTGGCGGACGTGCAATGCGTATCGTTTATAATTCAGATGAACTTCGTAAATACATGGATGAGGCAGTATCGGTTTCAAATGATGCTCCTGTTCTTGTTGATAAGTTCTTAGATCAGGCAATAGAGCTTGATGTAGATGCTATCTGTGACGGTACGGATGTGTATATCGGTTCTGTAATGCAACATATTGAAGAAGCCGGTATTCACTCAGGCGATTCGGCATGTTCTCTTCCTCCTATGAATCTTTCTGATGAGATCATTTCTCAAGTTGAACAGCAGACTAAGGTGATTGCTCTTGGTCTGGGTGTTGTTGGCCTGATGAATATCCAATATGCTATCCACCAAGATGAGATCTACCTGATTGAGGTAAACCCGCGTGCTTCACGTACAGTTCCTTTTGTCTCTAAGGCAACAGGAATACCGTTGGCAAAAGTAGCAACGCGTGTTATGATGGGTGACCCTTTACGTAATGCACTTAAGTTCTATGATAATTATGATGTTGTCATGGAAGGTGATGGAATCCTTAAACCACGTCTGAAAGACCATATTGCACTTAAAGAAGCTGTTTTTCCATTTAACAAACTTTATGGTGCAGACTTGGTGCTTAGCCCGGAGATGAAATCTACGGGTGAGGTCATGGGAATCAGTAAAAACTTTGGAACCTCATTTGCAAAATCACAGATGGCTGCTGGAAATATTATCCCGACAGAAGGAAAATGTTTCTTGTCTTTCATAGATATGGATAAAAAACACGCTCCTGAGATAGCAAAAGGTCTTACTGATAATGGTATTACTCTTATTGCGACTAAGGGAACAGCTGACGTTATTAACGCAGCCGGCATAGCATGTGAAGTTGTACTTAAGATCTCAGAGGGGCGTCCAAACATTGAAGATGTTATGACGAACGGCGAGATAGCTATGGCGATCAATACTTCTGATAACAAAACAGCAAAAGATGACGCGGTGAAGATTCGCCAGATCGTTTTACGTAGAAGTATTCCGTACTTTACAACTCTATCTGCCGCGCGTGCGACTATTGAAGCACTTAGACAGATGAAAAACGAAAACTGGAACGAGCCTGTTGCCTTACAAGATTACCTTGATTAAGGATAAAGTATTTCTTATCCAAACCGACACTACTGTCGGTTTTCTCTCTCAAAACAGTCTTCGTTTAGCTCAGATCAAAGAGCGCGACTCTGCAAAACCCTTTGTTCAAGTCACGCATTCCTTAAAAATTTTAAAAAAGATAACACGTGTACCCAAAGTACATCGAAACCGTGTTAGACGTGCCAGACGTACGACCTTCGCTTATACAAATAATATAGGGGTGCGTGTTGTCAAAGATGAAAAACATGCACGCTTTATCAAGCCTTTTAAGTGGTTTTACTCCACTTCGGCAAATGAGAGATCCTTGGCATATACAGAAGATTTCGCCTTTTCAAATAGTGATATAATAGTCGAAGATATAAAAGGACTTTATGAGGGTGCATCATCAAAGATCTACCGCTTGGGACGTTCTAAAATACAAAGGTTGCGTTGATGGGAACTAAGTTAGTGACTGCTTTTTTAGCAGGTGTATTTTTTACATTTTTTTTAGACTTCTTTTTTATACTGGGTCTCTTTCTAAACTATATAGAGGCTCAGGATATAGATGTTTATTATAATATCCTTTTTGCGGATCATCAAAATATATTTCTCTTTTTGATTGGAGTGGCCATTTTTGGTTATCTTTTTATATTTTTTTACAGTGCGAAGGCTGCGGTGATTATCTTTACTCTCTGTTTTGCCCTTGTTAATCTTACCCAGATCTCAACTATTGGTTTTAGTGTGGGTGAGATGATGTTTGAGCAAGAGAATCAGGTTCTAAGTGAGGGTAAGCACACCTATATAGGAAAGATAGTGTATGAAGGACGAGATAAGATCTGGTTTTATGATGATGAATTAGAAGAGATAATTACTTTAAAAAAGGATAGAATTAATGAATGATAAATTTCTAAGAGTAGGATCGACTATAGGACTTGGAAGTATGAGTCTTGTTGTTATGACAGCCTTAAGCGGATGTGCAGGACAAGAACAAGAAGAACCTAAAAACCGTTTTTTGATTATTGAGCAGACAACAAGTGGTAAATACAGTGTTGTAGAAGAAGTACCGACAGACGGCCCTTCAAGAGCTATTATTCGCGAACGTGATGAAAACGGTCGTGTTATTGAGAGGTTGATGAGCGAGAGCGAGATGAAGGCCTTGGCGGAGCAGGAGTACCAGAAGGTTCAAAACGGAACTTCTGAAACAACACAGAATCATGACAGCGGTGGAATGGGACTGGGCGGAACTATACTTGCAGTAGCGGCAGGTTCACTTATGGGAAATATGATAGCCAATCAGCTTATGGGAAATAAAAACTTTTCTCAAAACTCGAATAGGTCCAATAAGTCAGCTTATCATTCACAAAAAAAATCAGCAGCTTCAAGTTCTAAGAAGAGTTTTTTCTCTAAAAAATCAACTTCAAGAGGAAAAACTTCTGGTTGGGGCGGATGATAAGAACACTTAAGGTAAAGCCTATAGATAATGATACTCTAGATGAGATCGGCTTTTCATGGCATACAGACAGCGATGGAACATCATACATAGCAAATGAGCTTGTAGAAGTGAGTTCAGCCGAGGCTGAGGCTTATTATACGGCGGCAAATGAGCTTTATGATATGTACGCTGAGGCGGCTGAACATGTTATTGAGAATGATCTTTTTTTTGAACTAGGGATTCCTTTTAATCTTGTTGAAACGATCAAAAAGTCTTGGGAAAATGATGTGCATTGGCATCTGTACGGACGTTTTGATCTAGCAGGTGGAATTGACGGTAAACCTATCAAGCTTATTGAGTTTAATGCAGATACACCGACAGGACTTTTTGAAACAGCCATCGTTCAGTGGGCTATGCTAAAAGTCAATGAGATGGATGAAGAGAAGCAGTTTAATACTGTATATGAGTCTATCAGCGAAAACTTTAAACGTCTTATCACTCTCTTTGATGATACTTCTACATTTGAAGATCGTTATGAGGGCTGGCGCATTCTATTTTCTTCTATAGAAGGAGATGACGAAGAAGAGGTAACGACTAAACTTCTGAAACGTATGGCGGATGATGCCGGTTTTATGACAGGCTTCTCATTTTTACAAGATGTGAAGTTTGATGATGAAGGTATCAGCGACTCAGACAATCAAGACTATGAGTACTGGTTTAAACTCTTTCCATGGGAAGATATTGCCATAGAAGAGGGAGAGCTTGCCTTAACGCTCCAGAATATTATACAAACTCAATCAGGCATCATTCTAAACCCTGCCTATACACTTCTGTTCCAAAGCAAGGGAATGTTGAAGATATTATGTGATCTTTTCCCAGACTCGCCGTATCTTCTTGAGACCTCATATGAACCTTTGAAAAACAAGGCTTATGTAGAGAAAAAAGTCTTTGGACGTGAGGGTGCAAATGTTAAGTTCGTCAATGAAGACGGTTCTATCGCGGCACAGACGGAGGGTGAGTATGGACACTACAAGTCAGTCTACCAAGAAGCTGTAGAATTTCCTCAAGATGAGGCAAACAACTATTATCAAGCAGGAGTATTCTTTGCTTATGAGGCCTGTGGACTAGGATACAGACGCGGCGGGAAAATCTTGGATAATATGAGCAAATTCGTAGGACATCTAATAAAGTAAAGAACAAGCCCTGGAGCTTGTTTCCCTCTCTTACTCTAATGCGTTTCATCAGTAAAACACTCCAAAGTGGCTTCTCTGAAGTCTTTCTAAGTTCATTTTCTCTACTGATAAAAAAGAAAAAGAGCCTTGATCTCAAAATATAAAAGGGATTAGAAGGATCAAGATCCTTGCCATCTATTATAATATTAATTATCTATATACAGATGGTGACTTTTTGACTTGCACAGAGTCAAAATATTTTATCCTCTATTTAAAGAAGCTTTTTAAAGGCTCTGCTATAATACGCTAAATATGAAAAATGGTGGTCTATGTTAGCTGATGATGTAAATGCTCTTTTAAATGATAAAAAGCTCCTTCTGACTGAGGTTTATTTTAAACTCCAAGAACATTTTGAAGAGAAGTACGGCTCAAACACAGTCGTATTTATGGAGATCGGAACCTTTGTTGAAGTCTATGAGGTCAATAATGACGAACTTCAGCTTGGAAAGGCCAAAGAGATGGCCGAGCTTCTTAATATACAGCTGACTAAGAAAAACAAGACTATTATTGAGAACTCCACTAAAAACCCCCTTCTTGCAGGGGTTCCGACTATCTCTTTTGAGCGTTATTTAAGCCGCCTTATTCAAGAGCAAAAATACACTATCATCTACATAAAACAGCGCGGGGTTCCGCCCAAGGTCAGCCGCTATGTTGCCAAGATCATCTCCCCGGGTACAAACTTTGATTATACGATAGGAAGCGAAGATAATTATATCGTCTCACTTCTTGTTGATAAGCATAAAGATATCTACTCCATAGGATACAGTGCCATTGATGTGACAACAGGAAAGACTTATCTTTATGAGGCACATGGAACGAGCGAGGATCAGAACTTCGCCCTTGACGAGATCTTTAACCTCTTGCAGGTCTATAAGACTTCTGAGGTGGTGCTGAGCTTTTTAGAAGGGGTGGATGATCAAAAGCACATACTTCGTTATTTAGAGATTGATGAGCATTATACCTACAGTGTAAACAACCAAAGACCGCGTATAGAGTATCAAAATGAGCTATTCAAAAGAGTCTATCAGATACAGTCTCTTCTCTCTCCCATAGAACATCTTGACCTTGAACGCACCCCTATGATCTCAGAAGCCTTGGCGGTTTTAGTGCATTTTGTTATTGAGCATGACTTTCATATCATTCAAAAACTTTCTACTCCTGTGCTTATTGATAACAAGAGATATCTGTATCTTGGAAACTCAGCCTTTGAACAGCTTGGTGTGCTCTCAAAAGATAGAGATGAGATGACCCTTTTGCGTCTTATCGACAAGTCTGTGACGGCTATTGGAAAACGCCTTTTAAAAGAGCGCCTTCTTAATCCTATCATGGAAGAAGAGGAGTTGATGCGCCGTTACGGTCTGGCTGAAAAGGTGATGTCGCATTCAAAACTTTTAGAAGAGAACTTAAGAAATATATATGATCTGGAACGTCTTAGCAGACGTACCAACCTTGGACGGCTTCACCCTTTTGAGATGAACTTTATTTATGACTCTCTTTTGGGTATTCAAGACCTTATGCTCTACATTAAAAAACATAAGCTGACGAAGACACCTTTTTCTGAGAATGAGGTACTCTCCTTCGTCTCAGAGATAGAGAAGACCTTTAACCTTGATGTTACCCGCAAATATACGGTTCAGACGGTAGATGAGAACTTTTTTATGCGGGGAGTCGATCCTCACATAGATGAGTTGAGTGATGAGAATGCAAAGATGTTTCAGACTATCTATATCATAATGGACCGTATAGAAGAGATGCTTTCAGGTGTGGCAAACAAAAGCGAAAACCGTTTAGTAACCCTGGGTCAGCTTGATAAAGAGGGTTACTTTATAAACCTCTCCAAGAACCGTTTTTCAATGATAGAAGCAGAGTTCTCAGGAACAGGTGTGGAGATAGACGGGGTCTTTATCGACTTCAAAGAGTTCAGCGTCAAAAAACTGACCAACAATGTCAAGATAAGCTCAGAACTTATAGAAACACTTTCAGACAAGATCATGCGAAACCGCACAAAGATAGTCGCTCTTGCCAAAGAGAAGTTTGTAGAAAAGCAGCATCAGCTAGAGCGCCGTTATACACTTCTGTTTGAACGCATGATACATTATGTAGCAGATATTGACGTGGCCGTCTCAACGGCAAAGACGGCGCAGATCTATAACTATGCAAGACCGATGATCGTTCAGGCCCAAGAAGACGAAAACTTCTTGCAGATCTTGGAGCTTCGCCATCCTCTAATAGAGGTTCAAGAACATCAGGGTATCTATGTGCCTAATGATATTGTCATGGGAAACAGAGAATATATGGACATCCCTTATCCTGAGACCATTATGCTCGACTCCAGTGTGCATGACGGACATCAGATACACGGGGTGCTTCTATACGGTATCAACTCCAGCGGTAAGTCCTCTTTGATGAAGAGTATAGGTCTGGCCGTACTTATGGCGCAGTCGGGATTTTTTGTTCCGGCAACAGCGATGAAGTTCTCTCTTTTTGAGTCTGTCTTTACCCGTATCGTCTCAAAAGACAACCTTTCCAAAGGACTCTCTACCTTTGCTGTAGAGATGCTGGAGATGAAGAATATCTTTAACCGCGCAGGCACGAAGAGTCTTATACTCGGAGATGAGGTCTCTCACGGGACAGAAACACTCTCCGGTGTTGCCATCGTTGCCTCTGCGATTATGAAGTTAGCCAAGTTAAGGTCTGTCTTCTTATTTGCCACGCACCTGCACCAGCTCTCGACCATGGATGAGCTTGTCAAACTAAAAAATGTCGTCAACCTTCATCTTGAAGTCGCTTATGATGAAGATCAAGACAGACTCCTCTACAACAGAACCCTTCAAAGCGGAAGCGGAAGCAGTATCTACGGTCTGGAGTTTGCTAAATCTCTTCATATGGACAGAGAGTTCCTAGATGTGGCCAATAACATCAGAAAGCGTCTTGCCAATGATTATGATGAGTTGGAACTACTCGTCAAGAAGAAGAAACGAAGCAAGTACAACAAAGACCTGTATGTGACCAAGTGTGTTATCTGCGGAAACATAGCCGAAGATGTGCATCATATCTCGCATCAGTCCATGGCAAACCAGGCCGGTTTCATAGGACATTTC
>CBFDAB010000087.1:0-9136 GCA_965602745.1 uncultured Campylobacterales bacterium
AGAAATGTTCTTCTATTTTCTAAAAACATTCAATAGCCTCCTTAGCTCATACTTAATAATTGTGGAATAACTAGCCATACCCATTTAACTACCCATAAACCTGCGATTGCAGATACAGATGCTAATGTTAATAGACCAGTTGACTTGTTTTGTACACTTAGAGTTACAAGGACCATAGGAACGATGAAAGCAAATACTTGACCGATCCAGAACCATGTTGTCATCTCACCATGACCTTTAATAAACTCTAAAGTTGCTGCAACTTCTTCTGCCTTCATTGGACCGAAAACTAATTCGCTCATATAAAGTAAAAATGCCATAAATGCAGAAGCTCCAAGAATAATCGCTAGATCACGCTTAGCTTCATAAGGAAGTTTCGCTCCCATAAGAAGTGTAGTCGCTGAACCTGCAAGTGTTGCTGCAAGAAGCATTTGTGCTGCTTCTGTTGGCATTTGCCATAATTCACGTGCAGTTGATTGCGCCATAAGTGCTGCTGTATAAAGAGTAACCGGAATAGCAAGAATTGCTGTCCATGTTAATACCTTATCAAAAGCAATATTATCTTTCTTGATAAAAGAAAGATAAGCAAGTAAAAAGATCATACCAACAAAAGCAGTCGCTAGGAATGAACCGATAGTGATCGCTGATGTCCAGTGTGGGTGGAAAAATATATGCCAGAATCTAAAGATCTGGTGTAGATCAATAACCGTAAAAAATAAGAACACGTGAATAGTTACGATAGAAACCACTGTAAGTGGAAAACGTAAGTAACCTGCTTCATTTGGATATTTCTTAAGAAGATAGAAAAGCATAAAGATAACACCTGTACCGATGCTCTTTGCCCACATATTCATAACGATAATCCAACCCCAAACGATACCTGGAAGTCCAACGTCTAGTGTTACTACTGCATGTGTTGCAGCTAATGTTTCATGTACCATTAGTGGTGTCCTCCTACAGGCATTTTCGTTGTAAGTTTACCGAACAGGTCATGACCTTCAACACGTGTAGATGCAAGTGGGTTAAGTGTTACATTACCGCCGCCTACATAATAGTGATGAGGGTCTGTACCCTTTTCAGGTTTACGTACTTGAACATCTCCGTTCTTTTCCATCATGTAACGGCTGATATTTGAAGCAGGATCATCAAGATCACCAAAAATATTAGCCTCAACAGGACAAGCAACAACACAAGCTGGCATCAAGCTAGATGCAATACGGTGTGCACAGTAAGTACACTTATCAGCAGTCTGTGTTTCAGGATCGATATAAATTGCGCCATATGGACAAGCCATAACACAACCTGCACAACCGATACAACGTTCTTTATCGATATTTACAATACCGTTTTCGATATAGTGAAGTGCACTAACCGGACAGATACGCTCACACGGTGCATTAGCACAGTGGTTACAACGTAATGGAGTAAACGTACGTTTTGTTTCTGGGAAAACACCCACATCTACATACTTAACACGAAGACGCCACGTACTTAATGGTACCTCGTTCTCGACTTTACATGCGATTTCGCAGCCCTTACAACCCATACACAGGTGCAAGTCTACTAAGAAGCCTAACTGCATTCATTCTCCTCCTACTTAAGATTATGAACTTTATCATGATTAGCGTTACTAATACTCAAAAGAAGTATCTCTTATTTTACGTAAAATAAGGAACTTTCCTAAGAGGATAATAGCTTAATTAGTCTTATCTAAAACTAAATAAAATAAGAAAATTATCAGATATCGAAATTAATGTGTAAAATAAGTTAAATTTGATAAATTACTATATTTTCATTGATTTTTATTATGGGGAGGCCAATTCAGGCAAAACCTGAATTCTTTGTAGGTTAAAAAGGATTATTTGTTGTTATTCTTTATCATCTGTATCTGCATCTTCTTCTATGAACATTGATGGATCATCCAAACAATCCATGCCATCTGAGTATTTTTCAACGCCACCGCCATGTTTATACACAACATCACCACCAAGTAACCCTTGGTATACGACTAATGAAGATGTCCCAAGAAGACCAAGCAATACCAGTGTCTCTAAAACAACATTTCTTGCCTTGGATGCAATAAACTTAGCCAAGGTTAAGACAATAGTTATGATCATCATATACAGGCCCAGTTGCTTATGCTGTTTCAAAATGGTCTGCCCTTCTTCTGATAAAAGAGGATAAACATCTTCTCCCTGCAATCCGCCTGTATACCAGGCTGCAATCATAAACAGAGACGCAATGACCAAAATTCTAGATGCCCATTGCGAATACGTATAGTTGTTTGTAACACTATAACTGAGCTGAAATATCAAAGCTACCATTGGCAAGACAATTGCAAAGTGAACGAGTGGTGGATGAAGTAAGACGGATTCCATTGGTTAATTCCCTTAGTTGAAAGTAAGAGAAAAAACGCTTACTTTCTAGTTGTTTTTTAGGCGAACTCTAACAGACTGCTCATGCGCCGTTAAACCTTCAGTATTTGCCATGATAGCACATGCTTCGCCAATTTCATTGATAGCATCGGCAGAAAAGGATATTATTGAAGACTTTTTCATAAAATTTTCAACACCAAGAGGAGAATAGAACTTAGCCGTTCCTCCCGTCGGAAGCGTATGGTTTGGTCCTGCCACATAATCCCCAATAGCCTCAGGTGTATTTGGACCCAGGAAAATAGCGCCTGCATGCTTTATTTTAGGAAGTAACTCAAATGGATTGACCGTTACAACTTCTAAGTGTTCAGGAGCAATATCATTCATCAGTTTAAGAGCTTCATCCATATCTTTAGTCACGATAACCGCGCCACGGTCTTCTATAGACTTTCTTGCGATCTCTTCACGTGGAAGTTTTATCAGCCATGCTTCTATCTCGATAACTGTTTCATCGGCAATACGCTGCGAAGGTGTGATCAAGATAGAAGATGCCATCTCATCATGCTCTGCCTGAGAAAGAAGGTCAATAGCAAGGTGATTAGGATTTGCTGTCTCATCCGCTAATACACCTATTTCACTTGGTCCTGCGATCATATCAATGTTCACTTCGCCAAAAACAAGTTTTTTAGCAGTTGCAACAAAGATGTTTCCCGGTCCGGTTATAACATCGACCTTAGGAATGGTCTCTGTCCCATAGGCCATAGCCGCAATAGCGGATGCCCCGCCCACCTTGTAGACATTCGTAACACCACATAAGTGACATGCTGCCAGTAAAAGGTGGTTTGGTTCATTGTCAGGTGTTGGAGTACAGACGATGATCTCTTCAACACCCGCAACTTGAGCAGGGATGACATTCATCAAAAGTGACGATGGATAGGCTGCTTTACCGCCGGGGATATAAAGCCCTGCTCTGTCAACTGCAGTTACTTTTTGACCAAGTATCGTCCCATTAGGCTCCGTGTCGAACCAAGACTTTGGAAGCTGTTTCTCATGATAGACCTTGATACGGTCATACGCCAGATGAAGTGCTGCTTTAAGCTTTTCATCTAAGGCATCATACGCCTCTTTCATAATCTTTGTATCAATTTTAAGCTCTTCGTCCTGAACCGGTGTCCAGTTATCAAACTTAGAGATGTGACGTTTTAAGGCTGTGTTCTTTTCAGTTCTGATCTCTGAAATAATTCCATTAACGATGGTAGAAACATGTTCCATATCCATCTTTCCACGTCCAAGTAGTTCTTCAAAAGCTTCGCCGAATGCAGTATCAGCAGTAGAAAGGATTATCATAATCTCTTTATCCTTGTAAATAATTATCGTGATTATAGCAAAATTTCTTTTTATCTTTATGAGACAGCTATCACATACATTGAATATTCTTATTGCTATAATGTGTTTAAAGGAATTATATGAGATCTTTTTTATTTTTTATTCTCCCCTTATGGATTTTTGCTTCGGAGATCTCTGTACAGATTCTTGGTTCAGGGGGGCCTGAGGGCGGAGAAAGAGCTTCTGCTTCTTATCTTATCAAACAAGATGGAAAAGCCCTTGTCTTAGTCGATTTTGGAGGGGGGGCATTTTTGCGTTTTGGCCAGGCTAAGGCAGATATCAAGGACCTAAGACTCATTTTATTGACCCACCTTCATATTGATCATGTAGTTGAGCTACCCGCTCTGATAAAGGCAGGATATTTTTCAGATCGTACAGAGTCATTAGCTGTTTTAGGGCCGAAGGGGAATGATTATTTTCCCGGACTTAAGGAATATATTAACTTACAGTTTGGTAAAAATGGCGCATATAGATACATGTCAGATATCTTAAGTGAAAAGAGTGAATCCTTTTCCATCATTCCTTATGAGATAGGCGAAAAAAAGAAGTTTAACTTTACACCGCTTACAGTGACTGCTATAAGTGTGCATCACGGTATCGTTGCAGCTATGGCGTATAAGATTGAGATCGAAGGTAAGCTTATCGTCTTCAGCGGTGACACGACAGCGCAGACTAAGAATCTTGAAGAACTTGCAAGGGGTGCGGATATATTGATTGCCCATCATGCTATACCTCAAGAGGGATATCTTAATGTCAGGAAACTGCATATGACACCTAAACGTATAGCCGAAGTTGCTTCTGTTTCTAAGCCAAAGATACTGCTATTGTCACATAGGATGAAACGTACTTATGGATCTGAAGAGCAGAGTAATAAGATCATTAGAAAAGTCTATAAGGGAAAGATAATCTGGGCAGAAGACCTTATGGAAATAAAGATACCCTAATGCAAAACCTTTTTACGCCAAACCTTAACAATGCGAAAGAGGAGAAGTTTGATACTCTACTGCAAACACCCCATATCCATATAGAAAAGATCACCTCAAATGGGCAAACTTCAAGTCAATGGTATGAGCAAGACAGAGATGAATGGGTAGTATTAATAGAGGGAGAGGGGAGACTTCTCTTTCAAGACGGAAGAGAAGTCTCCCTTTCGAAGGGCGAGCATATTCTTATTCCTAAGATGAAAAAGCATAAGGTGGTTTATACCTCATCTCCTGCTATTTGGCTAGCTGTTCACTTTAATTCTCAATTATAGAGATGTCCATTAAGAGGATTATCAACAATACCCTCCGAATACGGAAAATTTGCATCTGTCTCATACCCTTGAATCTTTTGTATCAAGGATAAAAAGGAGAATTCAGCTTATAAGAGAGATTCTCATCTTCTAAAACCTAAGCGTTTTTTTCTTTTTTCAAAGGGGAGCCTGTTTTATACGGTACCTTTCCTGAGGGAACAACCTTTGAGGCATCTTCAAGGTGTGCCTCTTGATCATCAAAAAAGATATGTGCGCGGTATGCTTTGAGTATCTGATCCTTAGACAGACCTCCCAAGAAGAAAGCCTCATCTACATGCACATTCCATGTACGAAGAGTCTGCACTACTCTCTCATGCGCAGGCGAGTTTCTGGCCGTCACAATAGCCAGACGTATAGGCGAGTTTTCAAACTGCTCTTGCAAGAAAGAGAGTGTCTTAAGAAGTTTAGCAAAAGGCCCCTCGGGAAGAGGCTTGTTCACATTCTCTTTTTCATGTTCCAAAAAGGCTTCAAGCCCCTGACTCCTATAGACACGTTCCGACTCTTCTGAGAAGATAACCGCATCCGCGTCAAAGGCTATGCGTATCTGTTTGGACATATCTATCTCTTTAGGAGGCGCATACAAGATAGCCGCCGCACATCCGGTATCAATAGCGAGCTGAACATCTTCCTCAGACTTTGAGAGAAAAAGATCAACATTAAAGGCTTCAAGATAGTCTGAAAGGTTTTCTCCTCCGCTAAAAGCAGCCCTTGTGATATCAAGACCGTAATGTTCTATGGAGTTAAAGACACGAAGCCCTGTATCAGGGGAATTTCTGGACATTACGATGACTTCTACAAGCTTCTTCCCGCTAAGTTTATTCAGCTTTAAAAGCGCTTCAACGAGGGGAAAGGCTGTTCCGTGTCTTAAAGCAGTCGTCTCATTTTCCAGCTGAAACTTTCTGTAGGCATTTACACCGCTTTTGTTAAAAATATCATTAGATTCTTCTAAATCAAAAAGTGCCCGAGAGGATATACCGATAACCAAACATTGGCTTAGATCTAATGACATATTTTTCCTTGATAATTTGTATGAAACATCATAGCAAATTTGATATAATTCTAAGAATAAATCAAAGAGGAATTTTAATGAAAGTACTAGACGCTGTTAAACCGGGTGTTTTACACGGAGAAGATATTCAAAAACTATATGCAATCGCCAAGGCTGAAGGCTTTGCCCTTCCAGCAGTAAATGTTGTAGGAACGGATTCTATCAATGCAGTTTTAGAAGCTGCTGCCAAGGTCAACTCTCCCGTAATCATCCAGTTCTCAAACGGTGGTGCTTCATACTACGCAGGCAAGGGTCTAAGTAATGAAAATGAAAAGTCTGCTATTGCCGGTGCGATCAGTGGTGCTAAACATGTTCATGCTATGGCTGAGGCTTACGGTATCCCTGTAATCTTACACACTGACCACGCCGCGCGTAAACTTCTTCCATGGATAGATGCACTTCTAGACGCTGGCGAAGAGTTTTTCAAAAAAGAGGGAAAACCTCTTTACTCTTCACACATGCTAGACCTTTCAGAAGAGCCTATAGAAGAAAACATTGCTACCTGTGTTGAGTATTTCAAACGTATGGACAAGATTGGTATGACTATAGAGATCGAACTTGGCGTAACGGGCGGAGAAGAAGACGGGGTTGATAACACAAACATCGACAACTCACTTCTTTACACTCAGCCGGAAGAAGTCGCTTATGCTTACGAAGAACTTTCTAAAGTATCAAAAGCATTCACTATTGCCGCTTCTTTCGGAAATGTTCATGGTGTTTATAAGCCGGGTAACGTAAGTCTTACTCCAAAGATCCTTGATAACTCTCAAAAATTCATCCAAGAAAAATATCAGACAGAGACTAAGCCTGTTGACTTCGTTTTCCACGGCGGTTCAGGTTCTTCAGAAGAAGAGATCGCAGAAGCACTGACATATGGTGTCATCAAAATGAACATCGATACAGATACTCAGTGGGCAACATGGGAAGGTACAAAAGACTATTGTGATAAGTACAGAGATTACATGCAGGGCCAGATCGGAAACCCAGAAGGTGAAGACAAGCCAAATAAAAAGTATTACGATCCAAGAAAATGGCTACGCGCAGGACAAGAGACTCTTGTTGCACGTGTAGTCACAGCATTTAAAGATCTAAACGCCCTAGACCGTAACTAAGGTTTCTCTTTCTTCATGGCTTATAGCTGTGAAGCGCTTCTGAATAACCCCTTTTTTAAATCATTTTTATTTCGTAAAATAGCCTGGAAAGATATATAGCTATTGCTTTTTTAAACAAATATCAAAATATTTTATTGCCCTACTGTTCTTAAGCTTAATAGCATAACATCAATACATTTTGCGTGTTGGATATTACTGAGAATTCAGGCACAGTCATATAAGATGTTAGATATCAAATAGTTATATGTTGAAGGTTTAAATGAAATTTATTACTCTTTTCCCTAAAAAATCAAAATTGAAAATGTTAATAGTTCGTTGGGGAACTATAGTGTTCTTGTCTCTAATCGGATTAAACTATCTAACAGATATGCCTAATAGATCATATGAGGGGAAATTATTACCTTTATCAAAAGCCGGTCAAATTGTTAAAGAGAATTTGAAAACCCATGTTTTTACCTTATCAAGTAAGATAGGAAGACGGAATACGATAAATTATGAAAATTTACATTTAGCTTCTGATTATATAAAAGATGAATTTAGTAAATATGGTTATTCTGTTTTAACTCAACAATATAATGTAGATAATAAAACAGTAAAGAATCTTGAGGTTGAGATAAAGGGGAAAAGTAAACCAGATGAGATTATTCTTATAGGAGCTCATTATGATTCTGCCATTGGAACAAAAGGTGCAAACGATAATGCTTCGGGTGTTGCTGCTATGCTTGAAAATGCCCGTTTATTATCGACTTTCAAACCAGCCCGCACGATACGGTTTGTAGCTTTTGTGAATGAAGAACTTCCATTTTTTTGGACAAAAGAGATGGGTAGTCTTATGTATGCAACAGATGCAAGAAAGAAGGGTGAGAATATTGTTGCTATGTTTTCCATAGAATCGATAGGGTACTACTCAGATAAAGAAGAGAGCCAAAAATACCCGTTCCCATTTAATATGTATTACCCTAGCACTGGTAATTTTATAGCCTTTGTAAGTGATTTGTCATCACGGGATTTATTAAAAAATACATTAAATACATTTAGAGAACAAGTCTCTTTTCCCTCGGAAGGATTGTTTGCACCCAGCTGGATGGCAGGAGTAAGTCTATCTGACAATTGGTCTTTTTGGAAAAACGCTTACCCCGCATTAATGATAACTGATACCGCTTTTCTAAGATATAAATTTCATCATACATCAGAAGATACATACGAAAAGCTAGATTATTACCGCATGGCTATCGTTACAGAAGGTATTTTAAATATTATAAAATATATTTCTGAAACTGATGGTTTATAAAACATATACTACTCAATTGGTGTGCCAAAACTATAGGCAAAACTGGAAAAAATTCTCTTTAAATAAAATTAACTATAAGGTAAAGGTATAATATGAAATCTGAACGCGCTTAGCTATGGATAAATGAAAACGCCATACCTGCAAAAGGACAGAAATGGACCAGATAACTAAGAGTCACCCTTTCCCTCTTGAAATATTTTATGACAGAGTCCTGTTTTTTGTGAAAAAAGGAGATCCGGTATGAAAAAGCACCTATCGTTTTTCATGTTTTTGAGCCTCTTTGTGCATGCCGACATGATAGAAGACTACTACAAAAATGCCAGAGAACAGATGCTTGAGATTATACAAGAAGAAGTGCGCGCAACCGGCCGCCATCTAGGAAAAAACAACCTAGACGGACGGGTCATCGATGCGATGGGGTCTGTACCGCGGCATGAGTTCGTGCCGCTAATCAACCGTATGCGAGCCTACGCCAACCGGCCACTTCCCATCGGACAGGGTCAGACGATATCGCAACCCTACATTGTAGCGATAATGACCGATCTGCTTGACCTGAAATCTACCGACAGAGTACTAGAAGTCGGCACCGGATCGGGCTACCAGGCGGCTGTACTGGCCAAAATCGTCAACGAG
>CBFDAB010000088.1:0-9094 GCA_965602745.1 uncultured Campylobacterales bacterium
TCATTAATAAGGTTCTCAACAGCAGGCCAAAGTGTCTCACAATCGCTATGCAAGTCAGCACTTACTTCAAGTCCTTCCCTTTCCATCAATATCGTAGCTCCATGACAGCCAACATCACGCGAAGAGATAATCACATCTGCTTCTTTTAGATTCAGTACAGAAATATTATCTCTAAGTATTTCACCTATACCTGCTGTGTTAATAAAAATCTTATCTAAGCTTCCTTTTGGAACAACCTTTGTGTCACCGCAGACTATTTTTGCACCTGACTTTTCCAATTCAGCTGCCATACTTTTTACAATTTGTTCAAGTTCCTCAAAAGGAAAGCCCTCTTCTATCATAAAGGCTGAACTAAGATACAGAGGCTTTGCACCCATCATAGCAAGGTCATTAACAGTTCCTGCAATTGCAAGTTTTCCGATATCACCTCCATTAAAGAAGATCGGACTAACGGTAAAGCTGTCCGTCGTAAAGGCTATCTTCTTGTGCACCTCTAAAACAGCAGCATCTTCCGCCTTAATAAGAATATCATTTTTAAAATGATGATAAAAAAGATCATGAATGAGATCATTTGTCTCTTCTCCTCCACCGCCGTGACTAAGTTGAACTGTCTTCATGACAAAACTCCTGAGTATCGGTAATAGGCATTACAAGCGCCTTCTGAACTTACCATACAGCTTCCCAGAGGTGTATTTGGCGTACACGCAGTTCCAAAGACCTTACAATCCATAGGCTTTGCCAGTCCCTTAAGAATGGTCCCACAGATACAAAGTTTATGATCATCAATCGGCTCATTAGGCAAGCTATCTGCAAAGAGTTTTTCTGCGTCAATATGAGAAAACTCTTCTCTAAGTTTTAAGGCACTATCGGGAATATCCCCAATTCCTCGCCAACGAAAATGCCCGCGTGGTTCCATATATGTGTTAATTAACGCTTGGGCTTTTTTATTACCTTCCATGCTAACAGAGCGGGTATATTCTATCTCCAACTCTGCTTTGTTCTGTAGTTTTTGTTCTACTATCATCAAGATACCCTGTAGTACATCTACCGGTTCAAAACCCGATACGACAATAGGAGTCTTATACTTAGTCGGAATATCTGCATATATCTTTGCTCCCGTAATCACACTAACATGAGAAGGACCTATAAAGGCATTTATTTGAGCTCGTTTATCCACCATAATCGCGCCTACAGCAGGCGGTACCAAGACATGATTAATATGAAAAAAGAGATTTTTTATCTTCTTGTCTATTGTATGTTTGATTACTGCAGCCGTCATCGGTGTTGTTGTCTCAAAGCCAATGGCAAAAAAAATCACTTTTTTATCAGGATTGTCTTGGGCAATCTTAATCGCGTCCATAGGTGTATATAAGGGACGTATATCTTTACCTGTAGAGCGTTCCTTTGCTAAAGAGGTCTGTGATCCTGGAACGCGTATCATGTCGCCTAAGGTTAAGAGTATAGTGTCTTGCATTGAAGCCAATGCTATCGCATGATCAATCCGTTCTTTGGGCATGATACACACCGGACAGCCTGGACCATGGATAAAAGAGATATTACCCGGAAGCAGCTGAGGCAAGCCATACTTCATAATACTATGCGTATGTCCGCCACACACTTCCATAATTCGAAGAGGCTCTGTTAGTTGCTTAGCTTTTTCCGATATCTCTTTTGCCAAAGAAGAGATGGTATCAGGGTCTCTAAAACCGTCATACAGGTCTTTGAGTTTTAATGTATCCATTAGGTCCCTCTGTTGGAGCAATTATCATCCTCGAGAATAATTCTCTCACGTTCTTCTTCTTCAAGTTTCTCAATTATCTCTTTATAGACCTTCAGTGATTCAAGCGCATCTTCTTCATCTATCTTGTTCATAATAAACCCGATATGAATAAGAACATAATCACCGACCTTTACATCATCTTCTTCCATAAGGTCAAGTCCTGCGTCACGCTGTACACCCATGGTATCTACCGTAGCTCTGTTACTTTCTTTGTCGACTTTTACTACTTTGGATGGTATGGACAGGCACATCTTAGTTTCTCATCTTTTTCTTAAATTCAATCCATTCGATTACACGCTTAATACTTTTTTCGTCTTTGGTATTCACTTCTAAAATATCAACACCCGGTTTTAGCTTACGGGCTTCATGCTTTTCATGTTCCATATCATAATCAAAGTGAGGCAAGAGGTCTGTCTTAGTGATTAAGACAAGATCAGCCTGTCTAAACATTACAGGGTATTTTTCTATTTTGTCACTGCCTTCAGGAACAGAGACCAGTACAATATTAAGATGCGATCCGACATCATAAGAAGCAGGACAGACCAAGTTCCCAACATTTTCAATAAAACACACATCTATATCTTTAAGAGGCATGTCATGTAGACCCTTGTGAACCATAAAGGCATCCAAATGACAGGCACTTCCTGTTTGTATCTGATAAGCAGGGATACCCTTGGCTTTAATACGGTCTGCATCACGACTTGTCTCAAGGTCACCCTCAATCACGCCAAATTTAAAGTCAGCCCTATCAGCCATCTTCTCTAGAAGTGTTGTCTTTCCGCTTCCCGGACTACTCATCAAGTTAATTGCCAGTACATCATGAGAGTCAAAATGAGACCTGTTATGAGAGGCTTCTTGATTATTCTTATCCAAGATCTTTTTAATAACAGATATCGTCTTTGTATCATTAAGCTGAGGATTATGATGCAGGGTCTCGTGTGCTGCCTGATGGCTATGTGAGTGCCCCTGTTCATGCTCATGAGTATGCTCATGTGTATGTTCTTGCTCTGTGATTGAACAACCGCAGTCTTTACACATAGTGCTTCCTTTTAATTAAATTCATTACGCTATCAGCATCTGGCTTCCGACAGCAATAGAGATAATCCCCGCTGTTGCAAACACCCTGCGTACATTAGTCTTAGTGGAAAGAAGATTGTTATTAATATATAAGATCAACAGACCAAAGGCCAAAAACAAAGTGGTAACACCCAAAATAAAAGCCACTACCATCATCAAGTCAATCTGCTGACTTTGAAGCATACCCAGAGTCACAAGCATTCCTCTGACACCGCCTATACCCATCAGCGTAGCCATACCAAAGGTTGACACTGGAGCAAGCTTGTTTTTATGTTCATGCGTCTTTCCAAACCAGATATGTATATGTTCTTTACCTGTATGTGTATGACGCCCTAACTGAATACGGTCACTCATCACCATATACATAAGATATATTCCCATCAAGATGATAACAGAAGTAGAAACCAGGTCACCATAATTTGTTACATATTCAGGAATATCATATACCTGAAGAAGCTTGGCAAATAAAAACAGAGCAATGCCATGACCTAAGGCAAACAAAGAGGTAATAAGGATTGTTTTTCTTCTGCTCTTTCCGATAGAAAAATCAGCAATAACTGTAAGATGATCAGGGCCGAATGCATGCAATATCCCATACCAAAAAATGATTATCAAACCCGTTTCCATGCCATCCCCTTCTTAATATTTATAGATTATAGGTTATCTATACAAAATACAATTTTAAAAGCCAAAAGTCTTTTATAAATTATGTAGAGCAAACCAGGCCTGTCCCAAAGATACACCGCCATCATTAATAGAAGTCTCATTTTGATAATAGAGGCTGCGCTTCATCTTTTTTAACCGCTTTTCTATCTTTTGAAGTAAGACCTTGTTTTGAAAGACACCTCCTGAAAAGACCAAAGGCAGTTCAGGGTGTAAAGAAGCAATTTCTACAATCATCTCAACAAGTGTATTAAAGAACATAGACACTATCTTAACGCTATTTTTCATTTGAATAATCTCACGTATCATTGACTCTACACTTATCACGCCCTCATCAATACTAAACGTAAAACTTTGAGTGATTTTTTCATCTACATGACTTTGCATTTTCAGACCACTTTCCCCTTCAAAACTTGAAATATGGCTGATATTTACAAGACTGGCAACCGCGTCAAAAAGTCTTCCCATAGAACTGCAATATGGTGAGTTTAAGCCTTTTTCCCAAGCCCTATGCAAGAGTGTCAATTCCTCTTTTGACAAGCCATCGAATAAGCCTAGCTCAAGTGTCATTACTTCTTCCAGACTATAATACTCAAACAGTAAAGACAAGGCACTTCGGTATGGCTCTTTCACTGCCTTTTCACTTCCCAATAAACGAAATGGCTGAAGGGAGTATTTACGTTCATACTTATGATCATCTGCAATCATAACCTCGCCACCCCAAATTTTTCCATCATCACCATATCCGGTACCGTCAAAAGCAAACCCAAGAACCTTTCCACTGAGTTTATGCTCAGCCTTCACCGCCAAAATATGCGCATAATGATGCTGTACTTCTAAAAGAGTTAAAGAGGAGTCATGTACTTTACGGCTCTTTGCCCATTTGCTTGTCTCATATTGAGGATGCTTGTCGTGGACAATCACTTCTGGTTTAAAGTTATAGACTCTTTTGAATGTCTCAACAGTTCGCTCAAAGTATTCAAAGGCTTCAATCGAATTAAGGTCGCCTATATGTGGACTGATAATAAGCTTGTCATCAAAGATTAATGTAATAGTGTTCTTTTGATTGGCTCCAACTGCGAGTATGTTTTTATCACTTTTAAAAGGGAGCTTTATACTCTTGGGCGTAAACCCTCTGGCCATACGTAAAAAAACTGTCTTGCCCTCAACTACTTGCACTACACTGTCATCATTTGTATTGATGATATCACGGTCATGATCCAATACTAAGTCAATTACATGCCCGAGTTTTTCTATTATGTTCTTGCTGTCTTTTATAATCGGTTCGTCACTTAAGTTCGCACTCGTTGCCACAACCGGTTTACCTATACCTTGTAGAAGAAGATGGTGCAAAGGCGTATAAGGAAGAAAAACACCGATACGATCTATTCCCGGGGAGACTTCTTCACACACCAATGAACTTTGCATCTTAGATGTTATAACAATGGGTTTCTCTTTTGATGTCACTAAAAGTTCTTCTTCTAAAGAGAGCTCAGCAGATTCTTTTAAACTATGAATATCTGCAAACATAAGAGCAAAAGGCTTGGCTGGTCTGTTTTTTCGTTTACGTAAAAGCGAAACTGCCTGAGTATTACTGGCATCGCAAAGCAGATGAAAACCACCAAGACCTTTAAGGGCAATGATTTTACCATCCAAGACAGCCTTCACTGCCATCTTAATTGCCTCGGTATTCTCGCACAAAACATTCTGCTTTACATCAAGCAGTGTTAATGTCGGTCCGCAAGAAAAGCAACTTATTGGCTGCGCATGGAAACGTCTATCCAATGGGTTTGTGTATTCTTCTTCACACTCTTTACACATCTGAAAAAAACGCATACTGGTATTGGATCGGTCATAAGGCACTGTTTCAATAATACTATAACGCGGTCCGCAGTCTGTACAGTTGACAAAGGGATATTGATAGCGTCTATTAGTGGAATCATTCATCTCCGATAAACATTTTTCGCATGAAGAAATATCAGGTGATATTAATGCCATTTTTGCTGTGGTATTGTGGCTATGAATAATCTTAAACTCTGTATGTCCTTCTAATGTTCCTTCAATGCTGTTTATGGAATCTATGCGGGCTAATGGAGGGAGTTCTTGGTGTAAGTCTTTTATCAAGGAATCAATTTTATTTGAACTTCCTTCGAGTTCTGCAATAACACCTTCGCTATCATTTTGGACATATCCTTTTAGTTCATACCGGTGTGCAAGTTGATAAATAAAAGGACGAAAACCTACACCTTGAACAACTCCGCTAAAAGAAACCTTTTTATTCACTTCCAAGTGTTATAGCTCCAACAGCGATATTAGCACCATCTAAAGCAAGTCGTTTGTTTCTGTAGATTTTATAATTTGGGCTAAGCGCATTATAGGTACGCATTAACAGTTGACGGTTTTCAAATAAATCTCCGTTTAAACTCACACCTTCAATAGCAATGTTCGCATCAGTAAGTTCTGCCTGCTGCGCAATAAAGTCTGCCAAGGAGTCAATAAAACCAAAGCTCAACAGATACTCATCAACTCCTGCCAATTTAAAACTCATAGCTGACCTAATAGCCAGTCTAGGATCTAACTGATAACCTGCTTCACTCTTTATCACCTTATAATCGATACGAGGTCCAGACTTTCCATTAAACTCAAGCGCTGTTGCTTCCAACTCTTCACAAGCACTGTGTATATCACCAGCTTCTGTCAGTCCGATAACAACAGCCGCCATAGCCCATAATCTACTCAACATTGATGCATTAGCGTCAGGGCTAAAACTGGACTTTTCTATCTGTTCGTAAAGTTTCGGATATCTCTTCTTATAATTGGCTATTAGACGCGCTCCCTCCTCATCCATATGGGAGATGGATTCTAGCATTGACTTAGGATCATCTAATATCCTATACGAGAAATCAGCCATTACGGTATAACCTATCTTTGATGAGAAACTGCATATTGAACAATCATGCTGATGACTAAGATAAATGCCGCAAATTGATTTGCCTTGAAGATTGTGTTCTAAGACAACTGAACGCAAGGCAGCATGAGAGCTTTCAAAACTAATACTCTTTTTTACAGACGAAGGCATCTCTTTAGAAACAAACTCAACACATGACTCAGCTGGTTCAAAGTCAGTATTTAAGAGTAATTCGTTTTGATTTGCAAATGCTCTAAAACCATCAAAACGACAAGAGACCGACTGACCTAAGGACATTGAATGTTTCCAAGGAAGCATATCTCGTCCTGTTTGTATGATGACGTGTTCTCCCAGAGCAGAAGCAGCACGAAGTGAAGTAACACTATCACAATACAGAGCAAATATACCTTTACGTGACAAGGCAAGACTCAAAGCCAAGGTAATTTTGTCATCTGCAAAAAATACAGGATAAAAAGGTTTACTTAGACCATTCTCGGCTCTAAACTTCAGCTTAGGCTTTAACCGCACTGAGGGCTTTTCAATCATCATCAGTGTAGTAAGTTCATCTTGGGTAATGACAAAAGATACTGATATTTCTGAAGGGTCACAAATTAAAATGCCACTATCAACACCTACTTGATTATTTAGTAATGAGAAGTTACGTGTCCCATTATACGTAAGAAGAGAAAGGCTTCCTGTCTCTATAAGGTGATCAGCAAACTTTTCAAAAAACTCTTCAACTGTGTCACCATCCGTCTGTGTAAAACTTTTTAATTCTTCAAAAGAGAGCTTCGTATCACTAAACCCGCAGACATTACAAGGTATAAAAGGATTCAATGTCTTCATAATCCCATCTTGGCATTGGGGACAGTATGGAATTCTATAGTCACAAGGTTCTTCTTTAAGTGGCTGATACTCTTGAGGAGTCTCTATTTCTTCTATACTATGTTTTAATAAGAAGAGTGATTGAGGTACTAAGCTAGAAACAAGTTCTGCCAATGATTCTAACTCACTTTGATCTCCAGTTGCTTGAATAATATAGTCCATATTCTCTTGATGAAGTTGTATAGGTAGAACTGATTCTTCGCCAAGACGTTCAAGAAGGCGTGTAAACAGACCATTATTATGGATATAGTTAAATTTAAACGCTATGTGCATCTGCTGACTTATATGAATGAGGAAGTACAGAATGAATAGTCACATCCTCTGTTTGTTTTATAGCGTATATATCCAAACCTTTTAGATAATTTAATAATGTCTCTTCCATCAAAGGGATAGCATCCGCTATCCCCTGTGAGAGAGAGAACTCTGTTGCTTCTATCACCGTCGGAACTACACCCATAATCATAGTTTTGGGACGGTCTCCGACTAAATCCATCATATGAAGGGTCTGAAGCATCTCTACTTCATGAGCACTTCCCTGCCAATCAACCGCGTCAGGAATAACATCAAAGTCAAAAAAGTAAAGCTCCCCTGCTTTGACACCGGAAGCATTTATCGTATCAACAATGATTATTTGATCATACTCTACCATAATAGGAATAAGACGTTGAGCAAGCGTACCTCCATCAACAATATCAAGCTGAGATTCACCCTCAAATTTGTACTTTCTAGACATGTAATTAATAAAGTGAACACCAATGCCTTCATCACCAAAGAGAAGATTACCTATTCCAAGAAGTAATATTTTCATTTTTCTTTATACTTATTATGCTTATCTTTCATAAGATGATAGTCATATCCCGTAAACATAACATCCAAGGCAGCATGTTTGAAGCGAATGGCTGACCAAATAACCATATATATATGAATAGGGATAAAAATCAAGAACCCCCACATCGTAATATGATGCAATAAACGCACCATAGCAAGACCACCCATCCATGATTCAAGCACTCTCATCGGTTCATATAAGAGACCACCAAGCCCCTGATGATATACGTGTACATAAAGTATCAGTCCTGTTACAGAAGCCAAAACAATAAATACAGTAATCATAAAATATGACATAAAATGTAAGGGGCCATACATACCTTTTTTATTGAGTTCACCAATAAAAAAATAAGACTTTAATGCTATTTTCCAAGACTGAACACTGGAAACATCTTTTAGTGAAAGCAGTTCACCCGTACTGTTTACCCCGAAAAAGAAAAGATATATTCTTAATAGTGCACCCGCAATAAGTATGAATCCAAATACAAGATGCCAATACACCCAATTGGCATAAATGAGCTGATCGCTAGACTCCCCTGGTGCAAGAAAGGGACTTGCAATATAAAAACCTGTTATTGCCAAGGCCGTAATCATAACAGCTCGTATCCAGTGTAATATCCGATTTGTACTACTGTAGACAAACTCTACATGTTCAATAGCGGTTTCTTCTGAGTTTTCCACGATTTACTCCTACTTATCTGTTTTACGTTTTAACACGCAGCTCCACTACTTAAAGGATTTACTTTAAACTCACTGATCTCTTTTCCTTTGATATCCATCACATGTACTGAACAGGACATACATGGATCAAAAGAGTGAATAACTCTGAGTACTTCCAAAGGTTTCGTCGGGTCTTCAAGTTTCAATCCGACCAGAGATGCCTCATAGGGACCAATCTCTCCATGAGCATCCATCGGACCTGCATTCCATGTTGTCGGTACAACGGCTTGATA
>CBFDAB010000089.1:0-9040 GCA_965602745.1 uncultured Campylobacterales bacterium
CAATAACGCTTTTGACGTTCACTAAATGTTTAGTCAAATCACCTAAGCCAGGCCCTATTTCTGCAATGATATTATCATTATGGGGCATCGCTTCGACTATTTGTCGCACAACACTTTCATCAATAAGAAAGTTCTGTCCAAACTTCTTTTTAGCTACTACATCTTTTTTCATATGCTGAAAGGATAGCTAAAAAGCGCTTAGATAAGCATTTATTCTTTTAATCTTATCCTTTTTGTCTTAAACCAAACTAATTTAAGTATAAGTTTTTGTAAATTTTCACTACTTTGAGACGTTTGTATCCTCTTTTAGAATCAGCTCTTGACAATCTGTTCTTGGCTTAATAAAAAAGGTGTCTGCCCTATAATCATCATACTCTTCATTATAATAGATAGTATATAGATGTTTAGCCTGATAACTTCCATCTTTAACCTCATCCGCAATAATAAGCTGATTTCTTGAGACTAGCTCAAAAGATAAAAGCCTCTGTTCATCTTCAATTACCACCTTATCTGTAGTTGGCATAGTTACCTTATCTGCTTTAAAAAAATCTTTTGGGTAAGAGGCACAATAATACCTTAACTGTGTACTATAGGAGCTCACTATAGTACGAAGGTTAAACTTATTGTAAAACTCATAAGGCCAGATAATAGAAGGCACTTCTATACCCGGTTTTTTATCCGAGCATGCCGTAAAAAGAAGAAGTAAAAAAATTATTAGAAGTTTTTTCATGAAGATAGTATATCATGTCTTACAGAGGCTCTTCATTTTTTAATTCCTAGTGCAAAAAGAGTACCCTTTATTCTATTTAAACACACTCACATAATATAAGTAACTCAAAAGCTTTACACACAAATAAATATTAATTCTTACTCGGGGATAAAGAGTAAGTACTTCTTATCTTCAAAGGACTCCCCAAATCCTATTAGAGAGCTGTCTATACGTTGACTCTGCTTAGAATAAGAGATACATACCTCATACATCATCTTTTCATTTTCCAAGATGTTCAGGCTCTCTAGCAAGACACCTGTGCTTAAGGCCTCATCTTTGCCAAGAAAGAGATAAAGTCTTTTTTTATCGTCATCAAGCTTCATAGAGCAGATCTTACTTTCCCATGAGGGGATGAACTCTCTGTTTTCTTCTTTCAAACCCATGGCTGTAAGAGAAAAATTCTCATCGTCATTGATTGCAGTGCGGATATCTTCTATTAAATCTATTATTACTTTCATAAAAGGATTATACCTTTTCAAGTACCATTGTGCCAATTATTCGGGAGATTATTGATGTATAAAGAGTTTCATCTAAAACTACAGACCTTAAAAGATGGTGCCAATGATGTTATCTTTGAAGACAAACGCTATCTCCTTAGAAAAGAGACCAATCTAGGGGGCAAACTTATCAAGCTCTACGCTGAAGAGTTGGGCGGAAATGATTTTATCTCTTTGAATTATTATCCCAATATAAAAGACGGTTTGTTGAAGCCCTGCGAAATGCCCAAAGATAAGGTCATAAAATTTGTTTTAGAACTCCATTTAAGAGACAAAGCTCTATAATTATCATTTAAAGTATAAAATAATATTTTTTTAGGCTCATAATGATCAAAACAATTTTAACATTTTTAATTTTCACCCTTTCATGTTTTTCAGATGAATATCCTAAACCCTTTGCCAAGTTGGGAACACCCCTTTATAAGGCAGACGAGGTTTTTAGCAGACTCTCAAATCTTATAAAAGTGAATGATAAGTTTACTCAGTATCATATAAAGGTACAGAACTTATTAATCCTTGCATCTTCTATAGAGAACAGTTCAACAGAAGATAAGGAAAAAAAGAAGAGATATGTCAAAGGTCTGCGGGAACTGCAAAAAGAGCATGATGAGATTATACGTATTATCAATGGATACCTTCTTGCAAGTATTGATAAAAACGATTATGCAGAGTTCTCGCGTATTATGAGCAAAGATATCGGTGCAATCTTAGAAAACAAGATCATAAAAAAGCGCGCAATGGCCTATTATGTCTCTCATAGAACACGAGGAAAGCTCCCTGCTTTGGATCAATATTACCAGACACTAGACTCTGACCCCGAACTTATGGAATATGTCAATGGGCATATGCCAAAGGTTTATCAGATAGAAACATTCTACTCTTCCGGAGGGGTAAGTCATAAGGTACTTCTTTCTAAAAATGAAGAGTTTGCTTATGTCGCAGATGGGAACTACTGTTTTAAGACTGTTGATATCAAAGATTTTGCAGATGCTTCAGAAACCTCAAGCTTTGATTTTTACGGTGAAGGATGTGAACTTGTAGATATAAGTCCTTCATCCACAGGAGAATATCTATATCTAAGTGATGAAAAAAATGGCTTTTCTATCTTGGACCTCACTCAGCCCTCTTCCCCCTTACAAAAAGGTGAATATACAAGATTACGTGCTATCCACGCTTCTCCTTCTATAGATGACAATAAAATTTTTATTATCAGAAAGACAAAGGGTTTAAGTATCTTTGATATCTCCAATAAAGAAGAGTTCAAGCTTCTGGCAAATTATAATCGAGGTCTTGAGATTAATCATCTTGCCATTGATGATAATCGTTCGAGACTCTATCTTTCTCACACTAAGGGGATTAGCCTCTTAGATATCTCTTGTATTGGAAACCCCCGAGAGATTTTCAACTTTCCCTTGGAAGACGGTGCAAATCATGTGATCTTGTCTGCAGATAAAAAGATAGCTTATGTGGCCTCAGGTGAGAATGGGATACATGTACTAGATGTATCGACTGAATCAGACATATCCCTAATCTCAACATGTTTGACGCCAAAATATGCCAAAGCTCTGACTCTCTCTCGTGATGGAGAGAGACTTTATGTCTCAGCCTTGGATGATGGGGTTTATTATATCAATACCAAAGATCCTAAAGACCTAAGACATATCAGTACCTATAAGATATCAGATGCAAGCGCACTTAGCAGTACGCTAAACAGGGCTGAAAACACTCTCTTCATCTCCCTTGGTAATGCTGGTATTGCTAAGGTCAAGATTCAAGATTAATCGACTTAGCTTAAATGTCCAAACACTTCATAAGCCAATCTTTACTATAATCGCATCTATATAAATACTTGGAAAAACTATGGACTATTTTGCAAAACGTATTATCCCTTGTCTTGATGTAAAAGATGGACGCGTCGTTAAGGGCGTTAACTTTGTCGGTCTCAAAGACGCAGGTGACCCTGTTGAGGTTGCCAAGCGTTATAATGATGAAGGCGCTGATGAGATAACCTTCTTGGATATCACTGCCTCATCTGATAACAGAGAGACTATAGTAGATATCGTTGAAAAAGTAGCCAAAGAGGTCTTTATTCCCCTAACCGTCGGCGGTGGAATTCGTAAACTTGAAGACATCTACAAACTCCTCAATGTCGGATGCGACAAAGTCAGTCTAAATTCAGCGGCTATAAAACGTCCTGAGTTTATTAATGAGGCTTCTAAACGTTTTGGTTCTCAATGTATTGTTGTTGCCATAGATGTCAAACAAACAGGAGATCATTATAATGTTTACCTAAATGGCGGACGTGTCGATACCGGTATTAATGCTCTTGACTGGGCAAAAGAAGCCGTTGACAGAGGGGCAGGGGAAATTCTTTTGACTTCTATGGATGCGGATGGGACAAAGGCAGGGTTTGACATTCCTATCACCCAACAGATCTCTGAGCTGGTTAATGTTCCTATTATCGCCAGTGGCGGAGCAGGGACTATGGCTCATATCAAAGAAGTCTTTGAGCATGGGGCTGACGCAGCCTTAGCCGCATCAATCTTCCATTATAAAGAGATCGATATCATGGATTTAAAACACTATCTGCATGATCAAAATATTCCGGTGAGGCTTTAAAATGATTATATGTGCAGGAAATAACGAGACCTTTAACTTTGCGACCCCTATGGGTGTCGGACTTGTAGAGATGGCTATGAACCTAACACGTTTGTGCCTGTTTGATAAGCCGGAGTTTCTACTTTTTGTAGGCTCTGCCGGTTCTTACGGTGAGCATAAGATCTTTGATATTGTCGAATCTAAAACAGCTTCTAACATCGAGTTAGCCTTCTTGCAGAACAAGGCTTATACCCCCTTGGATAATGTTGTTACGACTAACACTGAGGGTGGAAAAGATATTGTTGTAAACTCTTCTAACTATATCTCTACGGATGCCGAGCTGACAAAAAACTTTTTAAAATTTGGCGTGGGTATTGAGAATATGGAGTTCTTTGCAGTGCTTCGCATCGCCCAAGAGTTTGATATTCCCGCCGGCGGTGTTTTTTGTGTTACTAACTACACTAACACAGATGCCCATGCAGACTTTCTTGCCAACCATGAAAAGGCCAAAGAGCTACTTAGCCTACATGTCAAAAAGCGTCTTCACGAGCTTACCTCATAATGAAAGATGCTTGCAAATGAAACAGACTATCTTAGACTTCACAAAACAAGCCGTGGCGGTCGTGAAACGATGTTTCTACTTAAAACAAGCCGTGGCGGTCTGCGAAGCAGATGTTTCTCTCGCTCGAACACCAAAATACAGTAGGCAAAGCCTAGCCTCGATGAAAGATTATTCCATATGAAACAGACTATCTTAGACTTCACAAAGGATGAACTGGCCAAGGTCATCAAACCCGCATTTAGAGCAAAACAGATCTATGGCTGGATCTATCACAGTTATGTAAAAAGCTTTGATGAGATGCAGAACATCCCTAAGGCTATGCGCCAAGAGCTTGATGAGAAATACACTCTCATGCCTCTTACAATCGTTAAAAAAGAGTTAAGTGATGACGGTACTATCAAGTATCTATTTGCTCTTCCTGATGGAAAAACCGTAGAGGCCGTTTTACTTCTTATGAAACCTGAAGAGCTAGGTGATGATGGCGAGATCACTTCTGAGGCTAAATACACAGTCTGTGTCTCTACCCAGGTCGGATGTAAGGTAGGCTGTACTTTTTGTCTAACGGCAAAGGGCGGTTTTACACGTGATCTTACTGCCGGAGAGATAGTCGCTCAGGTCCTTGCTATCAAGATAGACAATAATATCCCTGCGGCGAAACGTATGAATATCGTTTATATGGGAATGGGTGAACCTCTGGACAACCTCGATAACCTTGCCACTGCCATCACAATATTTAAAGAAGAGGACGGGCTTGCTATTGGGGGTAAACGTCAGACTGTTTCTACCTCCGGTCTTAGTAATAAGATAGATAAGCTTGGTCAAATGAATTTAGGTGTGCATATAGCCATCTCTCTTCACGCCGTTGATGATGAGCTAAGAACAGAACTCATCCCTATGAACAAAGCACATAATATCAACTCTATTATAGAAGCCGTAAAACGCTTTCCTATTGATACAAGAAAACGTGTTATGTTCGAATATCTGGTTATAAAAGATAAGAATGATGACATTGAATCGGCTAAGAAGCTCGTTAAGTTGCTTTCTGACATTAAAGCCAAGGTAAACCTCATCTTCTTTAATCCATATCCTGGAAGTCCTTATAAGCGTCCTAGCGTTGCTTCTATGGTAAAGTTTCAGGAATACCTTATCAATCATGGTCTCTTATGTACTATCCGCCAATCCAAGGGTATTGATATCTCTGCAGCCTGCGGACAACTCAAAGAGAAAGAAGAGGGTGAATACTAATGCTGGCTACAGATATCTTTCAAATCATTTTTTTAACTATTGTTGTTATTGTTGGAGTAGGTGGCTTGATTATAGCTATCCGTTCCAAGAACGGAGAACAATAGGGCTTCGATAAGTCTATCTCTTACCTATACTTTTTACCTCTTTCTTAGTGGAAACTACCTTCTTTTAAAAACTATTTCATGTAACTTTTAGTAAAAAACAACATTTATTGTTATTTATACACCTTTAAAGCAGTCTTAAAATATTATTGTATGATAGACTCTTAAAATTACATATAAAGGATAACTGTTGAAGAAAAAGATTGAAGAGGTTTTGGACAATCCAAAACTTAATGGGCTATTAGGAAATCCACTGGTTTTTGCCGGGATTTATGTTTTGTTTATGATACCGACCTACTTTCTCCCTTATATTGGGATGGCCCAAGGTATGGAAGATGCTTTTAATGCCGGTTTACAAGGCAAAGAAGCTGCTACGCCTGCTTCTTTTTACATTGCTAAGGTGCTCCAATTAATTGCATTACTTGTTCTTGTTGCCATTACTTATGTAAGAGCTAAGATAATTGAAAAAAGCTGGCTTGTTTCCCTGCCTGCAATAGCTCTAATATTTGATTTAGTACCATTACTGAACCTTATTCCTTTAGTTCCTACAATTTTACATATTGTTGCTATTATTTTTGCTGTTAAAGGTAAAGATAAAGTTGTCTATGCAGAGGCGCCTATTCCTGTAAAGGATAACGAATAAGAATAAGATCCCGATATTATTATCGGGGCTTGCTACGCATTTTAAACCTCGATAAGCTTTCATAAGAAACTGATTTCAACTCTCTTTTAAAAAAACTGCAAAATCACGTATTATTACCAAAAATATTATTTGTAAAATTCATCGATCTAAATCTCTGTAAAAGTTGTTTGGCTTCGTCCACCCGCTTTAGAGGCATAAAGTGCCTTATCGGCTCTATCATAAATCTCAAACTTCGTAATATCATCTCTACACATCGCAGTAAATACCCCAATAGATACCGTTATCTTCTTATACTCTTCATTCAACTTATGTTCTATATCTAACAGAGAGAGTGCCTTATGTATCTTATCACTTAGAGTACGTGCAAACTCTGTTGCCGTATCATATAGTATGATTGCAAACTCCTCTCCCCCTATTCTAAAAAGGTAATCATCTGCTCTATGGAGTTGTTCTTGAAGCACGGTTGCCACCGCCTTTAAGGCCTCATCACCTTTTTGGTGTCCGTAATTATCATTATATTTCTTAAAATTATCGATATCAATCATAAAAAAGCTAAGTCCCTTACTCCCAGACAGAGCGCGCGTATGAAAATGATCAAAGACTGTATCAAAGTGACGACGATTATAGATGTTTGTCAGGGAGTCGGTAATAGCTGTTTGTTTACGATTGTCAACAACATGTTTACGTACAAGATGGGCTTGAACTCTTGAAATAAGTTCTTTTCCCTTAAAAGGCTTAGAGATATAATCTACAGCTCCGTTTTCGAAACTAAGCTGAAGGGTTTGAATATCACTGTTTGCCGTCACCATAATAATAGGGATATCTTCATAAAGCATATTACTAGAGATACGCCGGCAGACTTCTGTTCCGTTAATCTCGGGTAAGACGTAAGAGAGAAGAATAAGATCTATCTTATGGGTATCTAATAATTCATATGCTGTATCAAGACTGGTCGTTGAGAAGACTTCTTGTATGAGTTCTTTATTTAAAATGGCTTTTAGCAAGGCACTGCTACTGACTGAATCATCTAGGATTAAGATCTTCATAGAGTCAATATTTACCGTGATTTTCATTTAGACCTCAGATATTTTTGTCATCTTTTAACTCTATTCTAGCATTAGTTAAACACATTTAATCTAAAAATATAAATTTTTGTTATATAAAATGAGAATGGATCTGTTAATACCGTGAGGGAAGGAGCTTCTAGCCTGAGGCTAGAAGTCTTGATAAGAGAGTCTTAGTGTAGATCTGGTTTAGGTGTAGTAGATGTAGATTTTGGAAGCTGTGGATAAACGATCTCAGGTTTTTTACCCTCAAGTGCGTGGAAGAAGGTCTCAATAGAGGCAGCTTCTTTATCTGTGATCTTTAGACCCAACTGAATACGTCCCATCTCTATAATAGCTTCTTTAAGTGTGCTTACTGCACCATTATGGAAGTAGGGTGCTGTTTCATGGATATTTCTTAGAGTAGGTACCTTAACAAGGCCGTCTTTATCACCTTTAAAGTCTCCAATATCTGTATACTTATACTTTCCTGTAGTACCAAAGCTTTGCATAGATCCCCCTAAGGCTATACCTGTATGACATGATGTACAACCCTTGTCAATAAAGGTCTTTAAGCCCTCTTTTTGCTCCTTAGTCATTGCCTTCTCATCTCCATTAAGATAAGCATCATAAGGAGCCGGTGTTACAAGTGTGCGTTCAAATATACCTATGGTTGCTGTGATTGTTTCATAATCAATATTCACATCAGCTCCATAGGCTGTTTTAAATGACTCAACATATTCCGGCATAGACGTAACTGTCTTTACAACATGCTCTTTACTCGCAGCCATCTCCGGTCCGGCAAGAATAGGTCCTTGAGCTTGTTTTTCTAGATCAGGATCACGTCCATCCCAAAACTGAGCAGAGAAAAAGACTGCATTATAAACAGTAGGAGAGTTTAGGTGATGAGGATTAACTGTCCATTTATGCCCAATAGCCGCGCTCACGCCATCCACACCGCCCATACCCAGGTTATGACAGGTATTACAGCTGATAAGCCCACTCTTAGATATACGTGGCTCAAAAAACAGTTTCTTCCCTAACTCAACCTTTGCATTACTGATAGGGTTTTTTTCATTATCAATAAGTTTACGAAGCTCTTTACCGCTTGCAGGTATAGCAACAAGTCCGGCCTGTTTTGCTAAAGAAACATAAGTTTCACTTACCGCCTCAGCTTGTTTTACTAAACTGCTTCCCATTATTAGACTTGCGGCTAATGTATTTAGAATGAATACTTTTATCATTTCTATCCTTATCTTATTTCGCATAAGTTTATCATATGTTAGTTGTAGAATTGTCAACTGGATGAAATTTGAAAGTTATTTGTATGATTTAATAAGAATGAAGAAACAGCCAACACACCAGGGAGACTGTTTATGCTGAAATGATACCACAATCAGCTTAAGTCAAAAATTTAACTTTTTTATCTTGATATATCTCTAAGATTCAAGCTTAAGCTGTTTTTTTATCTCCTAAATATTTCTATTATTCATACAAGTGTGTAGTATTCACACATTGCTTTAACCTGTGAATAAGTCCTTACAGATTTTCACTTAAATTATCTTTTGTCTCCTTAAATTTT
>CBFDAB010000090.1:0-8875 GCA_965602745.1 uncultured Campylobacterales bacterium
ATCGCTGTTCTTGCGGCATTGAACATTGTGGATGAATTATTTCTGAGCCAGAAATAATTCCTTTGGCTATTATGGCAAACCAATGGTGGTATCATGCTAGTGGATCGATCAACTTATCCTTATTTGCAATGATGTTTACGTATACACTTATATTTGAACGTAAAAACAACTACTTTTATAAAATATTATTGTTTATGGCATTGGCGCTTATAGGTACATATTTTATAGTGAAACTTTTACTGATAATGGCCATCTTTCTTTGGTTTCATTTCAAAGATATAAGAGATATGAAAATCATTCTAATGCTTTTGGCTGTTTCGGCTCTTGGCATTGTTTTTACGGGTGGATTCAATCCGGTTCTTTATCAACTTCAAAGCTATGTCTTTCGTTCAGAAACAATGCAGGGTCAAACTGTTTCTTTACACTTCTTTAATGTGGCTCAAACGGTACGTGAAGCAGGGAAAATCCCTTTTGATGTCTTTGCTAATCGTATTAGTGGGAATACCCTGATTTTCTTACTCTCGGTTGTGGGATATATTTTACTACTTATTCGCCATCGCGTTATGCTTCTTACTCTGCCTTTAGTTGGTCTTGGTTTTGTGGCTTATGTGGGCGGATTGCGTTTTACCGTTTATGCAGTGCCTATTATGGCTCTGTCAATAGCGTATCTAATAACTCAAGTCTCACAGTATATTCAAAATAATCGTCTTAGGTATCTCTTTCTTGTGCTTACAACAATAGGAATCTTATGGCCAAATATTTCTCATGTAATGGATTATAGAGTGCCAACCGTTTTTACAAATAATGAAGTAGCAATCCTTGAGCAGTTAAAAGAAGTTTCCAGTCGTGAAGATTATGTGATGACGTGGTGGGATTATGGTTATCCTATTCGTTATTATAGTGATGTGAAAACCTTAGTTGATGGTGGGAAACACGGGGGAGATGTCAACTTTCCCGTAAGCTTCAGCCTAAGTAGTCCGCCTATGGCCTCCGCCAATATGGCACGATTAGATGTAGAATATACAGAGATGGCATATGCGAAGAAGAGACAAGGCTCTTATCTTCAAATGATGATGGAAGATTATAATACAAGTGACCCGGATGATTTCTTGGATCTTGTTTCATCAGGTTCTTTGACCCTACCGGCTAAGACAAGAGACGTATATTATTACCTGCCTTTGAGAATGTTGGATATTTTTCCTACAGTTGTTTTATTTAGCAATTTGGACTTAAAAACCGGAGAAGCACATCCCTCACCTTTTTTCTACCAAAGCGTGCAAGTTCAGCAGACAAAAAATCTGTTAAATCTTGGTCGCGGGATAGAAGTTGACTTGGAAAAAGGTATTGTCAACGTTGCTAATCAACAGGTTAAAATGAAGATGTTTATAAGCACGCAGTACGACAATAACCAAAAATTACATGTGCAAGCAAATAAGGTACATGAAGATGGTGGATTATATCTTGTTTACATGAAGAGTTATAAGCGATTTTTAGTCATGGACCAAGAGATGTATAATTCGACCTTTATTCAGCTTTTTGTTCTTGAACAGTATGACAGATCGCTCTTTGAAGAAGTGATTATGACCCCATTTTCAAAAACTTATAGGTTGCGTATTTGACCTTTGGTTTTTTATCACATCTAGATCTAAACCTCTATCTCTTCCGTCTACCTATTATGCAAGCCTTGGTTTCGCAAGGACATGAGGTTTATGCGATATGTCCTGAGGGAGAGGTGTTTCACAAGTTTAGAGATTCAGGTATTCAAGCCATTTCCTATAATATAGACAGGGGCAGCATAAATCCTTTTAAAGAGATACGAGCTATATATAACATCTTTACGGAAATTAAGCCACTGAAGTTAGATATTCTACATACATTTACAGCCAAGCCAAATATATACGGGACTATTGCAGGAAAAATGGCAAAGGTACCCATTATTATCAATTTGGTAGAAGGTCTGGGTTCTTTTTATCTGGAAAATGATTTTAAATCCAAAGTAATGCGTGAAGTGATAGAGCTGGGTTACAAGATCGTCTTTAAATTTTCGCAGGCCTGTGTATTTGTCAATCAAGATGATCCTTTATATCTGCAAGAGCATAATGTTATTTCAAAAGAAAAGAGTGTTGTGATAAAAAGTGTAGGGGTAGATACACATTTTTTCTCTCCTAAGCGCACTGATACGCAAAAAGTTGAGAAGCTTAGAGAGAAAATTAATCCGGACAATAAATTTATAGTTCTGATGATTGCCCGTGCTATTTGGCACAAGGGTATCAAAGAGTTCTATACTGCCGCGAGACAGCTTAAAGACAAAAATATACTTTTTGTACTTGTTGGCGGAACAGATGAAGGGAATCCAAGTTGTGCAGATGAAGAGTATCTAAACAGCGCTAATGTTACGTGGTTAAATCATCGTTCTGACGTAAAAGAGCTGATCTGTATTTGTGATATTTTTGTCTTACCGAGTTACAGGGAAGGGGTGCCTAGAACACTTCTTGAAGCTGCTTCTATGCAAAAACCAATTATTACTACAGATACGGTAGGATGTCGTGAGGTTGTAGATGATGGATATAACGGATATCTGATACCAACGCATGATAGTAATCAGCTTTGTGAAAAAATTCTTAATTTGATGGATAAATCTGAATTATGTGAACAAATGGGAATGGAAGGTCGTAAGAAGATGGTTAAAGAGTTTGATACTAAGATCGTAATAGAACAATATTTAGATCTTTATAGGCAATTTGAAAATGTATAAATCTTTGCTAAAACCGATGTTTGACATCATCTTTTCTATGATCTTATTAGTCATCTTATCTCCATTGATTTTAGGTGTGTTGTTATTTATCAATCTTCAGATGGGACGACCCCTCTTTTTTAAACAGAATCGTCCGGGTAGAGAAGGTGAAATATTTACAATCTACAAATTAAGAACCATGTCAGACGAGAGAGACGAAGAAGGAAATTTACTTCCAGACGAGAAGCGTTTGCACGGTATCGGTAAGCTGATACGTTCGCTGAGTCTTGACGAACTGCCCCAGCTTATCAACGTTTTAAAAGGCGAAATGAGTTTTATCGGACCTCGTCCCTTGCTAATTGAGTATCTTCCCTTGTATAATGAAGAACAAAAAAGACGTCATGATGTAAAACCCGGTATAACAGGGTGGGCTCAGGTGAATGGACGTAATGCGATAAGCTGGAAAAAGAAGTTTGAATATGATCTTTTTTATGTTCAAAATTTATCTTTTTTACTGGATATGAAGATCTTATGGCTGACGATGAAAAAAGTCTTGATGCGAAAAGATATTTCTGCAGACAAACATGCAACAAGTGAGAAGTTTAATGGACATAACTAAACAAATCGCCATCTACGGAAAAAGCGGACACGGCAAGGTCTTGGCAGATATAGCAAGGCTTTTGGGCTACACAGAGATCATATGGGTAGATGATGATGATAGCAAAGGCGCTTACAGCTTTTTGGTCTATCTGGAGTTTTATCATATGGTACCGATGGCCTTAGGTGTAGGAGATAACCTTATACGTCAAAAGATGATGCAAAAACTTCGGCAGCACCAGATCTCTATTGAGACCCTAGTCCATCCCAGAGCTGTACTTAGTCCTACTGCTGATATAGGTAAGGGAAGCGTGATAATGGCAAATGTTGTTGTTAACGCGGATGCTGTCATAGGAGAAGGTGTTATTTTAAACAGCTCGTGTGTTGTAGAACATGATAATATTATTGAAGACTTTGTCCATATCTCACCCAATACTGCGCTTGGCGGAGATGTCTGTGTCAAGACTTTGAGCCATATAGGCATTGGAGCGAGTGTTATTCAAGGCAAGACGATCGGAGAAAACTCTATTATAGGCGCAGGTTCGGTTGTTATAAATGACATTGCTTCTAATGTCACGGCTGTAGGCGTTCCGGCAAGAGTACTTGGATGAGGAATCGTATCTTCCTCTCTCCTCCGCATATGTCAGGACGTGAGCAGGAGTATATTTCTGAGGTCTTTAAAAGTAATTATATCGCGCCCTTAGGCGAATTTGTTGACCGCTTTGAAAAAAGTATCTGTGATTATACGGGCGCGGGTTATGCCTTGGCGACAATCAACGGGACATCTGCTATTCATCTGGCACTTCGCGTTTTGGGTATTAAGGAAGATGATATCGTCTTAGCCTCTTCTTTCACCTTTATCGGTTCGGTCTCTTCTATCTTGTATCAAAATGCTTCACCCTATTTTATAGACTCAAACAAGAAGAGCTGGAACCTGAGTCCGACACGTTTGAAAAAAGCGATCGAAAACAGTCCCAAAAAACCAAAAGCCCTGATTTTGACACATCTGTACGGACAGTGCGCAGATCTTGATAAGATTTTGAAGATCTGCAAAGAGAACAATATCTTTCTGATAGAAGATGCGGCTGAGAGTCTGGGGGCAAAGTTTAAGGGAGAGTATACGGGGACGTTCGGTGATCTTGGTATCTACTCTTTCAACGGAAACAAGATCTTAAGCACTTCGGGCGGGGGGATGCTGGTCTCCAATAATAAAGAGTGGATAGACAAGGCACGTTTTTATGCCTCGCAGGCCAAAGAAGATATGCCTTATTATGAGCATAAAGAGCTTGGATATAACTACAGGATGAGTAATGTCCTCGCGGCTATCGGAGTGGCTCAGATGGAAGTTATTGACGAACGCGTAGCCAAGTGTCAAGAAGTCTTTTCTTGGTATAAAGAAGAGTTAGCAGAGCTTGAGGAGATAAGATTTATGCCAGAGCTAAACGGATCTTCAGGAAATCGCTGGCTTACTACTTTGACTCTGGAAAAAACTGATCCAAATCTCCTGATAAAAGCCTTGAATGAGCAGAATATAGAGAGCCGTCTGTTATGGAAACCTATGCATATGCAAGAACTTTTTAAAGATGCCTTGGCTGAGGTAAACGGTGTGAGTGAAGAGTTGTTTCGAAAAGGGATCTGCCTGCCTAGCGGTACAGATCTGAGTCGAGAAGATGTGCATTTTATCTGTGAATGTGTAAAAGGTGTGATCTTATGAATCTGTTGAATCTATTGAGGCCAACAGGTGCAAAGCGTATTGTTTTCTTTGTGATCTCTGATCTTGTGATCTCGCTTTTCACACTTCTTATTGCTTATGGTCTGAGATTTAATTTTGAGATACCTCAGGTCTTTATGGAATCCTTCTTTAATATATTTTTACTCCTCTTTACCCTGAAAATCACTATTTTCACCTCTTTTCACATCTATATGACGGCATGGCGTTTTTTTAGTCTTGAGGATGCTAAGAAGTTGCTTGTGGCACATCTTCTCTCTTACAGCCTCTTTGCCTTTATTATGATTCAGGGATTTGAGGCCCTCTCTCCTTTTCCTCGTAGTGTTATTGGAATTGACATTGTTCTCTCTCTGTTCTTTATAGGCCTATTGCGTATCTCAAAGCGTTATTATTTGGAACAGGGTGACAGGTCTTATATGAAGCCGACTTTGATCATCGGTGCCAATACAAAAGCGACTCAGTTGATAAAGAGCGCATTAAACGGAGAATTCTCCTATTTTCCATCTGCCATCCTTGCTCTTCTGCCGGAAAATAAGCATACCGTACATACCTACATGAACAATGTAAAGGTCTTCTCTTATGATGAGCTGGAAGAGGTGATTAGAAAGTTTAATATCGAAGCCGCGATATTAACGCTTGAACTGGACACAAAGGCTTTAAACACTCTTTATGACAAGCTTTATGAACTTGGTGTGCATGAAGTGCGCAATTACCATCTTCTTGAGGATGCTAAAGAAGAACTTGAGCCTATGCGTATTAGTGATCTTTTGGCTCGTCATCCCCAAGATCTTGATCCTAAATGTATTGCAGCATTTATCAAGGATAAAAAAGTACTGATTACGGGGGCAGGTGGAAGTATTGGGCGCGAGATATCTCTTCAGTGTAATAATTTCGGTGCCTCATCCCTACTGCTGGTCGATCATAGCGAATATAATCTTTACAGGATTAAAGAAGAGTTGCCAAAGGCAGAAGCAAAACTTCTTTCTGTTGTAAATAAAGAGGAGTTGTCTGCTGTCTTTGAGAAGTTTATGCCTGATATTGTGATTCATGCTGCGGCTTATAAACATGTGCCTCTGTGCGAAGATAATATAGAGAGTGCCTTGAAGAATAATATCTTAGGCACGATGAACGTAATTGATCTGAGCATAATACACTGTGTGCAAAAATTAGTGGTGATCTCTACAGACAAGGCCGTCCGTCCGACAAATGTAATGGGTGCGACAAAACGTGTAACAGAGCTCTACGGGCAAAACATCGATAGTAAGGGCACAGAGATCGTAGCGGTACGTTTTGGAAACGTATTGGGTTCAAGCGGATCTGTTATACCGAAGTTTAAGTATCAAATAGAACAAGGCGGCCCACTCACGGTGACACATCCTGAGATGACGCGTTACTTCATGCTCATACCAGAAGCCTGTCAGCTTGTCCTTCAAGCCGCTTCTATAGCCAAGGGAAATGAACTGTTTATTCTTGATATGGGTGAGCCTGTAAAGATTGTTGAGCTGGCTAAAAAGATGATCCAGCTCTATGGAAAAGAAGATGCGATAAAGATAGAATTTACAGGTCTGCGTCCCGGTGAAAAACTTTATGAAGAGCTGATGCTGGATGAGAGTGAGCAGAAGACCTCTTACGAATCGATCTTTATAGCAAAGCCGACATCTTATGACATTGACCTCTTGAAAAAAGATATAAAAGATCTCTTTGCAGCTACTGATAAGATTTCTGCCCTGAAAAAGATAGTCCCTGAATTCACAAGTAAAACTGAATAAAAAGACAGGTCGAACGAGAGCAAAAAATTTGGATTGAGTGTTTATTGTGTTGAAGTGACTCCGAAGGAGTCCATGAGTACGTTGAATAATGAGCTTCAGCAGAAGATATGCTGAAGCTAAACTTTTTTAAAGTTCTGTTTTAAGCACGGCACCATGTGATGCATTTGAAACAAGTAGACTGTAACGTTTAAGCCACTTAGATTTGATCTCTTTTTTTACTGGAGTGAAGTGAAGACGGCGACGTTCAAGCTCTTCTGCATCGACGTTTAGTTGAAGTAAATGTGTATCTACATCAAGCTCAATTTCATCTCCATCATGAATTAATCCGATAAGACCACCCTCAGCAGCCTCAGGACTAACATGACCGATACTTGCACCACGAGTAGCACCAGAGAAGCGACCATCTGTGATAAGTGCAACACTTTCACCAAGACCCATTCCCATGATAAGTGAAGTAGGCGCAAGCATCTCTTGCATACCCGGTCCACCCTTTGGTCCTTCATAACGAATAACTACAACGTCACCCGCTTTTACCTTATGACTCATGATTCCTGCAATAGCAGCTTGTTGAGAGTCAAAACAGATAGCTGTTCCTTTGAACTGACGCATATTTGGTGTGATACCTGCTGTTTTAACAACCGCACCTTCTTCAGCAAGATTTCCAAATAAAATTGAAAGTCCACCAACTGGTGAGAAGGCATTTTCGTTTGTATGGATAATATTTGTATCTTTGATATCTGCATCTTTAATACGCTCAGCTAGGGTTTCACCTGTTACGGTCAAGACATCTGTTTTAAACACAGAACCACTACGCTTACTTACTTCTTTCATAACTGCGTTTACACCACCAGCGCGGTTGACATCTTCCATATGAACGGTACTTAAAGAAGGAGAAATCTTTGCAATATGCGCTACTTCTTTACCAATTCTATTGATATCGGTAATATCAAAATCAACTTCAGCCTCATTAGCGATAGCTAGAAGGTGAAGTACTGTATTTGAAGAACCACCCATAGCCATATCGATAACAAAGGCATTATTGATAGCATCTTTGTTTAAGATATTTCGCATTTTCCATTTAGGGTCTTCAGATTTTGCCATCTCAACAATACGCTTAGCAGCCACCTTAACCATCTCTATACGCTCAGGTGTCATTGCTAAAACAGTTCCATTTCCAGGAAGGGCAACACCCATAGCCTCACAAAGTGTATTCATAGAGTTAGCTGTAAACATACCTGAGCATGAACCACCGCTTGGGCAAGCTTCACATTCAATTTCGTAAAGTTCTTCGTCTGTCATCTTACCTTCAGAGTGTTGACCAACAGCTTCAAAAGCCGTAGCGAGGTCAATTGGTGTACCGTCAGCCTTTTTTCCGGCCTTCATTGGACCACCTGAAATAAAGATAGTAGGAACATTAACTCTAAGTGCACCCATTAACATACCCGGGACGATCTTGTCACAGTTAGGGATACAAATCATTGCATCAAGTTGATGTGCCTCCATAACAGTTTCAATAGAGTCAGCAATAAGCTCACGTGAAGGAAGTGAATATAACATTCCCTCATGGCCCATAGCGATGCCATCGTCAACACCTATAGTGTTAAACTCGAATGGAACACCACCAGCTTCACGGATAGCTTCTTTTATAATACGACCATATTCTTGAAGGAAAAAGTGTCCGGGAATAATATCAATATGGCTGTTGGCAACACCGATAAATGGTTTATCGAAGTCTTCATCTTTTAATCCTGTTGCACGTAAAAGTGAACGGTGAGGAGTTTTGTCAAATCCGCGTTTGATTGTATCACTACGCATGGAAATCCTTTGTATGTATGATTAACGAGATTATATCAAAGTTTAAGGCTTTAGGAGGCTCTTTAAGCCTGTTGAAGTGCTAATTTTAAAAAGATAATAGGAAATTTTACATTTTTTTGTAAAACTACTTTACATTTAAGAATTGTTTTGCTAAAATTCCCGTCCACAAACAAAATGTGCGGGAATAGCTCAGCGGTAGAGCACGACCTTGCCAAGGTCGGGGTCGCGAGT
>CBFDAB010000091.1:0-8789 GCA_965602745.1 uncultured Campylobacterales bacterium
AGAGGTATAGCTTAAAGATCAATCCCTTATCAGAGTGTCAATAATATTTTTGACTGAGCTGATAGAGTTTATCCCTTCAACACTTTTACCTGCCTGAAAAAAACCCTCTTGTGATTTTTCTCCCTTGACCAAGGCCTTCAAGTTTTTCAAAGAGCGTATCATATAAAAGAGCCGTACAAAACGCTTAAAAAATTCCTTTGATAACATCCACAAAAGAAGAGGATTTGGTTTAAGTCCTAGTCTTTGAATATAATCTGTATTGATCACACTCACTTCAACTCCTGTTAGATTTAAAGAACGTACAATATCTTCTTTTTTAGCCTTTACTATGGCTTCTTTATAACTCATAGGGACCTGACACTCTTCGCTGGCAATAAAGGCTGTTCCCATCTGCACCGCATCATATCCCAGTCCCATCATCTCTGTAAACCTTTGATGATCTCCAACTCCTCCCGCGCATACCAAAGGCAGTCCCAAGTCTTTAAGCTCAGTGAATAGACGCAGAGGGTCTTCAGCCCCTGCGTGACCTCCAGCAGAGTCATTAACACAGATAAGTCCATCTACACCTGATTTTACGGCGATCTCTGCCCATTTGAGTTCAGTAACGTCATGATATACCTTTGCCCCGTAAGGATGTACTTGCTTAACCACCCAGTCAGGTTTACCCAAAGAAGTGATAAAGAATCTTATACCTTCATCTAAGGCTATATCTATCCACTTTTGCATACGTTCTTGATACTTTAAAGAACTCTTTTCTATCAAGACATTCATACCTATGGGCTTGGAACTAAGGCTTTTGATATATTGAAGGCCTTTTCTAAACTCATACCCGTGTACATAGGTTAAAGAGATAGGCTGAACTATCCCTATCCCTCCAGCTTGCGAAACTGCCGCCACAAGCTCAGGGTTAGAGCAAGGATACATAGGTCCGCCTATGATAGGATATTGAACACCAGTATCTTCTAAAAACTTATTCATCTTTTTAGTCCTAATTTCCATGTCACATCAACTCTGGCAACAAGTTCATCTTCTGCGTCAAATATCTCGGCAAATACATTAAACTCAGTATCCTCTTTTATATCAGGAAGGTCACACCGGCTTACAGCCCTTAATCTTCCTCTTGCTTTTTTTATAAAATCTACTGATATATGAGAGACAATTCCGCGAATATTTTTATCTAAGGAGCCTAAGACTGATATACCGCTTGTGAATTCGCCGAGGTTTGTTAAGGCTATGGCATGAATGGAGTTAAGATGATTTCTGTTTCTTTTTTTATCTTCAAGGATAATCTCAGCATATCCCTTTTCAAATACACTGACCTGAGAGCCAAGCTTTCCTGTATAAGGATTCACAAATCGAATCAAATATGAAAAAATCCATTTTCCCATAGGTAAAGAGGAGAGTCTTTTCCATAAGGGAAGTATCGTTTGAATGGACATTAGTAAGGTGAGAGTGCATACTCTGAATTAAAGTAAAGCTGTTTAAATTCTTCTGTTTCAATCAAGGATTCCATCTGCTTATCCCAGATCTTTCTTAGCTTTTCACCCTGAGAAGTCTTTGCAAAGGCAGGATAAAGTTTAAGTTGCATAATGGTCTTTTTAGTGAATTCTTTGTTGTTAAGTTTTGAATGGGAAAGATAATTTTTTAGATTATCCCTGTCATCTAAAAAAGCATCTAAATGTTCATTTCCAAGAAGTTTAAGACCATTTTCCACGGTACTAAGCTCTTTTGCCTTGACATAAACACTTAGATACTTATCATAATCATGTCCACGCAACCACCCTACCTTCAGATCCTGAAGACTTTTTTTACCCTTCCACTCTTCTACCGAATCATTTCTAAAAATAGCCACAACAATATCTTGATCAAAATAATATTTTGGATAAAGTGCAAATTCATTACTGTCTATATAAGAACCTAAATGCACATCTGCCTTGTTTAATTCCAGCATTAATGCAGACTTATTATAGGTATTAAACTTTTTAGTAATACTGTAACCAAGAGGTTCATACACCATTTTCATAATGTCCCAATATAGCCCCGAACCATCACGGTTTGCAGCACCTTTGCAAGATTCAGTAGTAACAATAATCTCTTTCTTTTCTTGAGCAGAAAGTAAAGAAGAGAATAAGATAAAAAATACAAGTATTATTGTCTTCATAGTCATTCCTTGTTTCTTATTATTTGTTACTATTATAAAACAACAAGCTTATACTAAGCTTTTATACAAACATTTTCTATCTTCTCATTTTATAAAGCTAAAGAAGGAAGGTTCACATCTATCGATTGAAGATAGCCTCAGTAGAACTTCCTAGATAAAGAATGCAGTTCTAGATCTAAGATTGCTACAAAAAAATTCTCACCCATATTTTTGACTAAGATATATGAGACAGTGTTATAAAAAATTTCAAGTGAGTTTGGTGTGATATATTCTTAAAAAATATCTCAAGAAGATAAAAAGGGTAAAGGATTGTGCATTAAAGCATAGTAAGAAGGGAATATCTTATGCCTTTGGCATAAGATATAATAAGCTAGAAACGGTATCCGGCTTTAAATAAGAAACGCATACTGTCTAGATCTTGTTTTCCGTTTCCAAAATCTTTTGAAGCAGTCCATTGATGACGAAGATCAGCACCAATGATAAAATCATTAATATAATACTTCACACCAGCACCAACTTGAGCAGCAAACATCCATTGATCTTGAGCACCATCCTGGTCAGCATGTACAGCGCCAATTCCAGGACCAAATCCAAGAACTAGTTTCTCGGAGAGGTTTATGAAGTAATATGGATTCATCTCAATTGTTGTAATTCTCAACCCATTTTTATCATACTGATTTAGGTTGAACTGCTGTCTTACCAAGTTGTCTCCGGGAAGTGTAAAGACAGGACAATCAAATGAAAATTCAAGCCCACTTGCATTCCCGCTTTTTATACCATCTTGGCGAAACTTCACATAACCCGTAACTGCAGCAACTTCAAAGTTTGGTTTCCAATTGTCATCGGTAAAACATGGTAATACACAGAACTTGTCCGACTGCGCAAATGAGTTTGTGGATAGAAGCGCAGAAGCTAGAATAGCCCCTAGAAATTTGAAATATTTGTTCATTGAGTTAAAACTCCCTTTATTGAATATTACTATTTTAATCTAATTATGTAAAAGAATCGTTAAAAAAGCAAAAAGTTAAAAAGAAAGCTTTGAAGCGTTACAAATAGGGAGTTCACCCTCGCAAAATAGATATTTGCGAAGGATAAAGGGTTTTGCTAAGAGATTTTTCTATTTCTTGAAGCTATAAGAATAAGAACAAAGATAATCAAATATGTCCATGGTACAAAATCAGGAACAGGCACAGGATCACCCTTTGCATAAGAGTGCATTCCTGCAAGATAATAATTCACTCCAAAATAGGTCATCACGATTGATGAGAAGACCAACAGAGACAGAGTTGCATAAATGAAAGGTGTATATATCGCCTTAATAAAACGAAGGTGAATCACAACGGCATAGAATAAGATACTGACCAAGGCCCATGTCTCTTTTGGATCCCAGCCCCAGTAACGTCCCCATGACTCATTTGCCCAAACACCGCCTAGAAAGTTTCCGACCGTTAGAAGGACAAGACCGACAATAAGACTCATCTCATTAATCGTGTTAAGTTCCAAGATAGAGAGATTAATATTTTTCTTATTTCCCTCACCTCTGATTGCAAATAAGATCAAGGTAATAAAACCGAGTAATGCACCCAAGGCTAAGAAACCGTAAGAAGCCGTGATCATAGATACATGTATAGAAAGCCAGTAGGACTTCAGTACAGGCACAAGGTTGGTCACTTGAGGGTCAAGCCAGTTAAGGTGAGCAACAAAGAGAATAATTCCTGCCAAGATGCCCGTAGCCGCCAAAGTGATGACAGAGTTACGAGAGAAGATAAATCCTGCAAGTACGGTTGCCCAAGCGATATAGATCATAGACTCATATCCGTTTGACCAAGGTGCGTGACCTGATATATACCAACGAATAATAAGACCGATAGTATGCAGAATAAAGAATATAATAAGCAGACCTGTCGCAGTTTTTGAGAAGATCTCTAATCTAAAACGCGGTTTGATGATCTGAATAAAGCTTAAGACCAATAAGACAAGACCCATTACCAGATAAAAAGGCATAAGCTTTTCAAAAACATTATATTTATTATAGAAGATCTCCGCATCTACCTTAGCTTCACTTGGGTAGATCTCAGCCCCATAAGACTTCTGATACTTTTCTATCTCAGAAATACCCTTGTTTGCCGTAGTCCAGTCTCCGTTTTTAAGAGATGCTTCTAGGCCTGTAAAGTAGTTGACCGCGACTTCTCTGACCTTAAGAGCATCAGCTTGTTCAAATGTCTGCAGGGCTTCAATCGTTGCAAACCATTTATTGTTCTCATCTGCCGGGTTAGCAGATAGATCCCGTAAACACCATATATACGATATTAAAACGCTCATCGACTTTTAAGAGCTCTTTATCAAACTTGCTTCTATTTACAGGTGCTTTTTGTGCAGCTATAGAGATAGCCTCTTCAAGTTTGTAACCTTGAAGCTGTTCAGGAACGTCTAAAAACTGGGAGAATGAAGCATACTTGATTTTTTCATCTATTCCTAAGAGCTTATTGATCTCTTTATGCTTGATCTTGATAAGATTGATCTCTCTCCACGCCTCAGGACGAACCATCATACCAAGTACCATCTGATCCGCCGTCATATCGGCTATTGTTCCACCGTGAACCTTATTTACTATCTCAGTATTAAGGGTATTAAGCGGCTTCATACGTCCTGAACTGTCCTGAGTCAGAAGTCGGCCAAACTTACTTGCATGATCTTTATCAAAAGAGGTGATCACCTTCACTAGAGGGTTAATATCCTCAGCCTTAAGAGGTTCTGTGCTAAAAACTAAGAGTATTGCTAGTAATCCAGCAGCTATACCATTTCTCTCATCAGCATATTTACGACCTTTTTTCATCAGCTTTCTAAAACGGCCGTTTGGCATAAAGAAGGCAGAAAACATACCGATTGCCAACATGGTATAGCCTATATACGTCGGTAAGGTTCCGGGGTCATTGTTTACTGAGAGGATCGTTCCCATCTCATCTTGGTCATATGAAGATTGGAAAAATCTAAAGTTCTTGTAGTCTAAAATATGGTTCATATAGATTCTGTACTTCATATTAACGCTGTCTGCATTATCAATTAAGACCACTTCACTCGCATATGAGGCAGGACTCATAGAGCCCGGATAACGTTCAAGTTCAAAATCAACCAGCTTGATTGAGAAAGGAATTTTTTTGATAACAGCTCCATAAGAGAGTTCAACCTTCATCCCCTCAAACTGAGCCACTTTTTCAAATCCAACCGAACCGGAACTTCCCATAAGAATTAGTTCCCGGCTCTGTCCCTTGTACGTGACCTGCATCTTAAGAGCATCTTGAAGACGATTTCTACTTCCCTTGACTTTTTTCGAGACAAGCTTCTCACTAACATTTGCCATCAGACTTTTGAGTACAAAGTTTGTTTTTTCACTCTGATAAAGCGTACGTGTTTTCAGCTCGTTCTTCTCTCCTGCTAAGAGTGTAGTACTTGCTTTTGTGCCCATATCCAAGGTATTAAAATCCAAAGGGTTAGACATGTTTAAAACGCCGTCAACATAAGAGATATTTACTATCTTCTTTTGGGATTGAACGTCCGCTCCAAAGTTAAGTATAAGATCCTCAGACTCTATATACTCACCCTCTTTTAGCTTCATACCCTTACCTTGTCCACCCATACTGATCATCATGTCTAGTATGGTCTTTCCATTTTCCTTATCTTCAACCAACTCATTAGAAGCATTAGGAATGTACTCAAGTAAGCTTATGTTTACAATCTCACCTTTAACACTGACATCTTCATTCAGGTGGTTCTGACTTAGTTCAGAAAGAAGCACCATCTTCTTAAACTCATGTTTTCTTCCATCTTTTTCAAAAATTGCCTGAACATAAGTCTCTCTTGAGGTAATACGGTTTTCTGTCTCGCCTTCACGAATATGCATACTTCCTTCATATCCGGTCATACGTGTAATTGCCGCGCCGAGCAAGATCACTAAAAAAGAGCTGTGAAAAAGCACCACATTCCACTTTTTGACTGTGAACATAGAGTGCCTGATCATTGTAATTAAAAGATTAAGGCCTAAAAGTGCCAAAAGAGCTTCAAACCAGAGTGCGCTATACACTTCCGCCTGAGCTGTTTGTGTACTGAAATCACTCTCGATGAATGTCGCAACACCTACAGATATAGCGAAGATACTTAAGAGTGTCGCCGTCAGTTTCATGGACGATATAAAGTCTAATAGTTTTTTCATAGTTTTCTCACTTATTGTAATTATTCGATATTCTAGCTTGATAAGGTTAAGGTAAGGTTATAACTTACTTTAACTGCGACCAATTTTTTCCAATATTAACAGAAGATCTAAGAGGAACATTTATTGTGTAAATGCCTTCCATCACATTTTTAAAGGTCTCAGCCAAGACTTCTGCCTCATCTTCATTTACCTCAAAAATCAATTCATCATGTATCTGAAGTAACATCTTTGCATGTAATTTCTCTTTTTTTATCAGCTCAGATATAGCATTCATAGAGAGCTTGATAAGATCAGCTGCTGAGCCTTGGAAGACTGTATTAACAGACTCACGCTCATACGCGGCCTTCATCATTGGAGGTGCCGATTCAAAATTAAAATATCTACGACGTTTAAGAAGAGTTTCCACATAACCTATCTCTTTTGCACCGTCGGCTATCCCTCTTAAAAAAGTCTTTACCGTCGGGAAGTTCTCAAAATAAGCCTCAATAATCTCTTTGGCTTCTTTCGTACTTACACCGATATCAACAGAAAGTTTTTTAGGTCCCATCCCGTATAGCAGGCCGAAGTTAACCGTCTTGGCCACATTACGCTTGGCATCAGCCTCTTCTTCTCCAAAAATAGCGACGGCTGTTTGTCTGTGAATGTCCTTATCATGGGCAAAGGCATCAAGAAGGGTCTTGTCTTGCGAGAAGTGAGCAAGAAGACGAAGCTCTATTTGAGAATAATCTATTCCGATAAGGGTTTTTCCCTCTTCTGCTATAAATGCCGCCCTGATCTTGGCTCCCATAGGTGAACGAACGGGAATGTTTTGAAGGTTAGGGTTTTTAGAGCTTAAACGCCCTGTTGCCGTTCCTGTTTGTAAGAACGAAGTGTGTATGCGTCTATCCTCGTTTTCAAGAGCCAGAGTCAAAAGAGGGTCGATATAGGTCGAGTAGAGCTTAAAGACCTCTCTATAGTTTAACAAGGCCGGAATAATCTCATGTGCATCATAAAGAGAGTTTAGTACCTTCTCATCTGTAGAATAACCCGTTTTTGTCTTCTTTCCCACCGGAAGAGAAAGTGTTTCAAAAAGAATCACACCCAGCTGTTTTGTTGAATTTATATTGAACTCGCCACCCGCAAGTTCATATATCTTTTTGCGAAGCTCATCGAGTATGATCTCTGTCTCGGCCTTAAAGCTCTGTAAAAAGTCTGTATCAACCTTAATACCCTCATCTTCCATCTCTATAAGAGTCTGAATAAAAGGAAACTCAACTTCTTTAGCCTCTTGTATAAGATGTTCTGCATCTTGAAGTCTTAGCTGTTCAAGAAGTCTATGATAGAGTTTGAAGGTGATAAGTGCATCTTCTGCCGCATAATTTGTCGCATCTTCTATAGCTACTGAAGAGAAATTTTCTCCTTTTTTTACCGTATCCTTAAAAGAGATCATCTTATGATTGAAGTAAAGTTCAGCCTGCTTATCAAGTCCGACTGGTTTCTCAGAGTTCACCAACCAGGCCAAGAGCATCGAGTCTGCATAAGGCTCATAGGACTTAATACCAAGATAAGGACAGATGAATTTAAGATCAAATTTCAGGTTATGCCCGACGACCTTAAACTCCAAAAGTTCGCGTAAGGCACGTACCCCGATCTCTTTTGAGACTTGTTCCCCTACACCGAGATAGGCATGTGCCAAAGGAACATAATATCCCGTCTTTTCATTATAAGAAAAACTGAAACCGACAAGAGAGTCTTTGTTTGAGTCAAGCCCCGTTGTCTCTGTGTCAAGTGCGACAATACTATCTTTAGGAATATTCTTTATGACATCAAAAAGCTTCTCTTCACTGTCAAGTAAGATATATTCAAATATCTCTCTGGGAATTTCTGGTTTATCTTCTACTTTTTTAGCTTGGATATCTTCTATCATTCCCTTTGCTTTTAACTGTCTAAGAATACCGTTAAGCTCATAAGTATGAAGGTCATCGACTATGCCGACAAAAGGGTTTTCATAAGTGACTACAAACTTTGAAAAGTCCAGTTCTTCAAAGATGTCATCTACCAAGGTCACAAGCTTTTGCGATCTCCAAGCATCTTCTTCAAAATCGCGCAGTTTTTTCTGCACACCAGCCGGAGTGACCTGATCGATATTTTCATAAATACCTTTTAAGGTATCAAACTGCTTAAGAAGCTTTTCGGCCGTGACCTTGCCTACGCCTTTTACACCGGGAACATTATCGGCTGAATCACCAAGAAGTGACTGATAGTCTGTAAATTGGTTGGGACGAATATCGTATTTTTCAATACAGGCCGCCTCATCTATGTCTTTGCGTTTGATCGCATCTACAACCACGATCTTGCCGTCATCTATCATCTGATACAGATCTTTATCATGTGAGACTATGCGCACATTCATTCCCTGCTCTTTTGCCAATCTAGCAA
>CBFDAB010000092.1:0-8765 GCA_965602745.1 uncultured Campylobacterales bacterium
CATAAGCTCTTTTTCATCATCTGTAATAAAAACACGGTTGATATAAAGTTTGATACCTGTTTGATAATCAACACGGTATAGATCCATAGGCGCCTTTTCAGGAATATAAAAAAGTGTGGTATATTCTACCGCACCCTCAGCCTTGTTATGCATCCATGTTAGAGGTTCACCTGAATCATGAGAGATACTTGTATAAAAGTCTTTATACTCTTCATCTTTTATCTCAGTCTTAGAGATGCTCCATAAAGCATTTGCCTTATTGATCTGCTCATTTTTGATCTCAGTTGTCGGAGGTGTAGTCTCTTTGCCTTCATCATCAGTAACAGCTGCAACATAATGCTCTTTGTCCATAAAGATAGGGAAAGGGATGTGGTTAGAGTATTTTTTGATTATAGAGTCTAAGCGCTGCTCTTCCAAGAACTCGCCTTCTTCATCTTTTAGGTGCATAATGATAGTCGTACCGTGACTCTCACGGCTTGCCTCTTCTAAATCATACTCGCCTGTACCTTCTGAAGACCACTTATAGGCTTTGTCTGTACCGGCTTTTTGAGAAATGACTTCTACCTTGTCAGCAACCATAAACGAAGCATAAAAGCCGACACCAAACTGACCGATAAGCTGAGAATCTTTCTTCTCATCTCCGGATAGATTGTCTAAGAATGCTTTTGTCCCTGATTTGGCGATTGTACCAAGGTGAGAGACCAGGTCTGCCTCATCCATACCGATACCGCTGTCAGAGATAATCAACTGTTTTGCTTCTTTGTTGAAAGTCATGTCAATACGAGGAACGAAAGCTACGTTCTTGTATTCGTCATTAGTAAGAACAAGCATGTTCAACTTATCTAGCGCATCTGATGCATTCGACACTAACTCACGTAGAAAGATCTCTTTGTTAGAATAAAGTGAATGAATCATCAATTGTAAAATTTGATTGACTTCCGTCTGAAACTGATGTTTTGCCATGTAATAGCTCCTGTTATAAAATATTCGTGATTATAGCGAAAAAACAAAGCATAATGCAAGCACTGTCAATTAGTCTTAGTCTTTATAGCTAAAGGTTTAGTATATGATATTGGAAAGGTAGAGCCCATTTGCCGGAGCAGGTCGTGTGTTATAGCTGTTTATAAGATTCAACTGTTCTAGAAGCTGTTCATTATTTAGCTTGCCATCACTGATCTTTAGTAAAAAAGCAACCATCAAACGAATCTGTGAACGTAAAAATCCACTAGCTTCAAAGTATAAAACAGTTTTATTCTGGTAAGCATACACTCTGGTCTTAAAAATCATTCTTATATCCGAACCGGCTGCTCCTCCGCTTTTTTTAAAAAAACCGAAATCATGTTCACCTTCAAAAAGTTTGATGGCCTCTTTTAGTGCTGGTATATCAAGCTTATTAGCACTAAAGGTGATAAAAGAGTTTTCAAAAGGGTTACTCTTTTCATCACAAAGTATATATCGGTAAGCCCTGCGTTTGGCACTGTATCTTGAATGAAAACTTTCATCTGCTTCTTGGAGTTGACGAAGGTGAATAGAAGAGGGGAGCTTTACTTGCAGATGTCTCTTGAGTTTATCCAGGTCTGACCAAAAGTCCGGAATTTCGCAATGCATAACCTGTTTAAAGGCATGAACACCAGCATCAGTGCGCCCGCTTGCATGAAGCTTGGTCTTGATATTGAGAGCCTCGAAGGCTTCATATACCCTGCCCATAATAGTATTTTTGGTATGCTTTTGAACCTGTGAACCTTCAAAATTACTTCCATTATATGAGATCAGAAACTTTATACGCATCAGTATCTTTTTACAACTTTTTGATAATAAAAGTAGCCTGTGATCAAGAGTGTTGAAAACCCTATTAGAGGTATGGTATAAAGTCCCAAAGGCTTAGCCAATGTAAAGGTCGTGCCATAGTAAATCATAACAGTAAGAAAGATATATGCGTAAGTATAAGCCTTTTGGTGGCGTGCATTAATGATACCTATAGTCGGTATAAGCAAAATACTTAGCAGAGGGAAAAGGGCTACAAGTAAATTGATTGTAAATTTTCGCGTCATCTTGTCGTGTTGGCTAGGATTAAGCCAGTACTGCAAGGTGTCTTTATATTCGGCCGTATCTGCTATACTGGTGTCATTAATATACATGTTTCTATATGACATTTGTGAAAGTGTGTCATCAGAGTATTTAAAACCCTTTCCCTGTTCTAGTTGGAGTTTTAAAACCCCTTTTTTGTTGACAATATCAGCGCTTTTAGCAACTAATAGGGTCTCTTCAGTCTTTTGTTGATTAAATAAAATGACATCTGAAAAACGACCATTGTCATTATCTTGCCCGACAAAGATAAGCCAGTCTCCAAATTTATGTCCGTACTCGGAAGCCTCTATATTGAACTTCGCCTCTGAAGTCTTTAATTTTAAAAAGTTTTTATAAAGGTTTTTGGTATGCGGTGCCAAAATAAAAAACAAGATAATAAGAAGAGCACTCTGATAAAGGGCCAGCTTAGTAAAAAACCTCAAAATACTAGAGGGCTTTATTCCTAAGGAGAAGATAACCAGCATCTCATAATCAAAAGAGAGTTTTGCTATTGTCATAACAGCAGAGATGAAAAAAGTGATGGGAAGAGTGTAAAAGAGTAGTTCTGGAAGCATAAAGAGATAGAGCTTTAGCATCTCAAAGAGATTCAGCTGGATCACAGAGGTGAAGGCTGCGATCTTAACAAGCATGATGACAGATGCTATAACGTATAGAGGCAGAAAAATCGAGAAATATATCTGCGAGAAGTTAGAAAGCATATAGCCTTTAAGTTTATACATATAAGTTGTTCCAGTAGTCTAAAAATGCGAAGTCAAAGATATATACGATAAAGAGTGCCATTGCTAAAAAAGGAACAAAGGGAACCATCTTGCTCTCATCTGTCTCGTTTCTCATAATCAACATAACAGGCAGAGCCAAAACAGCCGATACGAAAATTGCCATTAAGCCAAGTTGTATGCCTATCATTGCCCCCATAGTCCCAGCAACCATCAGATCACCTTCTCCAAGGGCTTCTCTCTTCATAAAGTAAGAGAGATAGAAACGTAAAAGTGCAAATCCTCCAACAAAAAGAAGTGCATTTTGAAAGTTGAGTACAAAGCCTTGCAGACTCGTAGCTGCGACTATAGCTGCCGTCATTGCCAAAAGGTTTAGACTGTCAGGAACCATCTTTAGATGAAAATCTATAACAGATAGAGCAAGCAAGAAACTAAAAGAGAGGGCTATCATCAAAGACATATAACTCAGACCAAGTTTAAGAAAAACTGCCAGAAAAATAATCCCTGTTAAAAGTTCTACCAAAGGGTACTGAAAAGATATTTTTTCCTTGCAAAAAGAACATTTTCCCCCTAAAAATAGCCATGAAAGAAGAGGGATGTTATGATAAGGCTTAAGAGGTGTCTTACATTTGGGACAGTGAGAAGCAGGGAAGGCAACATTCTCATCTTTTGGAATACGTGAGATCAAGACATTAAGAAATGATCCATATACCAATCCTATTAATACAATAAAGCCTAAAGTCATTTAACTCCCCCAAAACTAGAAAAAGCGGTTTTTACGAAGTAAAAAAGTTTCTTCTTAAAACAAGCCGTGGCAGTCTGCGAGGCAGATGTTTCTCGAAAAGAAAAACCAAGCTTGTTTGTGTGTAAAGTATATGTGTTTTTAAAATTCAATATCACTTAACTCCCCCAAATCGTCTGTCAATATTTTTATAAGACGCAATAATACTATCTAATTCTTTACTTGTAAAGTCCGGCCATAAGGTATCTGTGAAAAAGAGCTCAGCATAAGCCGCCTGCCATAACAGATAGTTAGAGAGCCTGTGATCACCTCCTGTTCTTATCAATAGGTCAACATCATGTTTGCAGTCAAGAGCATTATTAAGACTCTCTTCTGTAATCATCTCACTCCCCTTTAATGAGTTTACCGCGCGCAGTATCTCATTTCGTGAGCCGTAATTCAGAGCAAGATGCTGAATAAGATTAGTGCCGTTTTTAGTCTCTTCTTCAAGAATAGCTATCTGCTTTTGAAGTGCAGGTGAAAAACGGCTTACATCACCGATCATCTCAAAGCGTACACCATGTTTTACATAATTTGGAAGTTCTTTTTTAAGGTAGGTAGAAAGAAGCTTCATTAAAAACTCAACCTCTAGCTTGGGACGTTTCCAGTTCTCTGTACTAAATGCATATAGGGTTAAACGCTCAATCTCGCTGTTTTGTGAACAATAGGTGGTTATTTCACGAACGACTTGCGAACCTGCTTCATGACCGACAAAGCGTTTTTTGTCTTGTCGTTCTGCCCAGCGTCCATTTCCGTCCATAATCACAGCGATATGTTTTGCTTCGTTCATTTTTTCCCTAGAGTCATTGGTGATCTTTTTATTTAAGATTGTACTTTATCTTGGCTTTGCTTTTAATTGTACTGCTTACAACTCTTTACAAAGATCCAAAACCTTGAGTGAAAGAGTAAGCTTGTCTTGGCTTGGCAGGCTTACAGTCGTGTTCTTAGAAATGAATTCTAAGGCATTGTCTGATGTTCCAAAACTTGAGCTATCTGTTAAGAGGTTGAAACAGACAGCTTGAAGTCCTTTTTTCTCTAACATCTTCTTGGCATTGTCTAATCCCGACTCTGCATCCATCTCGGCTTTAAAACCGATGGAATAAATACCTTCTGTATTGATTGAAGAGAGTATATCTCTGTTCTCTTGGAGGTCTAAAGACCATTTTTTGCCTATATCAGACTTTTTTAGTTTTCCATCTTGGGGAAAGTTTGGAATATAGTCACTAATGGCAGCGGCCATAAACAAGAAAGGCTTTTTTTGAATCAGTTCAGGCTTAGAGTCACTCATAAGAGTTGTCTCTGTCATCTTTCCTTTTTTAGCCACACGAATAGAATCAACAATATATTCTTCCATCTCATCTGAACTTTCTGCATTTATTTGGTTCATGGCCTTAGGAAGCTTTTGTGGGAAACGAGAAGAGATGAAGTTGACATCAGCGCCCTTGAAAAACAGAGCTAAAGCCAGACTTGAGCCCATCTTCCCACTAGAAAAGTTAGATATATAACGCACATCATCAATCTTTTCTACAGTACCGCCGCCTGTTACGACGACGGGTCTGTTTACCCAAAAATCTTCTCTAAGAAGCATCTGTGCCGTATGAAAAAAGATATCTTCAATGTCTGCTAAAGCACCGTCTCCTTCGGTATTACAGGCTAAGAGCTTCTTTTGGGTATTCATAATGGTGTAGTTCGAAAGAGCCAGCATCTTAGTAGAATGCAAGATTATAGGATTGTCCATCATATTTGTGTTTGCCGAAGGACAAAGCAGTTTCTCATGAGGATAAGCCAGAGCTGTTTGAAGCAGAAGGTTATCTGCAATCGCATTTGAGAGTTTTGCAATGGTATTTGCTGAAGCCGGTGCAATAACAAAAATATCTGCCCATGTTCCTATCTTGATATGATTAAGGTCATTATCCCAAGACTCAGTCTCAGAGTGCAGGACCTTGTTCATGCTGATAGTCTCAAAGGTTAAAGGCGTAATAAACTTCTTTGCGGACTCGCTCATAACAACACGGACTTGAGCTCCGCTTTTGATGTAGAGACGAATAAGTTCAAGTGATTTGTAAATAGAAATAGAGCCGGAAACACCTAATAGGATTTTTTTACCGTTTAGCAGATTAGGAAACATATTAATATCTTTTTTGCAGTATTTTACACTAATTAAGTGCAAAAGTGTCATAATTTCGCCAATGATAAGGGCTAAAGCCCAATATAGGGAGTCACTTAATGGTGAACCGTGAAAAATATGATGTGATAGTAATCGGTTCAGGTGCTGCAGGAATGATCTCCGCAATCACAGCAGCGCGTAGAGATAAAAAAGTACTTCTCTTGGAAAAACTCTCAAAACTTGGTTCAAAACTAAAGGCAACAGGGGGAGGAAGATGTAATCTTACCAATACCCTGCCAAATGATGAGTTTATGGCACGTTTTGGTAGGGAGGGGCGTTTTATGACACCTGCGCTTGACGCCTTTGATAATAAAAAGCTGAGGGCTTTTTTTGATGATATAGGTGTGCAATCGCATGCCCCAGACGGCTATAGGGTCTTCCCTACGACACATAATGCAGGAACTATTCTAACAGCTCTTGAAGAAGAGATGGAAAAACTTAAAGTTGAAGTTATCTGCTCACAGCGTGTAGATAAGCTTCTTTTTAATGAAAACTCTATGGAAGGTGTCAGTACTCAAGAGAGTTCGTATTACGCACCCAATGTAATCGTCGCAACAGGAGGTCTCGGATATCCTGTTCTCGGCGCAGAAGGAGACGGATACCCTCTTGCCGAGTCTGTGGGGCATAAGGTGACAGAGCTTTTCCCTGCTATGATGCCGCTTAGAGTAAAAGAGACATGGGTGGAAAACTGTCGTGCAGATACTTTGCCAAAAGTAGAGCTTAAAGTGGACCTGAAAAAAGCAAAAAAACTACGTGCCAAAGGTGACCTTATCTTTACTAAAACAGGTATACGCGGTCCGGTGGTCTTGGATTTTGCAAGAGAAGTAACACCACTGATCGTCAAGTATGGAGAAGTTCCCTTGCTTCTAAACTTTACTAAGGGAAAGAACGAAGATGAGCTTCTCAATCACATCAAAAATGTTATTGATACTAAATCATATGACAATATCCTTGATATCTTAAAAACCCTTCTGCCAGAGGCTTTGAGCCTAGAATTGTGTAAACTGGCAGGTGCTGATCCAAAACTTGGTTTTAACAAGCTGGCAGGACAGGTGAAAGCTGATCTGATTAAGCTTTTGGCCTGGACACCTCTAACTGTTATCGGTCATGATGGTTTTAAGATGGCGATGATAACAAGGGGTGGAGTCTCTTTGAAAGAGATCCGTCCTGAGACTATGGAGTCGAAGGTCTTAAAAGGACTTTTCTTTTGTGGAGAGGTAATGAACTTGGATGGCCCCTGTGGAGGCTATAACCTTCAATGGTCTTTTGCTAGTGGGTATTTGGCTGGATTGAATGTGTGAATAAAGACTTCATACTTTTCCAAGTATGAAGTGAAAAAGGGTTTAAAAGCCTAGCTCATCAAAGTCTTGAGCATGCATTTTTTTACGATCCCCATTTTTTTCATAAACATAGCCTTCTTTAGCTTGCCCATTTTCCATTTTAATAGCATATCTTTTATTTCCATTGAGGTAGTACTCTTGTGCCGTTCCTTCCAGTTTTCCATTTTCATTAAAATAGAGCTTTGCTTTTAGATTACCGTTTGGAAAATAGACTTTTTTACTTCCAACATTCAGGTCGTTTTTGAATTGTGAGACTGAACGAAGTTGTCTGTTTTCATAAAACTCTTTTTGATAGCCATCTACCTTACCTTCATTCATTGGTATTTCTGCTTTGAGTACACCGTTTTGATAATATCCATAGACCATACCATGGACTTTTCCATTACGAAACTTAGTTGCCGTCTTAAGTTGACCATTTGGATAATATGCATATGCAGGACCATTGAGTTTTCCATTTTCGTAGTTACGTTTAAACTTGACTTTTCCATTAATATACATACTTTTTTTTATGTCAGCGTGTAAGGACGCCGTGGCCAAAAGCGAGATTGTCGCTAAGGTAATTAATTTTATCATTGAAACTCCTTAAATTTAGGTTGGAAGTAAAACATCTATAATCCAAGCTTTTTTGGATTTATGTGTTCTTTTATCCCTTGACCTGGGCGAGGTTGGGGTTGTTGGAATTCATCTTTAGGACAGATGGCTACAGTGTTCTCAATCATCACAGGAACGAGAAACAAAGAGACAAGGGTTGCAGCTATTGAACCAAATATTAAAGCAACACCTAGTCCTCCGAAGATAGGATCAGTCGCAAGTAAAAGACTTCCTAGAATAATAGCAATTGCAGTCATCAGTATTGGTTTAGCACGTGTTGATGTTGCGATAGCAATAGCTCTTCTTTTCTCGACACCTTTGTCAATAAGTGCTTTAGAAAAGTCAATCAAAAGCAAAGAACTTCTCGCGCTGATACCCATTAAAGAGATAAAGCCTATTAGGGAGGTTGCTGTTAAAAAGAAGTTGGTGCCATTAATTACAAGGGAGATGATGTCTGAGATAAAGTGTCCCACAATAACTCCAATAATTGAAAGAAAGCTTGCCAGCAGAATAATACCACTAAGGGCAAATGATTTGTAATATACAACCATCAATAAAAACATCAAGACAAGTGCTGCAATAAAAGCTCCACCAAGATCACGAAAGGTATCTAAAGAGACCTTCATCTCACCATCCCAGCGCAACAGGAGCTTTTCACCCGTTGTTTTGTCTTTTAGATGAAGATCAAACATATAGGTGGTTATACCTGGGTCTTTTGTGACTTCAAATTGATCAGAGAGATTTTCTATGAGTTTATCTCTGGCATCAAGAAGAGGGTAGACTTGCGAGACCATATCACATTCGGCAGTGATGGTAACAAGGTTTCGTAAGTCTTTTCTGAAAATGGTAGGGCTTGAATCAACAGCTTTGAGTGTAACTACCTCTTTAATTGGTATCATCATCCCCATAGGATTAAGAAGTTTTAATTGAGATAATTTCCAGTATAAACCTGCACGTGAGTTAGAGTCAATCGTACGACCTTCATCATCTAAACGGACAAAGATGGGGATTTGATCTTGTTGTGTTTTAGAGTTTTTGACGGCAACAACCATGCCTTGAAAAGCAAGGTAAAGGATGTTGTT
>CBFDAB010000093.1:0-8476 GCA_965602745.1 uncultured Campylobacterales bacterium
AATATATTTAGCATCAAGGTTCTCACCTATGATAGCATCTTTCAAAGAAGAGACTTCTAGGGCAAACTCAAGAGAATTGTCTCGTGCATGCTCAATAAGATCAAAGACCTCGCTGTTATAAGAAAACACAAGAGTGCTGTTTGAAGGGGTATGTTCAATAGCTTCTACAGAACTGATGTGATAAAGTTTTTCATGTTGTACATGCGGATGACCTAAAAGAATCATATTAAGCCTTTAAACACTCATCTGAGCAAAAATATTCACCGTCTCGAAGAAGGGCCTCTTTTAAGGTGATATATGTCCCGCAAGACTTGCATTCAACCATATCATCCTCATCTAATTTCTCTTTTTTCTTCTTGCTTTTTTGACTTTCCCCGGGAAGGGGCTTCTTTTTAATAAAGAAAAAATATACTAAGCCAATAAGGACAAGAACGAGTATCCATTGTGGGGACATTTTAGACCTTTTTTTACATAATTATATACTAAACAGATATAATTGCGCTTTTAAGGATGCTAATGTTTGATTTTTTAGATAGTGACTGGTTTATTATCGGTCTGGAAATTGCGTTTTTGACCTTTATTGCTTATGACGCTTATAAGTATTTTAAGACAAAAAAGAGAGAATACCTAGTCAATATTGCCATGGCTATAGGTTTTGCTATTTGGGTGCTTTATCCTTTCTATACAAAGTATTATATGTGGGAAGATAAGGATAGAGACACGTTGAACAAAAGATGTCTAAGCGAACATAATGCCAGCTACTGTGACTGTATTGATAATATGATCTTTAAAGAGTATGAACTCGAAGCCTTTACACGAATTGATAAGAAAAATGATAAGGATTACTTAGAGTTTATCAAAGATTCAGAAGAAGAGTGTTTTGAGAGTTCATGGTTTTAGAGATACTTTTTGAGAATGATCACTTTATCGTTTTTAATAAGCCCTGCGGACTAAGTTTTCACTCTGAAGAAGGAGAAGGCTTTGTTGTAAAGGCTGAAAAGCAGACAGGTCTAAAGCTTTATAGTGTACACCGCCTTGACAAGATGACCTCGGGTCTGATTCTGCTGGCAAAAAGCTCTGAAGATGCGAACAAGGTGACAAAACTTTTCGAAGACCGCCAGATACAAAAGTTTTATCTTGCCATCTCAACACGTAAGCCAAAAAAGAAACAGGGATGGATAAAAGGGGATATGGGACCTGCAAGACGAGGCTCTTATAAGCTTTTAGATACAAATGAGAACCAAGCCGTGACCCAGTTTATCAGCACGGGACTAAGAGTTCATGAGAGGTTTTTCCTTATCAAACCTCATACGGGAAAGACACATCAGATACGTGTAGCCTTAAAAAGCCTCGGTTCACCCATAGCCGGAGATATACGATACGCCGCCACAGAAGATGCCAAGCTTGAAGATCGGGGTTATCTACACGCTTATGCTCTTCGTTTCACTCTAAATGAAGAAGAGTTCTCTTTTGTATCTCCTCCTGATGATGGAGAACGCTTTTTAAGTGATGAGTGCCAGTCACAGCTTATACAGTGGTCAAAGCCATGGGAACTCTTTTAAGTGTAATCAAGAGGTAACATATCTTCACAAACGGTAACCTAATAGAAATATAAGCCTATTAGAATTAGGACATGGAAGAATTAGAACATACATGGATCGAATATTTAAACAGACTTGATATCGCCTTTCAGCCGATAGTCAGTATGCACAGCGGAAAGTTGTACGGGGTTGAAGCTCTTTTAAGAGGTGTTGAGGATATAGGCTTTGATTCTATAGCAGATTTCTTTGACAAGGCTTACAGCAAAAATATCTTATATACTATAGATCTTGCCCTTAGAGAGAAGGTGATAAAAAAGTTCACCTCCTTGTCTAACTACATCAACATCAAACTCTTTATTAACCTTGATAACCGCCTCTTGGAGATGCCAAACTTTGCCGCAGGAAATACGGCAAAACTTCTTAAAAAATATAAGCTGCATAAAGAGATGATCTGTTTTGAGATTTCAGAGAAGCATGAGATAGCAGATATTTCCCTTTTTGAAAAGATACTCAAGCACTACAGAGAAGAGAAATATAGTATAGCCGTGGATGATTTTGGTGTGGGTGTATCGGGTTATCAGATGCTTTACAGATCAACTCCTGACATCATCAAGATCGATAGATTCTTTTTTGAATCCATATGCAAGGATGTCAAAAAGAAGATCTTAGTACGAAGTATAGTACAGCTGGCTACTCAACTTGGGGTCACCGTTATTGCCGAGGGTGTGGAAACGCAAACGGAGATGCTGGTATCAAAAGAACTTGGATGTCATCTGATTCAGGGATATTTTGTGCAAAGACCCACTCTTAATCCTCAAGAGATCCTGGCAAAATATATACATGTCAGACAAACAAGTAAGACAGACCGCCGTACCCCTTCAAATAAAAAGCAGATCAAGGCTTATATCGAAAAGATCAAACCCCTCTGTACGGATGATAAGATGAACCTTGTGCTTGAAAGATTTAAAACAAATCATAATACTGCCTTACCTGTAGTGGGTAGGGATAATATACCCTTGGGAACCCTTAATGAAGAGTATGTACGCGAAGTGATATCTTCACCTTATGGACATGCCCTCTTACTAAAAGAGTCCTCTTCTACGGATGAGAAGGTAAAGAAGTATGTACAAAAGTGCGCTATGGCAGACATTCATACGAGTATGGACCAGATCATAGAGTGCTATGCCAACTATAAAGAAGCGCGCGGTGTCATTATCACGAAAAATATGGAGTATTACGGGTTTTTAAATACTTCAAATATCATCAGCATCATAAATGAACGAAATCTCGCCAGCGCTCGAGACCAAAACCCTCTGACAAAGATGCCGGGAAATCACCAGATAGATCATTATATCAACTCCTGTCTTTCAGGCGAAAGATCCACTCTTTTTGTCTATTTTGATCTGAACCACTTTAAGGCTTATAATGATTCTTACGGCTTTAGAAACGGAGACAGGGTGATACAGATGTTTGCAGATATCTTAAAGAGAGAACTTCCGGCAGAGCATTTTCAAGGACATATTGGAGGTGACGACTTTTTTATCGGTCTAAGACTTGAGGAAAAGGACTTTGAGAAAGAGCTTAAGTATATTCATCATATCTTAAACAAGTTTTCAGATGAGGTACAGCATATGTATGATTATAAAGATAGAGAACGAGGGTATATTATTTCAAACAACCGAGAAGGAAAGCAAAGCTCATTCAAGCTGCTCAGTGCAAGTGCTGTCATCGTTCATCTTAATATTAAAAGCAGGTACAGGGCAATAGACTTGGTACACAGGCATTTTGCTTCTCAGAAGAAAACGGCAAAACTTTCGCATGATAATATCAATATCAGCTCACTTTTATAAGTAAGGATCTGCTAAATGCGTAAAAAACAGAAGATTATCAATCTTTACCAAGATGAGTCGGTTGGGAGTATCAAGCATGTGATCTCCATCGGTAATGAAGAAGACCTAAACCAATTTTGGCACTATTTTCATTCAGAAGTGATAAATGATTATAGACTTTTATATCACTTTATCGGTCTTATGTATGCCTTTACCTCCAAACTCTTTGAAAAAGAGAAAGATCTTTTTTTTGATCTTATTATTGAACAAAATAATGAGGTCTTTTATTTTACGATATGGAACTGGGACGTCTCCAATGCTTTAAATGAGCTCTTGCAAGAAGGAGAAAAAGAGTATGAATATAAGATAGATAAAAAACGTATAACGATTAGACTCTCTAAAGAGGTACTTCTTAAACAAAATGAAAGTTATGGTGAAGAGCAAAAAGGTAGAAGAATCGGGCTTATGCAATCTTTAAAACAAGAAATAGCAGAGTCTTATATGCCCTATACCTTTCTTGAAAAGGGAGACAAAGAAGATATCTTGAATATTTGTGAGGATATGTCAGATATGATGTACAGGGCGAAAAAGGTTGGATTTCAAGATGATGTATTTATACGTTTACGCTCTTGTCTGACAATGTTTTCTCTAACACTTATCTCTTATCCTCAAATCTCACATATTTCTAATGTGCTAACAGAGTTTTCAGTCTTGATGAATAAATATCAGTCAAATTTTAAAGAGATGTCTCTGGAAGAGGTGTCCTTATCCGAAGGATTTGTCCATAATATAGGTTTCTGGGCAAATACACTATTCGTCTTAGGCGGGGCAGACTTGCACTTTATGAACAACTCTCTAAACGCAGACTTACAGATGATAAGGATGCTAATAGAACCCGAGCCTATGGAGGCAGTGGGAAGTCTTGATGATATTTTTGATTTTTAAAAAAAACAGAAGGCTTACTTAATATTAAACTGCTTTTTATAGGCCTCTTCAAGGCTCATTGACTTATCTTTGTAGTCGATGATATCACCGATCTCAACTTCTATCGTACGAGGTTTTTTCTCGTCTTTTAGAGCTGACATAAGAGCATCATTTGCTTGACTTCGAATAAAAATAGGAAGCATAGGAAGACGGTTCTTTACCGCTATGATTCGAGAACCTTCTTTAAACTCACCCAGTTCACTCTCTGTCTTGTTTCGTGTACCCTCAGGAAAGATATAAATCGAATCTCCTGCCTTTACACATTTCTTGATGTCGGTAAAAAAACCTCCCATCTGTGTAGAGTCACGGTCTAAAAGGACAGAACCGCCATTTCTGACGAAGAGTCCGAAAAAGAAAGAGTTGTAAAGCTCTTTCTTCGAGATCCAGTGGCCAAAAAGATTTGTATGCTCTACCGTGAGTTCAACAATAAGCGGATCAATAACACTTCTATGATTGGAAACAAGTAAGAACTGCCCGTCTTGAGGAAGCTTTTCTTCATTAATGATCTTGACATGCAGGTTAAGTCTGTTGAGTAATCTTTTTGCATATTGAATACGAAGAGACTTCTTCTCTTGGGCATCTTTAGCTATTTTGAGTTTAAAACCATAATAATTAGTAAGACAAGTAGCATAAATAGCCATTTTAAACTGATTGAAAGTCAAATAATATTCCTTGAAAATAGTAATGTAATGATATCTGCTTTTTGTTTAATATTTAATGTTTCAAAGCTTTTCTAGGTGAGTAAGGTTATACTTTCATATCTAAATTCCTCTATATGGAATATCATAAGAAGCCTACTATGAGTACTACAAACTTTTCGACTCTTAACTTATCTGAAGAGATGCTACATAATATAAGCGAGCTTGGTTTTGCTGAGATGACTCCTGTTCAGGCAGAGAGCTTGCCGGAGATCTTAAATGGCCGGGATGTTATTGCTCAGGCAAAGACGGGAAGCGGAAAAACGGCAGCTTTTGGAATCGGTCTTCTGCATAAACTTGATGTGAAAAAATTCAAGGTTCAGTCTCTTATTCTCTGTCCGACGAGAGAGTTGGCTGACCAGGTAGCCAAAGAGCTTCGCCGTCTGGCAAGAGGAACACATAATATCAAGATACTGACCCTTTGCGGCGGTATGCCTTTTGGGCCGCAGTTAGGTTCCCTTCGTCATGGAGCGCATATTTTAGTCGGAACACCCGGACGTATCTTGGCCCACTTGACTAAGGGCTCTTTATCTCTGGAAGCCTTAGACACTTTGGTACTTGATGAGGCAGACAGGATGTTGGATATGGGCTTTATCGAAGAGATAGACAATGTTATTTCTCATGCTCCAAGTGATCGTCAGACCCTTCTGTTCTCAGCGACCTATCCTGATCAGATAATGGGACTTAGTTCGTCGATTCAAAAAGATGCAATCAACATTCAAACGATTGCAACAGAAAATGCAAATAGTATTGCTGAAGTTTTTTATGAAGTCTCTAGAGATGCAAAATTGGCAACACTGACCAATATACTTGCCCATCATAAACCTGAGACGACCATAGTCTTTTGTAACACAAAGCTGGAAACGCAAGATATAGCTGCGCATCTTCGTGATGATGGTATTGATGCCCTGGCCATCCATGGTGATCTGGAACAGCATCAGCGAAATGATGTCTTGGTTCAGTTTTCCAATCGAAGCTGTTCTGTACTGGTCGCAACCGACGTGGCAGCGCGGGGTCTGGATATCAAAGAACTGGCTATGGTAGTAAATTATGATCTTCCAAAAGATGAAGCAACCTATACTCACAGAATAGGACGAACAGGAAGGGCCGGAGAGTCTGGTCTGGCCTTTACTCTTTTTAGCGAAGAGGACTCAAGAGAGGCGGATTTTTATCAAAATAATACCCGCGTTTTTGAAGATGTTCAGACCCTGCCCAAGGCCGATAGCTTCACTCTTAAGCCGCCAAATGTGACGCTTGTAATAGAAGGCGGAAAAAAAGACAAGATCCGTCCGGGAGATCTTCTTGGAGCTTTGACCGGTGATGTCGGGATTGAAGCAAAGTACATCGGAAAGATCGATATTTATGACAGACAGGCCTACGTCGCCATTGACAGAAGCAAGATAGATCAGGCGCATAAGCAGTTACAAAGAGGAAATATCAAAGGCAAAAGGTTTGATGTCTGGGTTCTTGCCTAGAAAAAGAGATCATCCAGATCACTCTCATCGAAATACTCTTCGAGCATACATACACCCAATGCCATCTCTATAGTGTTCATATCAGAGACAATGGACTGCCTTTGTATCGGGTATTGGTTCGGATAGATATCTGCTAAAAACGTGTAAGAGAACCATCCTTTTATCTCATTATTAAAAGAGCAGGTAAGATCTACAATACTAGGGTCTTGCAGTATCTTTTCGCGAAACTCATAAACCAAAAGTGAAAAACGTTTGATAAGAGGAAGTATTTCTATAAGCTCATCTTCCCCATTATTATTTATAACATTTGCCCCATAAGAAAGTTTGGAACTGATCTTTAGCAGACTCTCTTTGCCTCGTGTACAATCATCTATGGTGTCAATGATACTCTGGACAATCTCTTTTTCTTCTTTTATCTCTTCAAGACAGCATAATTCAGTATTACCCTTTATCGCAAATTCTCTACAGTCTCTACCTATACATTTATTAGTACTATTTATACATGTTCTCATTTTTCTCAATTATAGTTTATTATATTTAAATGATTGTATATTAGAATTCTTACAAGAGTGTCAAAAAATTGTGATAAATTTTAAAATAGATATTATATGTAACAAAATAAGAACTACCATTAAAGAATGGTAGCTCTTATTTAATCAGAGATAGGGGTATTGTCGTAAAGTTTGTAAAAAAAATCTATATATGAGAGATTTATGCGGATATATAGAGGCCCACAAACAGATGCAAACAGGAGAAAAAAAACAAAATATTTAATGTCTGGTACAATCGTATATACATCGATGACATTTTGTACAAGCTTTTTCTCTTCTTTTATCTCTTCAAGACAGCATAACTCAAAATTTCCCTTGAGAGCTAATTCTCTGCAGTCTCTGCCTATGCAGATATCAGTGCTTTTGATACATTTTTCCATTTTTTAAACCTTAAATGAAGTATACTTAATCAAAAATTCACTATAGTGAAATACCAGGATTTACAATAAATCTTAAAGCGTGATTGTAGAATGTGAAGAGGGTACGGTTTATACTTTTTTGCTCCAAAACATTGAGCTTCGCTACGTGAATCAACAATAGTAGCATTTGCATTGCTAAAATCTATTTAAATTAAAACGGCGCAATATTGGCTAAGAACAGGGTTTAAGTCAAGTGCTTCTTTGATAATGAGCTGTTTTTATAAAGGCTTGTTATAATGCGAAAAACAGATGAGAGTTTTGCATCTTATTATAGGTATATAAATAATGACATTATATGTTGACGGCGATGCCTTTCCTAATCTTCTAAAACCGATCTTGGTTCGCTCAATTGAGAGGCTCTCTCTGCCGACCTTTGTTGTTGCAAATAAAAAGATAAGTCTTGGAACAAAGTCCAAACTTGTTGAATACATCATAGTAGAGCAGGGTGCGGATGAAGCGGATCACCTTATAGTAGAGATGGTAAAAGAGGGCGATCTTGTGATAACGGCAGATATTCCTCTTGCGGACAGGGTCATCTCAAAGAATGCCCATGCTATTGATCACAGAGGAGAGCTTTATTCTGTTGACAATATCAAACAGTATCTTGCGATGCGTAACTTGATGGAAAAGATTCGTGAAAGCGGAGAGATGACGCGAGGTCCAAAGGCCTTTTCACAAAAAGATGCGCATGAGTTCGCAAATCAGCTGAACAGTTTTTTATCAAAACAAGCGAAAGCGGTCACGAAGTGATGTTTCTTTAGCAAAACATTGCAGATAAACTATAATTATAAATAATATTTATCAAACTTATGGTATAATTCCACCAACTTCAGCATCCTCGGTCGATGACTGACTTCGTTTTTATAAAAAATATTTCGATTCTTAGAAATATTTAAAAAACAAACCCCCTTCAAACTAGACCGGCCCAAGTCATACTTGGAAGGTTTGATCACAAAGAAAATATATTGAAATTTACAGA
>CBFDAB010000094.1:0-8455 GCA_965602745.1 uncultured Campylobacterales bacterium
GACGGGTATACGATATTGAACTACACGAATGCTTCCAAGCGCGGTCTTCTTCTAGATCTTAAACTCGTTGATCTAAGCACAGAAGATAAAGCCAACAGCCTGAGCTATAAGCTTATTAACACCAGTAATTAAGGACAAAACCAGATGATTATAGCCTATGTGTCAAACCTTGATAAAGAGTGTTTCAGTGAACTTAAAAATGAGTTTGCTGATGTAAAGAACTTTGATACTATTGAAGAGTTTATTAACTTTTATGCCGGGAGTAAGAAGCGCGATATTGTCCTTATCTACAGGGTAGAGACCTTAGCCGAAATAGAAACACTCTCTTCTATCCATTTTAGCAATAATATCTATATGATAGTTCTTGGAAAAGATGATATAGAGTTCTCTTTGTTAGCAGGAAAAATCGGAGTGGACTCATATTTTTCTGAGGCACAGAGTGACCCGGATATGATCAAAGAGTTGATAATAAAGTCTCAGACTATCATTAAAAAGAGACGCGGAAAAAGTAATGTTTCCGTCTTCACCGGTATCAGCGGAGGGGTCGGTACAACTACTATCACGATGAACCTTGCCAAAAGTATTGCAGAGAACTATCCCGATAAAAATGTGCTTTTTCTTGACTTTGCCTACACCAAATCAGTTTCAAATCTTTTTTTCGAATATATCCAACCGAACAAGACGATCATTGACATTGCCATGGTACAAAACCTTGAGATGCAAGAACTATTTGATAACGGTTTAGAACGTTTAAGCAATAACCTCTATTTTGTTCCAGGAATTCAAAGACATACAGACAGAGAAGACCTTGAAAAGCCTGAAAATATTCAAAGATTTTTAAACTTTATCAACTATATCAAGGAAAAGTTCGATTTTATTTTGATCGATGTCGGTATGTTTGAGGATGTTGAACTTGAGATAGATATTCAAGAGATAGCAGATAATATTTTTGTTGTTACAGAGTTTAGTATTCCGTCTATGTCAATACTAAAGACCTATATTGACATAATCGACAAGAGCGGGTGGTTTGCTAAAACGCATATATTGGCCAACCGATCTGACTCCTTCGGTACAGTTACGGAGGAAGAAGCAAAATCCATTCTTTCTAAGGGCTTGAAGCATCAGTTTGAAGTACATTACGCTTTACCAAATGATGCCTTGCATCTAAGAGAGTGCTGGAATGAAGCAAAGCTGGTCTGTGACGTATATCCCGAATCACCCTTTATGAAAGCTCTTGAAAGCATTGCTGAAAAGTTCTTTATAAAAGATAGTGCGATGTATGTCAACAATAAGATCAATAAAGACAAAAATATCTCTTTATGGTCGAAGGTTAAACAATGGCTTTAAAAGAGAAGATGAGCGGATACACGAGTTTAGATAAAAACTCTGAGATCCGTCCAGGCTCATATGATACTTCAGAAGATGAAAGCCTCTGTTCTGAATTCTGTTTTCCTTTGATGTATAGAAATGAAGAGTACTTTCAACTGGCATGTAAGGTTTATGATGATTTTATTGTTAAGCTTAATATCAAAACACAGCTGACGGAGAAGATGGTCCGAGAGGTTGTTACCAAACATATCTCCGAATACAGCCTGCCCAAAAGCTCTTTGAAAAATGAATATGTTGATTTTATTATTGACAACCTTCTATATTACGGGCCGATATCTACGATTATACGCCTGGCCGGAACAGGACTGAATGATATTATCGTGAATACAAAAGATTACATTGATGTGATCTATGACGGGCAGACGATACAGAGCCCTTTTCGTTTCAGAAGTGAAGAAGAGCTGAGACGTATCATAAACAGAATGCTGTCAGAGTCCAACAGAAAGGTAGATGAGTCGAGTCCTATAGCCTCATCTAAGCTCCTAGACGGTTCACGGGTGGAAGTGCAGATCCCTCCGGTCGCGGCCAACATAGATAAAGACGGAAATCTAGGCTCATATGTAACTATAAGAAAATTCAGAGAGATTCCTCTTCTTTTTGAAAGCCTTATTGATTCTCAGATGATTGATATGAAGATGGCATATTTCTTAATAAAGGCTATCCGCGGTAAGCTTAATATTGTTGTCTCGGGAGGTACTTCAAGCGGTAAAACGACTTTTTTAAACTCAATTACTCGCTTTATTGATGAAGGTGATCAGCTTTTAACGATTGAAGATACAAAAGAGATGAAGCCTCAGATGCCTTGTCATTCAATCCGTTCATTTGAAGCCCGCCCGCCAAATGAAGAGGGTGCGGGAGCTATCAGTATAGAGAGTCTGCTTCGTACGGCGCTACGTTCAAGTCCAAGACGTATTATAGTTGGGGAGTGCAGGGGGCCTGAGATCGTCACGATGCTAAATGCGATGAATACAGGCCATCCCGGTTCAATGACAACTATACACGCAGATGACACGAAAGAAGCGATAGTGCGTATTGAAAATATGTTTTTAGAAGCACGTCCGACAGCGAATATGACCTTTGTACGATCTCAAATCGTCTCAGCAGTTGATCTGATCATTCAGTTGGTACGTTTTCCTGACGGCCGGCGCCGTCTTGTAAAGATATCTGAACCTGAACGACGTATAGAAGAAAACGGCGTTGTCTCTATGCTTGATCTGTTTGAATTTCAAAGAAGTACAAACAGTAATGGCCCTATGGACTCAAGTGGAACGTTTAAAGCGATATCTGCTTCTTCTCGGGCCTCTTTAAAGATGATACAAAATGGTGTGCAGATTGACAATCGGATCTTTGATGATGAATTTGTTGTAAGTAAAGATATGCTCAGAAATGAGTTGAAAGGTTTTCAGCCTAAACGTATATGCGGCTGGAAGGAACATTATATGTCAGAGATCATCCAGTCCTCATATAGTGATGGTAAAAATATTCTTGAAAGATGGCCAAATTTACAATAATGACTGAATTACAGACACAGACCTTATTATTGTTCATTATCAGTTTCAGCGTGGCAGGACTTATATACCTTGTATTTTGGGAGTATGCCAGATCACGTCATATAAGCTATATTAAACAGATGATATCTTACAACGAGAATGAGCAGTTAGAACTTTTAGAAGAGAAGAAGCAGAAAAAGTCTCAGTCTTTTACGGATAAGATCAGTTCTCGCATGAAGCTGGCAGGCTTGCGTTTTTCTGTATATCTATTCTTCCTGATATTTGTACTATTTGTGCTTTTCATTGGTACGCTGTTTGCGCTCTTTTTACAGCACTACAGTGGTTATATTATTGGTCTTCCCTTTGGTGCTTTGATCTTTTTTATGATCTTGCAGGCAATGACTAGGAAGAGGACAAAAGAGTTTAACAGAGCATTGGCTATCAGTATCTCTGTTTTAGTAAAGATGATGAAAAACGGAATCGGGTTTGAGCAGGCAATGTTTAAGTCTATATCTGTTTCAAGTTCACATATGTTTAAACAGATATTTGAAAAATTTTTTCAAGAGAAAAACACAATAGGAGAAGTAGAATCCTTTGCGCATCTTAATAAACATATTTATTCAAAAGAACTTCTGATATTTGCTCTGGCCGTGAAGATAGGACGTGCAAGCGGCGGACAGTTCTCAAAGACGCTTGAAAAAGTGGAAGGGACTGTCAAATACAGAAAAAAGATGCAGGAAAAAGTAGATGTTGTAACACGAGAAGCCTCTTTTGGCTCCTATGTTGTTGCCGGTATCGCTATCTTTCTGTACTTTTCTCTAGACGGAAACTTTGACGGAAAACTGCATCAATATTACATGACATCAGAATATGGACGTTTTCAGCTTTTAGGCATAGCTATGTGGGTCTTTATTGGTTTGATTGTTAACAAAATGATCACAAAGGTAGATAAATGATTGATATCATCGCTTCAGGCCTAATCATAATCTCACTTTTGATGATCATATCTCTTCTCTCATGGTATGTATATCTAAAGTATAAACATGAGCAGTGGATAAATAAGATCTTTTTCAAGGATGATACGGCCTTGCTTTCTCAAAACGAGAGCAAGAAAAAGGCAGAGTTCAAATTAAAGCTTGTGCGTGCAGGTCTGAGTCAAAGACAGTTCACTGAAATCGTTGCAGCAAGTATAGGCGCAGGCCTTGCTTTATCGGCTTTGATCTTTATCTTAGATCTTGAAGGGATGAAGGCCATAGGTCTTAGTATTATCTCCATCTCTATAGCATCTTTAACGCCCTTTATCTATCTTGAAGAGCAGATTAAGGCCAGGATTAAACGTATTGAGAATGATCTTGCAATCTTTATTGATCTTCTTATCATTATCCTAGAAGGCGGCGGGGGTCTGAATAATGCCATTGACAAGGTTACAGTTGAAGGGACTTCTGTGCTTAAGAAAGATCTCTTGGATGAGTCAAGACGTTTTAAAAATGAGATGATCACTTATAGCAGTGATGTAGCCTACGGCAATCTGGTCAAACGCACAGGCTCGGAGGCAATAGGAACGATAGTAGGTTTTATGAAGCTTTCTGAAGAGACGGGTATCGGAGTGAAAACGATCTTTGAAAATCAGTCTGAGGAGATCAAGGCAGCTGAGATATTAGATATTGAAAAACGTGCGGCTACGATGAACATCAGTATGACCTTTACTATGTTCGTCTTTATATTGCCCGCAGTGATCGCGATGATCGTATTTCCAATGGCAGCAGATGCTCTGATGCCGGGATTTTAAAAAAGGAGAATTATATATGAAACAAAAGAAGATGAAAATTGTAGTAGGGATTATGCTTGCACTGATATTGTTCACATCATCAGTTGCACTGCTACTGTATTCCAAGCAAAATAAGTTAAGCAGATATGCACAAGATCAGGTTGAAATATATGTCACGAAAAAGTCTTTGCATAAAGGCGAGATGATCACTGCAGAAGCAGTCACTATAAGCTCTTTGCCAAAGTCTTATATCACGTTTACTCCTTTGACTGAGGAAGAGATAATCGGTAGATATGCGAGAGTCGATATATTTTTGAACGAACCTTTCCGCCCGGAAAAACTCTCACTTATCAAACCTGAGACGAAGTCTCTTGCTAAGAAAACAGTAGCTGTGGCAGAAGAGAAGGAAAAGGTAAAACTTCTCAGCTCTGATAGCATCTCAATTTCATTATCGGTATTTAAAAATCTTGATCACTCCTTAAAAGAAGGCGACTTCATCGATATCGTCTCTGTTTATCCTAAGAAGAGTAAAAAGAATGAGTACAAGTTTACAACAAAATATATCGCCCTACATCTTCGCATACGCTCTTTTGCAAGCAATGCCAAACTGATTAACAAGATGATAATGCAGTCTTATGATGAAAAGAGTAAGAAGGTCACAAGGGATGTGGCTGATACCGTTATTCTTGAGATGTCACCTACAGATATCAAGAACTTTTTTCCCATGTATTACAGGACTCAGGAGCTGAACTCTCAACGTGTTTATGCGACAAAAGAAAACAGAGGCCATTTATGGATGGTGAGATGTTCAGACACGATAGATAAAAAAATTCAAACAGAGAAAAAGCGTATGATGGTTGATGCTAAAAGAAGTGTTTCAAGAGTAAGAGCCAAAGTCAGAGAACATGTGAGTATCTCTTATGAAGACTAGACAAGGCTGGCGTAGGGGCATTGGTCTGGCTCAGATCATGGCCTTGCTCTTAGTCGTACTTCCGACTATGGCCTTTATTGTCACCCTTCTTTTAGATTACTGGACGGTTATGCAAGCAGACTATAGGTTGAAGATAATAGCAAACTTAGGTTCTGATTATGCTAACGGAATAACAGATGCCAGAGACTTTGGTGATGCAAATACGACACTGACTCTGCTGGATCCGGTAAACAGTAAAAACCTCTGTCCAAACGGTACGACACTTGGTGTCAAAACATCTGCAAATGATGCTCCCTTTGATCAGATCAATCTATATGTGCAGTACACGCATAACGGTCCGTATCTAAATAAAACACTGTCCACGAGTATGTTGACATACTCTTACCATGATCAAAACCTAACGGCTACTTTAGAATGTATATAAAAGAGAGAAAATGAAAAAAATAATATTATTGCTTGCTCTATGTCTGAGTCTTTTAGCTGAAGACATCGTTGTCTTTGAAAATGAATATAATGTACTGGCCCTTGAAAAGAAGGTGAAAAAGCTTATTATCGGAAACAAGGATATACTCAATGTCTCACTTTTAGGTTCGGCATCTGATGCCAAAACGACATTGAAGCTTTTTGGTAAAAAAAGCGGGAATACCTCTATTCTTATCATGTATAAGGATAAGAGTATTCAAAATTACCATGTTTATGTTAATCAAAATCTCGGTTTTATCCAAAAGATGATCAATATAATCGAACCTAATCTAAGCATTAACAGAGTAGGTGACGGCTCTACTGTGATTTCAGGGGAGTTCAAAGATCCGCATGAGAAAAAGCGCATATACAAGCTGCTGGAAAATGCCGGTATTGAGATGACCAGAATGATGGATCTGACTCAGACGATAAAAGTCAATAAGATGGTGCGTACCAAACTCTATCTTGTAGAGGTTAATAATCAAAAAGCAAAAGAGCTTGGAGGGGTGACTGGTCTTGGCTTTTTTAATCAATACACAAACCTTAACCTTAATCCAAGCTCGGCGACGGGTGTGACCTTTAGCGGTTTTTTACTTGACCATACTAAAAACTTTGTCTCCCAAACGGGGAACTCAGTCGTAGGAACCTTAAACTTTTTGGAGACAAAAGGGATAGCCAAGATCCTGGATGACACAGTACTTATCACGACAGAAGATAAAAATGCAAGTTTTCATGTCGGCGGAGAAGTCTATATACCTATCGGTCTGACTCAAAACACAGGCAGCGGCCCGACGATTCAACTTGCAGAAAAAGAGTATGGACTTCGCCTCACATTAACAAGTTATTTTATGGAAAAAGATGGTTTTATGCATATTGATGTTGAGATCAAAGACAGCGAGTTTGATGCGAATCATGAACACGACGTACAGCTGGGTGAATTCACCGTTGTCCCCTCTTTTGTCAGTAAAAATATAAAGACAGATGTCGTTTCTAAATCGGGACAGGTTATCGCTTTGGGAGGAAGACTTCACGCAGAAGAGGTCGATCAAGAAAAAAAGATACCTTTTTTAGGGGATATACCTATTCTCGGAGAACTATTTAAAAGTACGACCCGCAGTGCAAAAGAGAACGATCTCCTGTTTTTTCTAGTGCCTGAAATCGTTGATGCTAATGAAGATCTTGATGACAGAAGTTTTTATAAAGAGTATAAAAGCACTAACAGTGAACTTCACAAGAACATATTGGATATGAACCCCTCTAAGTCCGAACCTCTTGTTGTGATCGAGGATCATACACTGTTACGCAAAACTGACACCTCTACACTCTCCCAGGCGGATGAACCAATGATAGATCTGACTAAAGATAAGATCATTATTGAAACAGAAGAAGAAAACAGAGATGAATCAAGGCTTGGAAAAGAGATTTTTTTAGATGATGATGTAACTGTTGAAGTTGTCAATATGGAAGTAGTCTCTCAGGATTTGGATAAAGAAGAAGATATACAAAAAAAAGAGATCCTTACAGATGAGATAAAAACAGTGGAAGAGAGGCCAGTTCTCAGTACTGAGCCTTCAAATGAGACAGTTATTGAAATGATTAAGGAAGACGAAGTGGTTGCTACTGTTCCAGTTGAGATAAAAACAGTAGAAAAAAGTAAAGCTCTCAATACTGAGCCTTCAGCTGACACAGTAATTAAAATGATTAAGCAAGACGAAGAGATTATTGCCGTTACAGATGAGATTGATAGACCTAAGATGAATAATAAGCCGGAGATGGACAAAAAACATATGGTCTCAGCAGAGAAGATATTTTTACGTGAAAAACCCGTAGACGGAAGACGCAGTGATGTATGGATCAAGGGTCATATCTTCACTGTTGAAAGAGAAGAAGATATCAAGGGAAGTCCCTGGTTAAAGGTAAAAGAAGACTGTTTGAAAGAGTGCCGTCTGCTTGAAAAGAGTTTATGGATTGCCAAGAAATATACAGAAGAATTATAGTCTAATCATATAATTATACTAAGAAAATATAATTTGATTTATACCCCTAAAAGAGGTATAATATTTTTAATATCAAACAAAAAAAGGAATAAAATGTTAAAGAATTTATTTAAGCGAATAAAGTCACAAAAAGGGATGAGCGGTGTTTTAGTTGCTCTTTTATTAGTTGTTGTAGGTGTTGGTTTAGTTGCTGGCATTAATACATATTTGACTGCTGCAAAAGATGCTATCATAGTTGAAACTACTACTCAACTAGGTAATGCTGGTGTTACTGTTGTAGCTCCTTAATAGGTGTAAAGTCGTATTAAAATGGTGGACAAGTCGATGACTTGTTGCCATTTTCTAATTTAACTTTTTTAAATCACTTCAATAAGTAACTCACACTCATAAACTCAATTCCCACAAAGAAAACTGTCCC
>CBFDAB010000095.1:0-8387 GCA_965602745.1 uncultured Campylobacterales bacterium
ATCCCAAACCTACATCTTAAGCTATCGCGCACAAGTCAAAAATGCGGTAGTTATCTCTGAATCATACCACTTTACAAGGGCTATGAAAGAGCTTATAGCCCACCCATCTGAACAACTTTCTATATATTCTAGAAATGACACGGATATAGAAACAATACTAAAAAAGAACAAAGATGAGATAATAAATTTTCTTATGAAAGAGGGTCTTCATACACGTTCACATGAAAAACTTCATAATTATAAAAGCTCTTCTCTCATCTGTATAAGCATTCCTCCCACCTATATAACAGTCGATTTTAATGATGACTACGCTACAATCACGCGACTTATTACAGATTAATTAGTTTTCCAAATAAGCAAAGATCTGGCACAGACAAGCCATGCTTTTTCTTATTTAACACTTATAAATACCCATGGCAAAGGAGTTACGTGAAGATTGCAATCGTTGAAGATGATATTAATATGCGTAAATCCCTTGAAATAGCTATGGGAGACTATAAAGAGTTTGAAATTGTATCTTTTAAAAATGCAAAAGATGCCCTTGCTAAACTTGATGAGAGCTTTGAGCTTATCATCACAGATATCAATATGCCCGGTATGGATGGAATTGAGTTTATCAAGACGCTTAAGGGAAGATACGAGGTCATCATAATGACGGGAAATGCGACCTTGCAAAAGGCTATTGACTCTATTCAACTGGGTGTAAAAGATTTTTTACTAAAGCCATTTGAGATCGACACCCTTATTGATGCCATAAAACGTTCGCATAAGATCCAAGAAGTCGTTAAAAAAACAAGTAAAAAGCCAAAAAAACAGTGTTCTACATCAGCCTTTGCAGCCTCATCACCTGCTCTTGAAAAAGTTGTTAAAATGGCAGAAAAAGCAGCAAAGACAGATGCTTCTATTCTTTTAACCGGTGAGAGTGGTGTAGGTAAAGAGGTCTTTGCCAAGTTTATTCACCAAACCTCACCTCGAAAGAGCAAAGCCTTTATCGCTATCAATATGGCGGCGATTCCGGAGAACCTGATAGAGAGTGAACTTTTCGGATTTGAAAAAGGCGCCTTTACAGATGCCCATCAGTCCAAACCTGGCCTTTTTGAACTCGCAGATGGAGGAACGATTTTCTTGGATGAGATCGGTGAGATGCCTTATGGGCTTCAAGCTAAACTTCTTCGTGTTTTACAAGAGAGAGAGGTTCAGCGCCTTGGCTCTCAAAAACCTATCAAGATAGATGTTCGTATTGTCTCGGCAACGAATGCAAACTTACATAAGAACATTGATGAGGGAGAGTTTAGAGAAGACCTCTATTATCGTTTAAATACGATTCCTGTCTCTATTCCTCCTTTAAGACAGCGCCAAGAAGAGATCTTGGATATCTCGACAAAGGTGCTTTCGGATAATTGTGAGAAATACGGATTTGAGCTTAAAAGCTTTGATTCAGAGGCAGAAGAAGCTCTTTTAACTTATATGTGGCCGGGAAATATCAGAGAACTTGTTTCTGTGATTGAAAGAGCAACTATCTTAAGCGAAGGTAATATCATCTCAAGAGATGATCTCTTCTTAGACAGTCGTCAGAAGAGAGAACCGACTTTAGGAAAAGAGAAGTCCATCTCAGATATGGAAAAAGAGTTGATAGAAGAGGTCTTGAGCTCATGTGAGAGGGACTTAGATGAGAGTTCTAAAATATTGGGTATGACATCTACTGTTTTAGAAAAAAAGATTAAACAATATAAATTGAAAGGATAGGGATTGAAAAAATATAATGTAGCCGTAGTCGGCGCAACCGGAGCTGTTGGAGAAGAGATATTTCGTATCTTCGAAGAGATCGACTTTCCGTTTAACAAGATCGTGCCTTTGGCAAGTGAACGTTCTGCCGGGAACACTATTGATTTTAATGGACACTCTATTGTCATTAAAGAACTTACAGAGACAGTTTTTAAAGAAGAAGAGATAGAGATTGCACTCTTTTCTGCAGGTGGTTCTATCTCAGAAAAATATGCACCTTTCGCAGCAGCAGCAGGCGCTGTTGTTATTGACAACACAAGTCACTTTAGAATGGATGAGGATGTACCTTTGGTTGTGCCTGAAGTAAATCCTGAAGAGATCAATGAATGGAAGACAAGCGGTATCATCGCAAATCCTAACTGTTCGACTATCCAGATGGTGCAGGTGCTAAAGCCTCTTGATGAAGCCTATGACCTTCAGCGTGTTGATGTTTCTACTTATCAAGCAACCTCAGGCGGCGGCAAAGAAGCGATGCAAGAGCTCGTCACACAGATGCAAGACTTCTTCCAGTTCAAACTGGATGAATCTGAGCATAAGGCTTTCCCACACCAAATCGCGCTTAACGTCATTCCTCAGATCGATGTCTTCATGGAAAACGGCTATACAAAAGAAGAGATGAAGATGGTCAACGAGACCGTCAAGATCCTTCAGAAAAAAATAGAAGTATCTGCGACCTGTGTACGTGTTCCGACACTTCGCGGGCACGCCGAGGCACTAACACTTACCTTTGATGCTGACGTTGACGCAAACGAGGCAAGAGAACTTCTAAGCAAAGCACCAAATATTATCATTATCGACAACCCGGCTGAGAACGAATATCCGATGCCGGCAGCCTGTGTTGATAAAAATGAGACCTTTGTAGGTCGTATACGTAGCGACCTTTTTAGAAAAAATGTACTTCATATGTTCATCGTTGCAGATAACCTTCGTGTCGGTGCTGCGACCAATGCCGTAAGAATCGCCCAAAAATGGGTAGAGATGCAGGGAGAATAGAAAATGTTTGAAAGATTTTTTGAGAATGCCCTTTGGAGTTCACGTCTATTTACGATGTTTGCCGTCATCTTCAGTCTTTTTGGCGCAATAATACTGTTCCTTGTTGCCAGTTTAGATGTATGGAATGTTATGGTCTTGATCTTTGATATGATCTTTCATCATGCCCACCCTGAACATCTTCATGAGGATGTAGTTGCTGCTATCATCGGAGCAATTGACCTTTACCTTATTGCTATTGTTCTACTTATTTTCTCTTTTGGTGTATATGAACTCTTTATCTCTAAGATCGATGCCGCTGAAATAGAAGGCGGATCTAAAGTCCTTCAGATCCATTCATTAGACCAGCTAAAAGACAAAATTGCCAAAGTTATTGTTATGGTTCTTGTTGTTAACTTTTTTCAGCGTGTACTGCATACGGATTATAATGGAGCTCTTGAGATGCTTTACTTCTCAGCTTCAATTCTACTGCTTGCAGTTGCATTATACTTTTTACATAAAGGGGACCACTAATGTCCAACAAAATTTTTGTAGATGCCTGTCTAGGCAAAGAGACACCTTACACACCAGTATGGATGATGCGTCAAGCAGGACGTTACCTACCAGAGTACATGGCCGTTCGTGCAGAGGCAGGCAACTTTTTAAATCTGTGTCATGATCCAAAAAAAGCATGTGAAGTCACACTTCAGCCTATAGATATCGTCGGTGTTGACGCGGCTATTTTATTTTCTGACATCCTGGTTATCCCTGATGAGATGGGAATGGACTTAGAGTTTATCAAAGGCGAAGGTCCTAAATTTAATGACCCTATTACCTGTGATGCAGACATAGACAGACTTATCGGCGGAGACGAGGCAGCATCAAAGCTGACTTATGTTTTTGACACTATCAAACTAATCAAGCAAGAGTTAGCAGACGACAAGGCACTTATCGGTTTCACAGGTGCACCTTGGACCCTTGCTACTTACATGATAGAAGGTCAAGGTACTAAGACATATAATATCTGTAAGAAGATGATGTATTCAAACCCTACTCTATTGCACAAGATCCTTGCAAAGGTCACTGAAGTTGTAAAACTGTATATGGAAAAACAGATCGAAGCCGGTATTGACGTTGTTCAGATCTTTGACTCATGGGCAGCAGCGATTGAGCCTTCAAAATATGATGAGTTTTCATGGAAATATATGGTTGAGATCTCTGACTACCTAAAAAGCAAGTACCCAAATATTCCTATTATTATGTTCCCTAAAGGTATACCGTCATTCCTGGATAAGGTTTATGGAAACTTTGATGTATTTGGTGTGGATTGGGCAACACCAATGGAACTTGCAAAAGAGAAGTTAGGCGACAAGTACGTGCTTCAAGGAAATATGGAGCCGTGTAGACTCTACTCTCAAGAAGAGACGACTAAGGGCGTAGAAGATATCCAAAAAGTGATGGGAACATCACGTCACATCTTCAACCTTGGACACGGCATCTTACCTGATGTCCCTGTTGCCAACGCAAAACACTTCGTAAGTGAATGTCAAAGAGTCAGTAGAAAATAAAATGCAAGTATCTTCCTGATACCATGCATGAGATGATGAAGCGTTGAACTTATTTGGTAAAACGCTGCTCTCTTTAAAAAGTATTTCTCTAAATATATTTATCTAACTGAAGCCTTCATATACCCCTATCAGCCCCACTTTATAAAGCAGTACGGCTTACAGACAATAAACAGATATTTGTAAAACTCATGGTATGATAGTGGCATGAATATTTTATTGCGATTTTTACTGGCTTATATCATTATCACCGCTTCAATCCTTGCCCTATACATGAATATCACCAAAGAGTATAAAAAAAAGGTGGCATTAACACAGAGTCAACTGAATGGTCTTGAGTACCTTAAGGGGATTTACAATCTCAGTCTTAGTACTGCTTTATATACAGGTGCTCTTGATGTGGAAGATGATCGCATCAAGCTCTTAAATGCACGTAAAAAGATGCTTGATGATATCAATACCATCTATAAACTAGGACAGAAATATCCACAGTTTCAAACCGAGACCTTGTATGCAAAGCTGCAATATATTGAAAAGTCAAAATTCACCACGGCAGATTTTTACGAATTTCTAGACTATCTTAATCATGAGAACTACAGAGTTGGCGATGTATCTAAACTCTTATTTGAAATAGATCGTAAAATTTACTTCTTAGGCACACTGACAACACACTATATGCCAGAATATCTTATCAGCCTGCTCACCGTGAACAATATAGTCAATGAGTTCACAGCAAGAGGCAGACTGAGTGATTTTAAAAAGGGTCTCTATACTGAACAAAACAAGCTCGTGGATCTTAGCGTGGAAGAGATATCCGAGATCATTGAAATCTTACAATCTTATGAGGACACAAGAGAGTTAAGCCCTTTAATCAACAAAATCTCTACCGAGGTGAAACACCTGTCTGAAGATATGGCTTCCTTAGCAGCTTCAAGTCAACTTAGTCATACTATACATGAGCACAAACACTCTTATGACAACTTACTGGACCTCTCCTATCAGCTGAACAACAAATATATGGATATATTGGAATCAAACCTACATAAGAGAGAAGAGACTTTTCAAGAGAGAGTTCTTTTTTCTACTCTGATTCTGAGCTTTATTCTCTTTTTTATCTCGGCAGTCACATTTTATTGGTATCGTGGGGTTCTAAGCAATATCAAAAAAGACCTTGAGATAAAAAATATAAATGAGATTTTGGACAAACATGTCATATTTTCCAAAACGGATGCTGAAGGGAGGATCACTTATATAAGTACAGCTTTGGAAAGTCTCAGTGGATACACACGAGATGAACTTATAGGCAGAACACATGCGATATTCAGACATAAGGATACCAAAGACTCTCTTTTCAATGATATGTGGAAGACTATCACATCCAAAAAGACGTGGACCGGTGTCTTAAAAAATAAAAAAAGAGACGGAAACTATTACTGGGCAAAGGTATCTATAAGACCCGAACTTGATGAGCATGGAGAGATCACCGGTTATAGCGCTTATCGCGAAGACATCACCAATCAAAAAGCACTCGAAGCCGAAAAAACAAAAACACAGGAAGCTCTTGAGGTTAAAAGCATGTTCCTCTCTAATATGTCACATGAGATCAGAACACCCCTCAACGGGATAATCGGTCTGACCTACATGGCGCTTAAGACAGACCTGGATGAACAGCAAAAAGAGTTGCTGTCAAAGATTAAATCTGCTTCCAATATCTTGCTTGGCGTGATTAATGATATCCTAGATATCTCCAAAATTGAGTCCGGGAAGATGACGGTTGAAAGGGCACCCTTTGATCTGAAAGAGGCTGTGGAAAATATAGAAGGTATGCTTGCAAGCAAAATAGCTGAGCAGGGTATCACATTTGACGTAGACTATACAGACATGTCAAACTTTGACTATCTAGGGGATTCACTAAGGATTTCTCAGATACTTACCAATCTACTGACAAATGCTATAAAATTCACCTCAAGCGGAGGCGTCCACTTACGTATCAAAGAGACAGATGACAAGCTTATCCAGTTTGAGGTTAAAGACACGGGTATCGGACTAAAAGAAGAAGATATAAAAAAACTCTTTAACGAGTTTGCACAAGCTGATATGAGTACAAGTAGAAAGTATGGGGGAACGGGTCTTGGCTTGGCTATCACCAAAAACCTTGTAGAGATGATGGGCGGAAAAATCTGGATTGAAAGTGAGTATGGCGTAGGTAGTACCTTTACTTTTGTACTTCCATTGGAAGTCGCATCAGACATAGATAAATCAGGCAAAGAGGATATTGAGGATATTGATACCCTAATAGAAAAACTCAATACTATTGAGGATGCCCATATCCTGGTAGCCGAAGACCATGCAATGAATCAGATGGTCATTAGAATGGCTCTAGAAGAGACGAAATTAGAGATAGATTTTGCACTAGATGGAAAGATCGCAGTTGAGATGTTTAAGCAGAAGCCGTATGACATAGTACTCATGGATATTCAAATGCCAAATATGAATGGGTATGAGGCTGCTCAAGCCATCAGGTCAGTCGATTCAAAGACTCCTATTATTGCCCTAAGTGCCAATGTCATGCAAGAAGATATTCAAAAATCATTAGACTCTGGTATGGATGAGCATTTGGCCAAGCCTATCGAGTTTGACAAACTGTATAGGACACTCTTTAAGTACCTAAGTCGTAAGAAATAAACCTGCTGGTCTTAATGAGTCAAGTAACTCTCTTTGAAATCTCAACTCAACAGACCATGCCCCAAGCCTCTAGCTCTTTTTGAAGCGTGCTCATCTTTCTGTCTTTAGTATGACAGAAAAACAGGCATTTGTTTCATCCGGCATCTTATACTCAATCGTCTCGCGCGGTGTTGTAAACCAAAAAAGATGACTTCGCACCGTATTGCTTATTAAATTTATACTTTCTGTGTAAACCGGTCAAACTGAGCTATTGGAGTGTAAGGCTTTACCTATCATTATACGTGACTTTAAATATTGATAGGCTAGGATGTCATATGAAATTTATATTTGGCCCCGTTGCATCACGCCGTTTTGGCACCTCTTTAGGCATAGACCTCTCTCCCAACACAAAGCAGTGTAATTTTGACTGTCTGTATTGCGAACTTGCTCCGGCAGCCACTATTAATGCCTATGCGCAGGCCTACAGCCCTGATGATATCATTCAAGAGCTGACGGCTGCGCTCAAAGAGCATCCCAACACTGATGTCATCACCCTGACTGCCAACGGTGAACCAAGCCTCTACCCTCACCTGGATGAGTTAATAGAAAAGATAGATAAGGTAAAAGAAGACAAACAGACGCTTATCCTTACAAATTCAGCAACCCTGAGTAATGAAAAGACCTATCAGAGTCTTCTCAAGCTGGACCAAGTCAAACTTTCACTTGACGCAGTAAGTCCGGATGTCTTCCAAAAGATCGACAGACCTCACGAAGATATAGACCTGTCAAAGTTGGTTCAATCCGTCATCTCATTTTCGCACGAGTTCAAGGGTCGACTCTTTATTGAAGTCCTTTTTGTAAAAACACTCAATGACACTGAAGAAGAGATCAAAGCGATCAATAAAGTCTTGCAACAAGTAAAGTGTGAACGTATCGATTTAGGGACTATAGACAGACCTCCGGCCTATCCTATCGAAGGTATCTCTTATGACAGGCTCTATGAGATCTCTCATCTCTTCAGCCCTGAACTGCCGATACACATAGCCTCAAGAAAAGATGTCAAATCCAAGCCATCAAGCTACACAGATGAAGAGATAATAAACACCCTTGATAAGCGCCCTCTAACCCAAGATGACGTAAATCTCCTTTTTGATACAGAGTCCATATCAAAACTGCAAAAACTCATTCAAAATAAGAGAGTATCTGTTAAAAAGATCTCCAATATTGAGTTCTTTGTTCCTTCTGAAAACCTCTTGAGAAAAAGAATAAAACAAGTCTTTTAAAGACTTAGTGAAAATTAAGCAATACTTCCCTATAATTTCGTTCTCTTAATAGAAATATTAGAAGAAACTTTCAACATTCCGGATTAGCTCAGCGGTAGAGTAGGTGACTGTTAATCACTTG
>CBFDAB010000096.1:0-8283 GCA_965602745.1 uncultured Campylobacterales bacterium
TTTTATATATTTACTTCTCATGCTTGCTCTGATAATTGTCTTCTTACCGAAGATAAACCTCTATTACGCGGCAGAAGTATTGATGAAAGAAAAAAACATATATATATCTGATGAGGATGTTATGGACAAGGGATATTCATTAGAACTTAGTAATGCCAATCTTCTGTTTGAGAACCTTGCTCTAGCCGAGGTCAAAAATATAGAACTTTCATTTTTGGTCTTATATAATGTTCTTAGTTTTGATAATATCCATGTTAACGAAGGTTTTTCAGATTTTTTGCCTCAGGAGATCAAGAGTCTACGTCTGGAACACTTTATTTATGACCCTATGATAATCAAGCTAAAAGGTGAGAGCGGCGAGAGCCGTGTGTATGGAGATATAGACCTGCTGGATAGAGTGCTTACTCTTCATCTTCGCCTTGATGCTAAAAGTGAAAAAAAGTACGGCGCGTTACTTAGTAAACTAACTAAGGAAGAGGGAGGTTATATTTATGACTATAAATTTTAATAGTAAACTTTTTCTATCTTATCTCGTATCGTTTTTGATTATGGTTTTTATAGCGAAGCTGATCGGCTTGGCATTACTGTTATTTCTTCCTAAAGAGGGCATACAAAGCAGCCTTAAATCAGAATTTGTTATGCCTTATATGCGTTATAGTATTGATGGTTTTAGACTTAAGGCCTCAGATGTTAGAACAGTTGACGGGGCGGACTCTTTATCCATAGATTCTATTGTACTAAAAGCGATTTATTTGATGGGTGAAGAGAGTATTATTGTTGTTGCACCCAAGGCAAAAAAAGAGAAGAGCAAGACTGTCTCTATTGGTGAGACTTTTGAGGGATATAAACTCAAAAAAGTTTATAGTGAGTATGTAATTTTTGAGAGAAACTATAAACCCTACAGACTCTATATCTCTAAACCAAAAGAAACTTCACGCTGGAAGAGTGTGCGCAAAGGCCCAGTTGAAGAACCTGTACGCCGTATCTCATCAAAAGAAGTGAGAAAAGCTATGGCAAATCCAACGGAGATCTGGAAAAATATTGGCTTGAAACAACATTTTTCCAGCGGTATAGCCGATGGTTTTCAAGTCAGTTTTGTACGAAGAGGAACGGCCTTTGAAGCCCTTGGTCTTAGGGTAGGTGATGTGATTCAATCAATTAATAATAAAGAGCTTAAAAACAATGCACAGGCCTTTAATGCTTATCAAGAACTAAAAAGTGCAAATGCCTTGAAATTGACGATTTTACGAGCTAATATACCAATGGAGTTAGAATATGAAATTTTTTAGACAATTATCTGCTGTGCAGACCACCACCTCTTATTTGAAAGTATATTTAATTATACTAATGTTGGGAACGGGTGCTTATGCAAAGCCTAATATGGATGAAGAGGTCTCGATAAATTTCAAGGACTTAAGCATTACAGAATTTGTTGACCTGATGTCTAAAATCCTTAAAAAAAATATTCTTTTAACACAACCCTTAGCCGGAAAGGTGGAGTTTTATTCAGCCGCACCTGTTAAAAAATCTGATATTACAAATATATTCATCTCTATCTTAGAGTCTAAGGGCTTCACTCTTGTAGAAAACGGAGAATTCCTGCAGATCGTGAGAAGCGCGGAAGCTTCAAAGTATAACCTAAAGGTTGTCGGTACGTTGGGAAAGATAGGGGATCATCAAACAATGATAACCCAGTCTATACAGGTAAAGGGTGAGAATGTTGATCAAGTAGCGGCAAAGATACGTCACCTTATCTCAAAATCAGCCAAATTGGTAACGCTTAAAAACAGCGGTGTGATGCTTCTTAGTGATTATCCAAGAAATGTTGAGACGGTAAAAAAAGTGGTTCGCGAGATCCAACGTGAACGTAGCTTTGAAGTGAAGATAATTCCTATTATAAATGCAAAGATCACGACGGTCTATCAAGAAATATCTGAAATTTCCAAGACGGTTTTCAACCAGACCGTTCCCAGTGAAGTGGTTAAGGTCATGCAAAACACAGACTTAAACTCACTCGTACTCATTGGAAAAGAGAGTAATATCAAAAAGCTTGAAAATTATATCAAGCGTTTGGACTCTGGTGATCAAAGTAACTCAGAAGGCGTAGAGATCATCGCTCTTAAGAACTCCAGTGCGGCTAATGTGATGAAAACACTTGAACAAGTGATTACAAAAAAGAACTATGCAGACCCGACATTGAAACCGGATATCTCATTAAACGAAGAGATCAACTCGATTATCCTTATCGGGCCTGAAGTGTCAGTAAAGTCTTTGATGAGGGTTGTTGAAGTCCTAGACAGAGAGAAGTATCAGGTCTATGTGAAGGCCAGAATCATGGACTTTAATAATCAAGATACCGAGACTTTGGGTTTAAAATACGGACTTGACGGAGGAGTGGCAAACTCTAGCGGCTTATATACACTTGCCGGTAATTTTGGCGGTGCCTCTGTTGCCCCGGTTGATCCGCTGATTTTAGGCAAGATTAGTGATAGTCTAGGACCTTTAAGCAAGGGACTTGCAATTGGTGCTGCTCTGGATTTTTTACAGACAAACGGGGTCTCTAAAACCATTTCTGAACCCTCAATACTCTGTGTAAACAATATGGAGTCTTCTATTTATGTTGGTAGAACCCTCTCTTTTCAAACAGGGACATTAAGTAATGCATCTTCTGACTCAACTGCAGCTCTGTCGAGTTCATTTCAAAGAGAAGATGTCGGTCTGACCCTGAAGGTAAAACCCCGGGTCTCTTCTGGCGACAAGGTGACCTTGGAAGTTACAGCGGTCTTAGAAGATGTTACGGGTACTGATAGTAATGGTCAACCTGAGACTGTCAAGCAAGAGGTGACAACGCAGATCATTCTTTCTCATGGTGAAACGATAGTCATTGGAGGGCTTTCCAAAGATCAGACGACCACTTCTGAAAGTCGAATCCCTTTTTTAAGTGCTATTCCTATACTGGGTGCACTTTTTACGCATAATGAGGATACGGTAAGAAATCAGTCTATGGCTATCGTTATCACGCCTTATGTGGTCACTAACAGTGCAAGCCTCTCTACTCTTCAAGAAAACCTTGGTATCTTAGGTAAGATACAAGACCAATATAACCTAGAGGTATTCAAAAAGATAGAAGAAGATGCGTATGATAGATTACGTGATGGCACGGAAGAAGAGTAAGAGGATGAACTCAAGCAAGCCTAAGGCCGGATTATGATCTTACACGAGTATTACCATGACACAAACCTGCCTATGGCAGAAGTAGAGGGGATAGACTTTGATATTGCCTTGAAAAATCAGCTTCTTTTTACAAAACTTGATGAACAGCTTGTGGTGGCCCTAAGTGAGCATAAACTTGTTGAGAGCACCAATTATTTAAATAAACTGAGCCTTGATGCTCAGGTGGTGATCTTGGATGAAGTCTCTTATGAGAGACTTTATAATAAGTACTTAGAGACAAGGACAGACAGAGAGATCGCTTCTATGAAAGATGAGAAGCATGAGGATGAGATAAATGAGGAAGAACTTTCTTTAGAAGAGTTTCTAAGAACCTCAAGCGATATTCTTACCTCAGAAGAGTCAGCCCCTATTATTAAGTTTGTAAATGCACTTTTTTATCAAGCTATTAAGAAAAAAGTGAGTGATATTCATATAGAGACACGCGAATCTAAGGGTGAAGTGCGTTTTAGAAGCGATGGTGTACTGTATAAGAATGCTGATATGGAGAGAAAGGTGATTGATCTTGTTATCAGCCGTATTAAGGTTGTCTCAAACCTTGATATTTCTGAGAAACGTCTTCCTCAAGATGGACGTACACAGGTTCGTATTGCAGGTGAGAATGTTGATGTCCGTGTTTCTGTATTGCCTACCTTTTACGGTGAACGTGTTGTTATGCGTATTTTGATGCAGGGCGATCAGATCCCTCCTCTTGTTGAGCTAGGCTTTAACGAGTCTATGGTTAATCGTTTTGAGAAGGTTCTTCATTCATCTCACGGTATCATTCTTGTTACAGGACCGACAGGTTCAGGTAAGACGACAACCTTGCACTCTTTTTTACAGTATGTAGCGACCCCTGAGAAAAACATCATCACTGTTGAAGATCCCGTAGAATATAAGGCTGCAAATATCAATCAGATACAAGTGAATGAAAAAGTTGGACTGACCTTTGCCTCGGCTCTTCGTTCTATACTGCGTCAAGATCCAGATACGATTATGATTGGTGAGATACGTGATGAAGAGACAGCCCAAATCGCTGTACGTGCAGCCTTAACAGGCCACTTGGTTTTTTCGACCCTGCACACTAACTCAGCCGCGGCAACTCTAACGCGTCTTTCAGATATGGGAATTGAACCCTTTTTGATCTCCTCATCACTTTTAGGGATCTTGGCTCAAAGACTGGTAAGAAAACTCTGTCCTGATTGTAAGCAAGAAGATGAGACGGCAGAGTCTTATCGCAAAGAGTATGGTTTTAGCGAGGATGTAGTGCTTTATAAGCCTCTAGGCTGTGCTAAATGCGGATACAGCGGATTTAGTGGACGCGAGGCCTTGGGTGAACTCTTGATCATGGATGATGGGTTAAGAGAGCTTCTTAAGACAAGTACAAATGAGATTGATATTCGCAAGTACAGTGTGAGCGCGGGTCTTAAAACAATTCCTATGCAACTAAGAGAGGTCTTGATGGCAGGAGATACGTCTTTAGATGAGGCTATTAGAATAGGGCTTCATGAGAACTCATAAGTAGGACGCAAAAGTGACAAGGCAAAAGACCCACAAAAATGCTTTTACACTGATTGAGGTAATGGTAGCTTCCATACTTATCTCTGTTGTGGGTCTTTCTGTCTTGCAAATGCACCAAAACAGTGCGCAGATGAGTTATAAGATGCAAAAAAAGTTCAAGCATTCTGATTGGGTCTTAATGGCTGCTTTTGAATCAGAATTGGAAAAAGTCACAAAAAATACAAGCTTTAAGACCTTAGTCAAGCCCTTTAATATAGACAGCCGTCCTATACGTCAAGGACTAGAGCACAAGGTGAAGATCAGTTTAGACCTTGTTGAACGTATCAATGCCTCAGATATCTCAAAAGATATAGAAGAAGACAGCGGTGAGATCACTTCTTTGTTTGAAGGATTTAAACTAGAAGTCTATCAACAAAATATACAGATGGAACATGAGAACTATTCTGTGTTTAGGATGATAAAACCGTGAAAAAAGCCTTTACCCTCGTAGAATTGATGATCTCTATTATCCTTTTGTCTTTGATAATGAGCTTCTTATATCAGTCCGTCGCCCAACTTCAAAGCTCAAACCAGCAGTTTTTAAAAAGAACGAATCAGGTGCAAAAAAGAGAAGATATATTAAAACTTCTATATATGGATTTTCTTAATGCTAGATCAATGAAGTGGCTGGAAAAGGGAAAAGATTATGATGTACTAGTCTTTCAAAGCAGTAACAGTCTTCATTCCATGAGCCAGCCATATCTTAGGTATAAGGTCTATAAGGATGAGAGTACCCTAAGACGTATAGAAAGTCCTCTTGAAAATATAGATCCGCTAGAAAATATTTTTCGTTTTAATGATATAGCCAAAGAGGTGAAGTTTTTTAAGTTGTATGAGAAAAAAGGACATTACCTCATTTATCTAAAGATAGAGGGAATTGATGATATTTATCTTGATATTATACCTCCTGCCTTATCGACTGTAAAAGCAAAACCTGCAAAAAACAATAACAGCGTTGAAAATAATGCGACAAACTAAGGGATATAAGATGAGACTGAGATCTGCCTTTTCACTTCTGGAGTTGATGATAGTCGTGGTTATTATAGGTATAGTCTATGCCATGGCTCTTTCTTCATTTAATCCGCCTGTTAAAAAAGAGCTGGATACCTTTTCATTAACAACACTTCCTCAATATCTTCGTAAAAACCACCCTCTTGTAGATGCAAAACTTGTCTGTTTTAAGCCTTGCGGGAAATGTAAGATTATGGTGGATGGAGAGTGGAAAGAAGAAGATGAGGTGGATCTCTTTTCTAAGGGTAGTGTTAAATCTTATACATTAGATATAGAAGGCTTTGCCACAGAAAAAGAGTTTGCTCCGCATGATATGAATGATGCTTACAGGCAGGCCTGTTTTATCTTACATAAGAACGCGAATGATTCACTATCACCTATCGTCTTGGAAAGTAAGGGTGAATATATATATTATAAGGCCGGATATGAAGAAGTCGAAAAATATGAGTCTTTAGCACAGATACAAGATCAGTATCAAAAGGTGGCAAATATGATAAGGAATGAGCATTGATTTTTAAATATAAGGGTTTTAACGATAAGGGAAAAAAAGAGAAGGGTACTATTGAAGCCTCTTCTTTGGAAGAAGTGAAACTAAAGCTAAAGTCACGCTCTGTTCTTTACGAGAGTATAAGTGAAGAGAGCCCCTCTTTTTTTCAAAGCTTTAAGAACATGCGTGCCAAGGCTATTTCAAACAAGGTTTTGATCAACCTCTCGAGAGAAATAGCCGCTTATATACGCTCAGGTATGACGATTGTAAGCACGATAAAGCTGCTTTCAAATCAGTATAAAGATGATAAAAGAACAGCACTTTTTCTCTCTTCAGTAGCTACTTTCTTAGATGAGGGAAAGAGCTTTTATGCAGCTTTGGATGCTCAAACCTCTTATACGCTTCCGCATTTTTATAAGCAGTCTATCAAGGTTGCTGAAGAGCGCGGGGTTATGGATGTTGTTCTTATTGAACTTGCACGCTTTATGAAGGAGCAAGAACGTCTTAACAAAGAGGTCGGCTCAGCCCTGTTTTATCCGGGCTTTATGATCTTAGTCGCTCTGGGCGCGATCAGTTTTATGTTCGCCGTTGTTGTTCCCCGTATCACGGATATATTCAAGCAGATGAAACAAGACCTTCCCCCTATTACGGATCTAGTAATAGGTATAGGTGACTTTATGGGGGCAAACTTTCAATTAATAGGCATTATATTTGTTCTTTTTATAGGAGGTTTTACCTATCTGATGAAGAGCTCGCCCGTCTTTAAATACGGGGTCGATAAGTTAAGTCTTAAAATCCCTCTTTTTGGTGATATCGTCAAAAAAAGTGAGCTCGGACGTTTTGCGTATATGAACGCGCTTTTGATTCGTTCAGGCGTTCCTATGGTTCAGTCTATCAATCTCTCATCACAGATCTTGAAAAACTCTGTCATCTCAGGTATCTTGCAAAAGGCCGCAAAAAAAGTTGTAGAAGGAACGCGTCTCTCCACCGCTCTCTCTTCGAATGAAGATATCATCGGCATAGGTTTTATACAGTCCATAGCCTTAGGCGAAGAGACCTCTAATGTGCCTGATGTCTTAAGTAATGTAGCAGAACTTTATTTTGAAGATAACAAAGACAAGATCGGTATCTTACTCTCTTTGATGGAGCCTATGCTGATGCTCCTTGTCGGCGGGGTCATCGGTGCGATCGTTATTGCCATGCTTCTGCCTATTTTCTCTATGAATGTAGGATAAAAACAGATGCAAGCAAACCGCTCAGCCATCGCACTTATGCTGACACTCTTTATGCTTTTAGGCATGAGTGCGGCTCTAAGTATCACCTTGGCACTTTTCCAAAAGACTTTTAAGACCTATAACAGCAATACCTTTCGTGTGCAAAGTGCGGTCTTGATACTTGACGCGGTAAATCTGATGAATGCACTCTCAAAAGATGTAGGAGACTCGCCTGAAGCCTTTGACCTTCTTATCCAAAGCGCACAAGAACTTCCTCTTCAAATAGGAAATGTAGCCATGGTGATAAAGATACGGCCCAAGGCTTCAAAGTTCAATATTAACCATTACACCAGAGAAAAACATTATGAGAAGATATACGCCTACCTTCTCAACTATGAGCTACAGCGCCCCGGATATATGCTAGACATGATAGAAGACTCCATAGACGCAGATAATATAGAGAACCAATATGGAAGCGAACGTGTATTATATGATCCCTTCTTTGTGCAAGGCGAGATAAAGGATTATCAACAGTTTAGCAAGCTTCTTGACACCTATGCCAAGGAGACAAAAGATATGAACATCTACAAGGTGCCATGGAGTAACTGGATAGACTTCAGCAGTGAATTCATAGACGAGTCCTACATGACAATAGAGATGCAAACTGTTCTTGATACTTCGGGCGGTATCAGTAATGAACTTGCAGATTTTGAGGCAGTTGGAGAGAACAAGTCAGAACTGACCTGTGAAGTCTATCTTCGTCAGGAAGAAGCCGAAAGTATAGCAACTTTTGACTACAGT
>CBFDAB010000097.1:0-8208 GCA_965602745.1 uncultured Campylobacterales bacterium
GCTCTGCATCCCAAAAACCGATAAGCATGTGTGCACGCAGTTTACGTTTGTTGATAAGTTGGCGAAGATCTTTTTCTATGCCATCATAATAAGTTATGACTGAACCGGGTTTTATGGTGACAAAAAGACGTGTCATTGTAGGATTTGCGCCTATGCTTAATTGCAAATCTGAAAAGGCACTGTTTTTATCATCTTCAATAACCTCGATCTCATAGGTCTGTCGTATCTGCACCTTAGCATCAGCGAGCAAGGCCTTCTCTTCTAAGCTTCCTAGCTCGTCTACACCTATCTCTTCTTCCTGCTGGTTTTTTGAGGGGTCTCTATTTATGAAGGTCTGCACATCAAGAAGATTAAAGTCTAGTTCAGAGGCCTTAAGTCCATAATTCGCAGCCGTTGCGACAAGCTCTTTTGCAATGTTTTCTGTGCGAACGACAAAAGATTTAAATTCTGGTTTTGAAGCATTAGCGTCACTCAAGAGGTACCTTTATCGTTTCTTTTGTTTTATTATACTATTATATGGACCAAATACAGCAATTATTATGCCGATTATTAGGGACTTATGTTTAAATCGATATTTACAAACAGCGTCGGTACACTTTTCTCACGTATCTTAGGTTTTATTCGTGACCTTTTGACCGCTTCTTACTTAGGTGCGAATATATATAGTGACATCTTTTTTATTGCCTTTAAACTGCCTAACCTTTTTAGACGTATCTTTGCAGAGGGTGCCTTTGCTCAAAGTTTTATCCCTAGTTTCACTTCGGCTAAGCGCAAGTCTGTTTTTGCTGTGCATATCTTTGTACTTTTCTTCTTTATTATCTTTTTGCTCACTATGCTTGTACAGATCTTTCCTTATTATGCTGCTAAGGCTATGGCTCTGGGTTTTGATGAAAAGACTCTTGAGTTGGCTGCGCCTTTTGTAGCTATCAACTTCTATTACCTCCTCTTTATCTTTACCGTCAGTTTTCTTTCTGCCTTGCTTCAGTATAAAGAGCATTTCGCAACTACCGCCTTTTCTACCGGTCTGTTAAACATCTCTATGATACTTGCGCTTATGCTTTCTCAAGACAAGGCCTCGGCGGATATTGTTTATTACCTCAGTCTTGGTGTCTTATTCGGCGGTTTTTTACAGTTTGTATCGCATCTGGCTATGGCTAAACGAAAAGGCATACTAAAGTTTCTTCTGGGTGGTTTTAAATACTTTAATTCTAAAAAAGAAGAGGTGAAAGAGAGTAAAAAACGTTTTAAAAACAGTTTTATACCTGCTATCTGGGGTAACTCTACGGCGCAGTTTTCTGCCTTCTTGGATACATGGCTGGCCAGCTTCTTGGTTACGGGTTCTATCTCTTATCTCTATTACGCCAATAGGGTCTTTCAACTCCCTCTGGCGCTCTTTGCTATTGCCACCTCAGTTGCCCTCTTCCCTCGTATCTCTAGATACATCCGTCATAACAGGCATGAAGAGGCTGAGAAGGCTTTTTATACGGCTTTTTGGTTTTTGGCTTCTGTACTAAGCCTTAGTCTAATCGGAGGATATGTTTTAGCTGATGAGATAGTCTGGCTTCTTTTTGAACGCGGGGCATTTACCAAAGTAGATACTCAAAACACTAGCCTTATCTTACAGATGTATATGATAGGTCTTTTGCCCTTTGGTCTGAGTAAGCTATTTTCTCTTAAACTCTATGCCGAACACAGACAGGGCGAAGCCGCAAAGATCGCGACCTATGCCTTAGGCGGGAATATCTTCCTATCCCTTGTTCTTATCTCCCCTTTTGGTGCCATGGGATTAGCCCTTGCAAGTTCTTTAAGCGGTTTCATCCTCTTTATCTATACCATTAAGGCCTATGGAACCAGACGCTTTTTGGCTATAATTTCGGACAATAAAATGCTTTGGCTACTTCTGGCTTCTGGCATTTTCACCCTCATCTTATTTTTATTGAAAGACCTTATACATGACTATATATGATTCTGCTAGTAAGACAAAAAAAGCCTTTGAACCTATTACCCCCGGTAAGGCCACACTTTATGTTTGTGGACCGACCGTATATGATGATGCCCACCTCGGACATGCCAAGAGTGCCTTGGTATTTGATCTTTTGGTGCGTGTACTTAGAGAAAACGGATTAGAGGTCACCTTTGCGCGTAACATTACCGATATTGATGATAAGATCGTTAATAAACTATCCCAAACAGGACAGAGCCTTCAAGAGCTTACCGAGTTTTATACTCAGGCTTATCATAGGGATATGGATGCATTGGGCATAATGCGCCCTGATATCGAGCCAAAGGCAACAGAGTCTATGGATTCTATGATAGGACTTATTTCTGAGCTTATTGAAAAAGGACATGCGTATAAAACATCAGAGGGTGATGTCTATTTTGACACGCAAGCCGACAGCAAATACCTAAGCATCTCTCATCGTGTTCAAGACCAAGATGAGACACAAAGCCGTATAGAACAAAACGTACATAAAAAACATCAAAGTGATTTTGCCCTGTGGAAACATTTTGATGAGGGTGTTAGATATGAGACTCCTTTCTCAAAAGGAAGACCGGGATGGCACACAGAGTGCGCGGCTATGATAGAAGAGCATTTGGCTGTTGAGGGTGATTACGCTATTGATATACATGGAGGCGGAGCTGATCTTCTTTTCCCGCACCACGAGAATGAAGCTGCACAACACAGATGTGCAAAAGATCAAGAACTCGCAAAATACTGGATGCATAACGGCTTTGTCAATATAGACGGAGAGAAGATGTCTAAGAGTTTAGGGAACAGCTTCTTCTTAAAAGATGCCCTAAAGTCTTATCATGGAGAGGTCTTAAGGTTTTATCTTTCAAGTACCCACTACAGAGGCGATTTCAACTTCAATGAACTTGACCTCTTAGCCTCTAAAAAGCGTCTTGACAAGCTTTACAGATTGAAAAAACGTCTTTTTGGGATGAAGCCAAGTGAAGAGAAAACAGAGTTTCAAAAAAGTCTTCTTGAAGTCCTTAGTGATGACCTGAATATCTCAAAGGCTCTTTCTCTTCTAGATGAGATGATATCAAATGCGAATGAGACTCTGGACTCAAACCCAAAAGACAAACTTATCAAACGTCAAAGCCTTGCGGATATGGCTTTTGTGCAAAAGTTATTAGGCTTTGGTCTTCAAAACCCTTTTGAGTATTTTCAGTTCGGCATAGACTCTGAACTAAAAACAAAGATTGACGACTTAATACTAAGACGTACAGTAGCAAAAAAAGAGAAAGACTTTGCCACTTCTGATATTCTAAGAGACGAACTTCTTGCCTTAGATATCTCTATCATGGATACGGCTGAGGGAACATTCTGGGAAAAAAGCTAGTTGCAATACTACACTTTTTTTCTCCCTCTTTTGCTCATTAGGAGCATTTAAAACTCATCTTAAACATTTTTAAGTATAATCACTTAAAAAATAAAAAGAAGATAGATGATTCCCTATTCCAGCCTTAAGCCATTTCTTTTTAAACTGCAACCTGAAACAGCTCACCATCTAGTTGAGTACTTTTTACGCGGGGCAAACATACTTCCATCAGCCTATAACCCATGGATAGAGAAACATTTCATACAAGATGAGTCACTCTCTCAAGAGCTCTTTGGATGCACCTTCTTAAACCCTGTCGGTCTTGGCGCGGGTTTTGATAAAAATGCAACTATGATCCGCGGTGTCCAGGCCCTTGGCTTTGGTTTTACTGAGATAGGTACGGTTACGCCTAAACCACAAGAAGGAAATCCTAAGCCTCGTATGTTCAGACACATTCCAGAAGAGAGTGTTCAAAACGCTATGGGCTTCAATAATGAGGGTATGTATAAGGCAGAAAAAAGACTTCAAGAAAGATTTCCTTTTTCTACGCCTATAGGTGTTAACATTGGAAAAAACAAGACAACAGACGAAACCGATGCAATCAGTGATTATACGACTTTGATCAAGGCATTTAAAGACCTTTGTGATTATCTTGTTATCAATATCTCTTCACCTAATACACCGGGTCTGAGAGACCTTCAAAATGAAGAGTTTATTAATGAACTTTTTTCAGAGGCTAAAAAGCTTACTGACAAACCTATCTTCTTAAAGATCGCACCTGACATGGAACCTTCTCAAGCGGTTGCACTCTCTAAGATGGCAGTTAATGCCGGTGCGGCCGGAATCATCGCAACAAACACGACCATTGACTACTCTTTGGTCAAAGAGCCTAAAGATATTGGCGGAATAAGCGGAGCTGTTTTAAAGCAGAAGAGTTTTAAGATCTTTGAAGCCGTAGCAAAAGAGCTTTATGGAAAGACTATCCTTATCTCAGTAGGCGGGATTGACTCAGCCGAAGAAGCATATAAACGTATCAAAGCGGGTGCCTCATTGGTTCAGATCTATTCAGCCCTTGTCTTTCACGGGCCGACCTTAATACGTGACATCAACCTAGGCTTGATAGAACTTCTTAAAGCAGACGGCTATAAGAATATCACCCAAGCCATCGGCGCAGATAGAGTATGATCAAGTTTATAAGTTCGATAATTTTCACTTCAGGAGTAATGATGTCAGCATCTTTGCCAAATTACCAAACCAAGACCCTAGAAAACGGTCTGCAAGTCGTCGTTATTCCTATGGAAAACAATACAAGTGTTATCTCTACTGATATCTTTTACAAGGTTGGAAGCCGTAACGAGGTTATGGGCAAGAGCGGGATAGCACATATGCTTGAACATATGAACTTCAAATCAACAGATAATCTCAAATCGGGTGAGTTTGATGAGGTAGTAAAGGGTATGGGCGGGTTAAGCAATGCTTCTACCGGCTTTGACTATACACACTACTACATCAAAAGCTCGACAAAGAACCTAAACAAGTCTTTAGACCTCTTTGGCGAGTTGATGGAGAGTCTGAAGCTTCAAGATGACGAATTCCAGCCTGAACGTAATGTTGTGGCGGAGGAGCGTCGCTGGAGAACAGACAACTCTCCTTTAGGATATATGTATTTTAGACTTTTTAATAATGCCTATCTGTACCATCCTTACCACTGGACACCGATTGGTTTTATGGGAGATATACAAAACTGGTCTTTAGATGACATCAAAGGTTTTCATGAGACTTTTTATCAACCCAAAAACGCGATAGTCGTTGTTACGGGTGATGTTAAAGCAGAAGATGTCTTCAAGCAGACACAAGAGCGTTTTGAAAAGATCACAAACAACAAAGAGATCCCTAATGTACATCAGGTAGAACCTAAACAAGACGGAGCAAAACGTCTTATCGTGTATAAAGAGAGTGAAGTGGAAATGTTGGCTATGACTTATCATATCCCTAACTTTCAGCATAAAGACCAGCCTGCCCTGTCAGCTATCTCTGAGATGCTAAGCTCAGGTAAAAGTTCTCGTCTTTACCAAGGCCTTGTAAATGACAAGCGCCTCGTAAACCAGATCTATGCGTATAACATGGAAAACATTGATCCGGGTCTGTTTATCTTTATGGCCGTTTGTAATCCGGGTGTAAAAGCTGAAGATGTAGAAAAAGAGATCTTACTTGAGATCGAAAAGCTTAAGACAAAGAATGTAGAAGATGAAGAACTGGAAAAGATAAAGATCAGCACAAAGGCAGAATTTATCTATTCGTTAGAGTCCTCAGCATCTGTATCTGACCTATTTGGCGGATTCCTAGCACGTGGTGACTTAGAGCCCCTAATGCATTATGAAGACAGTATCAATGCACTTAGTCCTTCAGATATCCAGGCTGTTGCACTTAAATATTTTGACGAGACACAATCAACAACTGTTATTTTACGTAAGGATGACTCAAAATAGAGAACATGACTCTGTTTTGTAATATAAGATTAAAATGATCAAGGAATCAAAGATGAAAAAAGTCACAGGATCAACTACCGCACTGATCACACCTTTTAAAAATGGAAAATTGAATGAGCAGAGCTATGCTGCACTTATAAAGCGTCAGATTGCTAACGGTATCGACGCTGTTTGTCCGGTAGGGACAACAGGCGAGAGTGCAACACTGACGCATGATGAGCATAAGAGATGTATAGAGATCGCAGTAGAAGTATGTAAGAACACAAAGGCTCAAGTACTTGCCGGTTCAGGTTCAAACGCAACTGCTGAGGCTATAGACTTAGCCATTCATGCACAAAAATGCGGTGTTGATGCAATCTTCTCAGTCAGTCCTTATTATAACAAGCCTTCTCAAGAGGGTCTTTATCAGCACTATAAAGCGATTGCAAGCGCTGTTCCTGATCTAGGGTTTATGCTTTATAATGTACCCGGTCGTACAGGTGTAGATATCTCAGCAGATACAACGATTCGTCTATTTGATGACCTTCCAAATATTTATGGGATCAAAGAAGCGACAGGCTCAATTGAGAGAACAGTTGAATTACTCTCTCGTCGTCCCGAATTAGCTGTTTTATGTGGTGATGATGCTATTGATTATCCGATGATTGCCAATGGTGGTGCAGGTTCGACTTCGGTAACATCAAACTTGCTTCCAGACCTTAAGAGCCAGATGGTTCATAAGGCGCTTGAAGGTGACTTTATGGCCTCAAAGGCACTTAATGACAAACTCTATCCTATCAATCAGGTGATGTTCTGCGAATCAAACCCTATCCCTGTTAAGGCAGCGATGTATATTGCCGGTTTGATAGACACCTTAGAGTATAGACTTCCTCTTCTGGCACCAAGTCTAGAAAACATGAAGAAGATCGAAGAAGTAATGAAACAATATGAAATTAAAGGACTGTAATGCAAGGTAAGACTCTTTTTATTAGTGGCGGAACGCGTGGAATCGGAAAGGCAATAGTATATGCTTTCGCTGAAAAAGGTTGTGATGTAGCATTTACCTATGCTTCAAGTGCAGATACTGCGAATGAGATCGTTTCTGATGTTGAAGCAAAACACGGTGTTAAATGTCGTGCTTATAAGCTTGATATCTTAGAGCCCTTAACGTACAAAGATGTGTATAAGCTATTTGATGAGGATTTTGACAGATTAGACTTCTTTATCTCTAATGCTATTATCTCGGGGCGCGCGGTTGTTGGCGGATTTGGTCCGTTTATGCGTCTTAAGCCACGTGGTCTTGATAATATCTATACAGCTACCGTTGATGCCTTTGTTGTAGGTGCTCAAGAAGCGACTAAGCGTATAGAAAAAGTAGGCGGCGGTTCTATCATCTCTATGAGTTCGACAGGAAACCTTGTTTATACACCTAATTATGCAGGTCACGGCACAAACAAGGCAGCAGTTGAAGCGATGGTGCGTTATGCAGCGGCTGAACTTGGTGAAAAAGGCATTCGTGTTAATGCTGTAAGCGGCGGTCCAATCGATACTGATGCACTTAAGGCATTCCCTAATTATGAAGAGGTAAAAGGAGAGGTTGTAAAACGTTCTCCTCTTTCTCGCATGGGTGAGGCAGAAGACCTGACAGGTGCCTGTCTTTTCTTATGTAGCAAGGCTTCAAGCTGGTTAACAGGTCAAACTATCGTCGTTGACGGTGGAACTTCATTTCAATAACAATTTAACAGACCTGCACTCTTCTTGGGTGCAGTCATAAAGTTTATCATATGCCTAATACAAAAAAACAAATTCTAAATACCCCCAATCTTCTTGCCTTCACACGTATTCTTATGGCTCCTATAATGTTTTGGGTCATCATAACTCCTGAGTATTTTACAGATCAGGGTATTCATATCACTTGGGTATATTACCTGGCAGCCCTTCTGTTTGTCTTGGCAAGCATAACAGACTTCTTTGACGGTTATATAGCAAGAATGTTAGACCAGACAACCCTTCTTGGAAAGATCTTAGACCCTCTTGCTGACAAGATGCTTACTATCGGTGCTTTTTTAGCCCTGATGGTGACAGGAGACGCAAGTGCCTGGGCTGTTTATATCATCATCGTGCGTGAGCTCTTTATTACAGGTCTTAGAACAGTAGCCGTAGCTGAAGGCATTGATGTCAGTGCCTCATGGGCCGGCAAGGTCAAGACAGTTGCTCAGATGATCGCTATCGGTTTTTTAATCATGCACTGGTCTTTGCAAGAGTATGTTTTCTTTGCCGTGGATAATGCCCTGCTCTGGTTTTCTGTTATACTAACCATCTATTCAGGCGCAGAATATATTATAGGCTTTGCTAAAGCCTTTAAAGGAAAATAATGGGTTGGTTTGTATCCTTAGTCGTTTTATCTCTTCTTA
>CBFDAB010000098.1:0-8067 GCA_965602745.1 uncultured Campylobacterales bacterium
ATAAGAAAAGTATATGACTAATTTAAAAATTTTATTTTAGTTATAATTCTAAAAAAACAAGTACTCTATTATGCAAAATCTTAAATCATTTTTTTCACTTAAAGAGCTAGGTACAGCTGCACTTATTTCTTTGTGCTTTTCAAGTTTTATCTATCTTTTTCATTTTGGTCTTGAGTTTTATTTTCTTAACTCTATATTTTCATTGACTGCTTTCTATCTGCTTATCATATCCTCTCGAAAGACCCTCTTTTTTGCCGGGTTCTTCATCGGTCTTTTATGGTTCTACTGGATAGGTTTCAGCTTTAGATATTACGGACTTTCCTGGGCTGTCCCTCTCGTTGCCCTTGCTTTTGCCTTTATCTATGCCTTTATCTTTTGGGTAATCTCCTGGCCTTCTCACCCGCTTATACGTGCCTCGATGCTCTTTTTGCTCTCTTTGTTTGAGCCCTTTGACTTTAACTGGCTACAGCCTGAGCTACTTTTTGTACACAGCTATTTCGGTGTTGAAAAATGGCAATATGCCCTTATTATTCTTTCCCTGGCCCTTTTCGTATATTTTAAAGAAAAAAAAGGATATCTATTTCTCCTTTTTCTGCTTCCAGCCCTGAGTTTTTCAAGTCCGCAAGAGCAAGAACTTCCCTTAAATATCTCACTTATACAGACAAAGCTCGACCAAGACATAAAATGGGACCAATTCTACCTTCCAAAAATTATTAACAAGAATATAAAAACCATAGACTGGGCCATAGAGCAGAAAAAAGATCTGGTTATCTTGCCTGAGAGCGCCTATCCTCTTTTTCTCAACCGCCATATAGATCTGCTAAAAGAGCTAAAAGAGAGATCTTATAAGATATCAATTATCACAGGTAGTCTCTATTATGAGAATGGACAAAACTTTAATGCCACCTACTTTTTTCAAGATGGGAAGATGCAAGTCGCTAAAAAGATGATATTGGTTCCTTTTGGCGAGTACATCCCACTTCCCTCATTTTTAGCTAAACCTATCAATGAGGCTATCTTTGGCGGAACTTCTGACTACCTCAGTGCCAGTAAGCCAACAGACTTTAATATCAAAGGTATTCTCTTTAGAAATGCTGTGTGCTACGAGGCAACCTGTCATGAGCTCTTTGAAGATAAACCTAAGCTTATGATAGCAACAAGTAATAATGCCTGGTTCGCGCCCTCGATTCAAGCTTCTATTCAAAGACTTCTTATGCAGTTTTATGCTAAAAAAAGCAATACAATTATTTTGCACTCTGCCAATAATGCAGGCGGCGGGATTGTTTATCCTTAAAGCCTGAGTAAAGCACTAAAGTTTAACTCTCTCTTATCTTCTAAAAGCTATTATTACTTTTAATTTAATATCAGGATTTTAAATGAAGATTGCAAATAATGTTACAGAACTCATCGGCAATACCCCTCTTGTCCGTATAAACAAAGCTTCAAAGCAGACAGGATGTACCATTCTTGGTAAGTGTGAATTTATGAATCCGACTTCTTCTGTGAAGGACAGAATCGGTTTTAATATGATTAATGTTGCTTTAGAGAATGGAACGATCAATAAAGATACAACCATTATCGAACCGACAAGTGGAAATACAGGGATTGCCCTTGCCTCTGTTTGTGCAGCCTTTGATTTAAAACTTATCCTTACAATGCCGGAATCTATGAGTATGGAACGTCGTAATCTTTTAAAGGCCTTAGGTGCAAAACTTGTACTAACGCCTGCTCCTCTTGGGATGAAGGGTGCTATTGAGAGGGCAGGTGAGATTCATAAAGAGACACCAAACTCTCATATACTACAACAATTTAAAAATCCTGCAAACCCTGATATTCACCGACGTACAACAGCCATAGAGATATTAAATGACACAGACAAAAAAATAGATATCTTTGTTGCCGCTGTCGGCACAGGTGGATCTATTACCGGTATAAGCGAGGTCTTAAAAAAAGAGCTTCCTAATGTTCAGATCTTTGCCGTTGAACCAAGTGACTCAGCAATATTATCTGGAGGAAAACCTGGACCGCATAAGATACAAGGTATTGGTGCCGGATTTATTCCTGAAGTTTTAAACACAGAGATATATACAGAAGTTATTCAAGTAACAAATGAAGATGCCATGTCTACTGCTAAGGCCTTGGCAAAAGAAGAAGGCTTACTTGTGGGAATCTCAGCAGGTGCAAATGTATATGCGGCTAAACAAATCGCTCTTCGCCCTGAGAACAAGGGAAAGACCATTGTGACAATATTGTGTGATACGGGGGAGCGTTACCTTTCAACTGAACTTTTTTCTAATGAGTAAAAACAGGCTCCTAGAGACCATCAAATGCCTTGATGGCTCTGTCTTCAACTTAGACTATCACCAAGACAGAGTCAAGAGTTCGCGCTTGCAACTTGGATTAAATGACAGACTTGACTTGAAACTTTCCCCACCGAAAAATGGTTTATACAGATGCCGCATAATTTATGAAAAAGAGATAGAAAAAATTGAGTATCTTCCTTATAAGATAAAAGAAGTGCGTCGTCTTAAACTCTTAGACACAGATATCTCTTATGAACTAAAATATGAGAACAGAGATGAGATAAACAGATTATTTGATAAAAGAGAAGAAGCAGATGAGATTATTCTTGTTAAAAATGGGCTTATAACAGATACAAGTATTTCTAACCTCTGCTTTTTTAACGGAGAAGAGTGGCTAACACCAAAGTCCCCCTTACTAAAGGGAACAACAAGACAGAGATATTTGGATGAAAAAAAGATTTTTCTTGCAGATATTCAAGAAAAAGATATCAAGCAGTACACAAAAATCGCGCTTATGAATGCTATGATTGATTTCTATATTATAGAAGATGCTATAATTCTTTAATTATATTCACAATGAGGCTAAAAACTAATGCTATATGATATACTAAAAGACAAATCTTATTCCAACTTAATGCAAAAACATATCATTGAGATTTTAAGTCACTTTTTTGATAGTGAACAGAACTTTGGTATCTTGTGCAAGATTGACACCCTCACCTTCGATCCGGAACTGCCTTCTGATATCACTGAAGAATTTCGTCCTATGACACTATTTTTTCTTACAGGATACACCTTTGAAAGCGCGCGTATTGACAACGACACTCTTATCTTTGAAGCGGGATTCGGATCAGATAATCTAGGAAGTGTTGTCACTGTACCTCTACTTGGTATCATGCAGATTATCATCGATGAAACACCTATATTTATAAACCTCGCCTCAGTTCAAGATACTCCTCAGATAAATAAAACAGTTACAAAGAGTGAGAATAACGGCCAAAAATCTTCTATGGATGCCCTTCTTTCTAATCCAGAAAATAAAAAATTCTTAAAGTAAGCCGTGGCGGTTTACGTAGTAAATACTTCTTTAGAAAATGAGTGAAACGCTCAGCCTGCTGACATTTCTTTAGTAAAGTAAGCCGTGGCGATTTGGATGGCAAATACTTCTTTCGAGAAGCGAAGCGGACTTTAGAAAACAAGCCGTGACTGTCTCAAAGCGATACTTCTTTAGTAAAGTAGTATTATTTGTGGGGTCTAAAAGAAGAAAGTCTAAGCCAAAGGCTTAGATAGATATTATACTGAACGTATTGATAATAAAAAGTTTACAACATTATCAATAAAAGCATCATGCTTACGATCTTTTGTATAAGCAATATAAAACTTACGTGATATACGATAACCCTTGATACGTCCTTCATAAATACGACCTGCAGCAACCTCATCAGCAAGTACGTGACGTGACATTACTGAAACAACCGGACGAGGAGCACGTGGATCTGCATGTGTGATTGACTCTTTGATCGCTGTCGGACTACCGACAACACCGATCACATTAAAGCTTGAACACTCAACACCGATCTCTTCAAAAACTTCTGAAGTAAGTTTACGTGTATGTGAATTCTCATCTCTACAGATCCAGTCGAATTTATAAAGATCTTCACGCTTTAGCTGTTTTGGTATAGACTGGTTTGAGAAGATAACAAGTTCGTCTTCTAACCATTCTCTATAAACTATACCCTCTCTAAAGACTGCTGATTCAATAAGGGCAATATCAATCTTCTTATCTTCAAGTTGATCAATAATATCTTCTGAATTAGCCACACGAAGGTGGACTTCATTATCAATTTTTTCTTTGATCTTTTGAATCTGCGGTGGTACAACGTAGTTTCCGATAGCAAAAGAAGCACCAAGAACAAAGGTAAACTCTTTATTGATGATCTTTAAAAGATCTTTTTCAGAAGCAGATATCGCTTTTTCTAAACGAATCGCAATACGATAAAGGTCTTCACCCTCTTTAGTCAGTTTGATACCATTTTTTTTACGTTCAACGATTTTTGTATCAATATAATCTTCGATAAATTTAATCTGTTGAGTAACGGCTGGCTGAGAGATTCCTAGCTTTGCTGAAGCCTTAGAAAAACTTTTCTCTTTGATAACAGCCAAAAATGTATGTAGTTTTGCAAAATCTTTTAACATAATGATTCCTATAAGTTATTTTTATAGTAAAATTATAACCACAAATTATAAACATTGCAATACTTTTGTAATAATTCATTAAAATTTAGTTATAATCAATATAACTATGACAATATAATACGACACCTTCTTTAATTTAAAAAAAGTGTTAATAAGTGGACAAAAATGGAAGATATATTTCAAGGCCTTAATGAGGCACAGAGTGAAGCGGTTAAAAAGATAGATGGGCCTATGCTCATCCTAGCCGGGGCAGGAAGCGGAAAGACAAAGACCATCACATCAAGATTAGCCTACCTTCTTGACACGGTTGGTATCCCTGCGGCCAATACGCTCACACTTACCTTTACAAACAAGGCTGCCAAAGAGATGCGCGAACGTGCTTTGTCTATGATTCAGCCAACCTCTTTTCCTCCATTATTATGTACCTTCCATAAGTTTGGTCTTCTATTTTTGAAATTTCATATCAACAGACTCGGACGCAAGAACAATTTTGTCGTTATTGATACTGAAGATAAAAAACGCCTTATCAAAAAATTCAATTCAGAGGTGGCTGTTGCTCTCATAGCAAGCGAGATCTCCCGTTATAAGAACTCTCTTCTCTCTCCTCAGGATGCTTATGCTCAGGCTGAACTTCAAAACTATAAGGATATAGCCAAGATATATGAGCAGTACGAGGCCCATCTGCATGAAAATAATCTTGTTGACTTTGATGATCTTCTGGCCTTGACATATAAGCTTTTAAATGAGAACGAAGACCTTGCCAAAGAGACGAGCGAGAAGTACCAGTATATTATGATTGATGAGTATCAAGATACAAATGAGCTTCAGTTCAGACTTCTTAAAAAGCTCTGTTCAGCTCATAACAACCTCTGTGTTGTTGGAGATGATGACCAGAGTATTTACGGTTGGCGTGGGGCGAACATACGCAATATCATCGAATTTGACAAAGACTTTAAAGATACACATGTAGTCAAGCTTGAGCATAACTACCGTTCAACGGAGCCTATCTTAAATGCCGCCAATGCCCTTATTGAGCATAATCGAAATCGTTTAGGAAAAAAGCTTATCTCAACTAAGGGTAAGGGAAAAGATGTTGCTACTATGTCTTCGCATGATGAGGGAGAAGAAGCCAATAAGGTCGCAGCTGCTATCAGCACCCTTCTTAGCTCAGGTGAAAAAGCAGATGATATCGCTGTTTTATACCGTATCAATGCACTTTCACGTTCTCTTGAAGAGGGCCTTGCACGACACAGAGTTCCTTATAAACTCGTCGGAGGACTGCGTTTTTATGATAGAGCCGAGATCAAAGATCTTATCTCTTATCTTCGCGTTGTAACAAACCCTCATGACAGTTTTTCACTTAAACGTATCATCAATAAGCCTAAACGCGGTTTGGGAAAGGCAAGTATTGATAAGCTTGAGATTGCGGCAATGCAAGCTGAAAAATCTATCTTTGAATATATCGACTCTTCCTCAGATACTGAACTTGAAACACTTATTAAAAAGAAAAACACACTTACTGTAAGAAAGCTGCTTGCACTCATTAAGGCTGTTGCAAAAACGGCTGAAGACGCTTCGTATGATTTTATTGATGTCTTAGAAGAGAGTTTTAAGATCAAATCTATTTATGAGAATATGCCTGATGCGACAGACCGTCTTGGAAATATAGATGAGTTTTACGGTCTCTTTAGAGACTTCGTCAAGCAAAACCCCTCAACTAGTCTGGATGAGTTTTTAAATGAGCTTACCTTGCAAAGTGATCAAGATCAGGTTGAGGGTGAGAGTATTTATATTATGAGCATACATGCTTCTAAGGGACTTGAATTTAAACACGTCTTTATCATCGGTCTTGAAGAAGGTTTCCTTCCTCTTATCGGAGACGGAAGTGACGCAGAAGAAGAGAGGCGTTTAGGATATGTTGCTATTACGAGAGCTGAGTCTGAATTGACGATGAGCCATGTTGCAAGCCGTTTCTACAAGGGACGAAGAACTGAACTGACAAAGAGCCGATTTTTCAAAGAGACGGGTCTATGTGAAGGTTCATTTATCTTAGAAAAGAACACTTCTTTTAAGAAAGGTGATCTTATACGCCATAAGATATTTGGAGCAGGAAGAATCCTCGGTGTCAGCAAGGCCGGAAAAGACTTTAAACTAAAAATCAACTTCGGCGGAAGCCATAGAGATATATTATCATCCTTTGTTGAGAGGTTATAAAATGAGAACAATGTGCTCTAAAGAAACATCTGCTTCGCAGACCGCCTCGGCTTGTTTTCAGAAGAAACATCGCTTCACGACCGCCATGGCTTGTTTTGAGGAAAGACTATAATGAATAAGATCTTCGTCGCATATAAGCCTACGGGTCTTAGTTCCAACCAATTTCTTGGTCGTATGAAGCGTAAATACAAGGTAAAAAAGGCTGGTTATTCAGGTACTCTTGATCCCTTTGCCAAAGGTGTTTTGATTATCGCCTTTGGAAGTTTTACCCGATTTTTTCGTTTTTTAGATAAGGCACCAAAGAGCTATAGAGCTACCTTATGGCTTGGAGCTGAGTCTGATACCTTAGATATTGAACATGTCACTGATCCAAAGGTCATTGAACCCTTCAAAGAAGAGCAGATAGTCTCTATATTAGAGGAATTAAAGGGTGAACTGGAATATACTCCTCCTATCTTTTGTGCTAAAAAAATTGATGGGGTTCGTGCTTATGATCTTGCACGTGCAGGAAAAGAAGTTGAACTAAAAAAGATAAAATCAACTATATATGATATTAAGCTAAACCACTATTGTCATCCTTTCGTCACCTTTGAAGCAACCGTAAGCGAGGGGACATATATACGCAGTCTAGGTCAAATGATCTCTAAAAAGCTTGGGGTTGACGGATCTTTGAGCGCATTAGAGCGTCTAAGAGAAGGTAGCTTTTATTATAATAATGAAAACCCTATCTCCCCCTTAGATGCCCTAAGTATGGAGCGTATCAGCTTTAGTGGAGATCTAGAAGATATCTGGCTTGGTAAAAAGATCTCTAGTGAGTCTCTAAGTACAGATAGAGACGGAATCTACCTTCTTCATGATGAGAAATTAGCTGCCGTGTTGGAAATAGTAGATAAAAAAGTCACATACTTACTTAATAAGGTGCCATTATGTTAGTTCTTTCTCGTAAACTAGAAGAAGCCATCTGGCTTGGTGATAATATCAAGATTAAGATCATGGGTATAGAAAAAGGCAATGTTAAGATTGGCATAGAAGCCCCTTCTGACATCACTATTCTCAGAGAAGAGCTTAAAGAGGCTGTTGCTGATGTGAATAAACAAGCATCAGCCACAGCAAAAAACCTAAGTGAACTTCAAGACTTTATGAGTAAATTCAAGAGATGAAAAAGTATAAGGCCTATGCTAAGGTCAATATCTTTTTAAAGATCACAGGTAAACGAGGAAACTATCATGAGATATTTTCACGTTTTATGAAGCTTCCTCATCTTTATGATGAATTGAGCTTTGAAGCTAAAAATGAGCCCGGTTTCGTACTCTACGGCGACTTTGGATGCGAAACAGAGCAAAACACTATCTAT
>CBFDAB010000099.1:0-8039 GCA_965602745.1 uncultured Campylobacterales bacterium
GAAATCACCCATGTAATTAACTTCTTTGATGGATCTTTGGAAGGTAGTGTACAGAGTGTTTATCTGCTTTTGTATAAGATGCGGGAATCTTAATATAATAGGGCCGCGAAGCCCGCTTGAGCGTATTTCTTTTGTTATCTTTAGTAAAGATGGTTTACTAAGATGGTTGAGCTTAACTTCAGCATCGTCGATGATAAAGTTTTCATCTCCCCAAATATCTATTCCGTAGTTATTCATTTTCTGCCTATATTATCCTATACATGTAATTTATGGTGAAAGTATCTTTCAATATCAAAATATATCTCGCCGTTTGTATTTTTATAAGAGAGGTTCTCTTTGCTTAACATACTGACCTTGGAAAGCCCCATTACGCTAAGCATAGTCTTAATGCCTATGATCATGTTCTTATGGTAGTTGGCAATCTCATTTGACTTGCGGATAACAAGATATGAAGCACGGCGGCGTGCATCCTGAGTTGCAAGACCGACAGGGCAGATATGCCCAGCCACACCGTTACACACTCTTGCACGGATACATCCCCCGCTCATCATAAAGCCGCGTGCAATAGCAACCGCGTCGGCGCCGACACTTAGAGTAATAACAGCATCATCAGGAGTTAATATTTTTCCCGACGAGATAAGACGGATAGAATCTCTTATCTCATGTTTTCTTAGAATTGTATCCACGATGTACAGGGCATTATTTGTTGTTAGTCCAATACTCTCCATAAGCTCTAAAGGAGCTGTGGCAGATCCGCCTTCTCCGCTGTCAATAGAAATATAATCAGGAATGGATTTTCCCTCTTTTTTACGACTGGCCATCATCTCTGCCATTGTCTCGATCTGCTTACTGTCGGAGACGACTATCTTCATCCCGACAGGTTTGCCTGAGATCTCTTGACACTTTCCGATAAAATCAAAAAGCTCTTCTTGGGTGTTGGCATAAGGAAAACGATTTGGAGAGATAAGGTCTCTTCCTTCTTCAACACCGCGATAATAAGCGATATCAGCAGAAACCTTAGACGCCATTATCTTTCCGCCCGTCTGTTTTGCACCCTGAGCGATCTTTATCTCCGTCATCTGACAAAAACGCATAGCCTTAGCATAACGCTCAGGATCAAACTCACTATTAGAGTCACGTACTCCGTAAAGACCAGAACCTACTTGCAAAACTAGATCTGGCATATCTTCAGGAACATCCTTAGGAAAAGCTTCAATAGGCGCATCCCATTTTGGACGAAAGAGGGCATGACTGTTGGGATCATAAATATAGGTGTTCTCCGTCTTTGAATGTAGCAGGATCTTTCTGTAAGCCTTGATAGCCAGAGAACGGTTAAATAAGAGAGTTGTAAGATTGAAAATAACTTCTGAAAATGTCGTACTTTTAACAATCTCTAAATACTTGGCGTTTGAAATATCAGGTACATGCGTTACAAAGTAGTTTGAAGTCAGTCCTCCTTCTCCCGTGTTTAGAGGAAAACCGGACTTTGAAGCAGCTATAACAAAGGCACGCGTTCCCTCCGGGCTTAATGCACCGTCACTCATGGCTGAGCGGAAAATTACGGACTTTGCTATAAAAGGCTGAGGCCTATCTTCTCCAAATATAAGTGAGAAGTCATCAGACACTTCTGATTCATTTAGAACAGTATTTGAATGTTTTACTATAAAACGTGAACCATGGAAGGGCTGCGAAACAGAGTATGACAAAAAGTTTGGAACATCTTTGGCCGCCTTATAGACCCAGTCGATCTTGTCACGTGACTCATAAAATGTCTCTTCTCCAAAATATTGACGCATAGGATCGCGAAGCATCTCAAAGGCATAACGCATGCGTCCGATAACGGGATAATTGATCAAAAGCTGATGACGGCGCTGAATAAAACGGTCATACACATATAAATTGACTAATAAAAATAGTCCTAAATAAAATCCGTATTCCATGAAAAGAAAGAAGTAGTGATTCAACTGCTCAAGCATTTAAGCTCCCTCGGTATTTATATTAAAAACCGGCAAGATTTAGAACTCCTCCTGAGAGATTTCAGATTCACTCTTATCTACAAGATTTTTAATCCAAATTTTACCAGTATTTAACTCATTTTCACCGATTATAGCGCAGTATTTTGCGTTTGCCTTGTCGGCAGCTTTTAAATGGGCCTTTAAGTTTCGTGCTGTGTACCCTATAGTAACCTTTTCATTTAGACGTTTTGTCATGCCTAGTTTATAGACTTTATTGATAGCATTCTCATCCATGGCACCAAAATAATAACCTTCTCTAAGAGGCTGGGGCATCTTGATAAGCTCCATTAAACGTTCAATACCAATGGCAAAACCGATTGCAGGAGTAGGGCGGCCTTCTAAAAACTCTACCAGTCTGTCATATCGTCCACCACCTGCAATAGCTGACTGAGCACCAATCTCTGTAGAGACAAATTCAAAGGCAGTTTTGGAATAATAATCTAAACCGCGTACAAGGTGAGTATCGATCTCATAAGCCATACTATGCTCGTCTAAGAGGTCTGTAAGTGCTTTAAAATCATTATCACACCCCTCACAAAGGTTTTGCATCAGTTTTGGAGCATCCGCATAAATCACCTGACAGTGAGAGCTCTTACAATCAAGTACGCGTATAGGGTTTGTTCCCTTTCTTCGTAGACAATCTTCACATATATGTTCTTCATTTGAATCTAGATATTGTATGAGAGTCTCTCTATACTGAGGCATACAATTTGTATCTCCCAAAGAGTTAAGTTTTAGTGTGAAATTTATTCCTAAGGCATTAAAGATATCCCTTACCATTAAGATAAGTGAGGCGTCTTCTAAAACTGAAGCTTCTCCAAAGCTCTCACATCCAAATTGGTGAAATTGTCTTAGCCTTCCTTTTTGCGGACGTTCATATCGAAACATCGTCCCGTGATAAAAGAGTCTATGTGTCTGATCTTGTCTATCATACTTGTTTTGAACAAAGGCACGAACCACACCTGCTGTTCCTTCCGGACGAAGGCAGACATCATTCTCACCCTTGTCCGTAAACTGATACATCTCTTTACCGACAATATCACTGCTCTCACCGACAGAGCGTTTAAACAGAGCTGTCTCTTCAAGTTGAGGAGTCTCAATAAAACGAAACCCGTAATTTTTTGCAATACGTGTTGCCGTCTCGATAAAATAACTAAAACGCGCAGACTCTTCTTGATCTAAAGTGTCATTCATCCCGCGAAGTGAACGGATCATATTTTTCCTTTTACTAATTATATTTTGCTTTTGCTTTTAATGACGCTCAATCTTCTAGGCTAATGCATGACCTGAAATAAGCTGAGTTTTTTCATTTATAAAGTTGCTGATCTGTGTTTGTATCTTTTCTATACTGTCTTCTGCCCGTATAATGAGTGTTTCAATACCTAAGGTCTTTGAAACAAATTTCAGTTGCTCTTGCACATTAAGCATGTATTCTATACCTCGCTGCTCAATTACATCATGTCTTTTTTCACCCAAACGTTCTCTTAGTGTCTCTTCTTTGATCTGAAAAAGGATAATTGCTTCAGGCATGATCTCTTGCATAGCAAAACGGTTTAGCCTCTCTAGCCAATTAAAATCAAACTTATTTGAAGCAAGAGCATAAGCCATTCCCGAGATCATAGAACGGTCCGAGATGATAAGTCGTCCTAAATTAGGTTTTATAACGGCAGAAGTATGGTTACTTCTATCTGCTAAGAAAAGAAGAAGTTCGGTGACGGGACAGAGATCATCGCTATAAAGTACTAGTTCACGGATCTTAGAACCAAGTTCAGTAGCTCCTGGCTCTTTGGTGATGATGGCTTGAGGATATGCCTGTTGAAGAAGCTGTATCTGTGTACTCTTACCGCAGGTATCTATGCCTTCTACTACAATATACATGAGTTCATCTCCTTTATCATCCCCTCGACCTTTGTAGGCAGAAGATGGGAGGTCTTGCCGTTGAACTTAAGAAGATTACGTACTATAGATGAGCTGATGAAGGCATGTTTTAGGTTTGGCATTAGATAAACTGTCTCTATATTTGCATCAAGCGAGTTATTAAGGTAACCCAGCTGAAGTTCATACTCAAAATCGCTGATCGCTCGTAGACCGCGTATTAAGATCGTCGCATTTAACTCTGATGCAAACTCAACGGTAAGATTATTGAAATCCATGACTTTTACATTTTTAAGATGTGAAGTCGCAGCCTTAGCCATGGTAACACGCTGTTCTAGTGAAAAGAGGGGCCTTTTGTCACTTGAATCAGCTACCGCGACTATCACTTCATCAAAAAGATTAAGTGCTCTGGCAATAATGTCATAATGACCGTTTGTGATAGGATCAAAAGTCCCGGGATATAAGGCAATCTTAGTCATCGCTACTCCATCGTTTGTATAAATCATGTTCTATATCTAAAAGGTCAAACCATTTTCCAATAAAAAAGTCTTCCATCTCATCAATGTTTTTTGTATCTGCATAATACGCAGCTACAGGGGGTGCGATGATAACGCCAAGACGGGAGAGTTTGAGCATATTTTCTAAGGCAATAGCAGAAAAGGGCATCTCTCTTGGTGCGAGAAGAAGCTTTTTGTTCTCTTTTATCATCACTGATGCAGCCCTTGTGATAAGATCATCTGCTATCCCGCAGGCTATTTTTGCAAGGGTATTCATACTGCATGGTGTTACCATCATAATATCCGCTCCATACGAACCTGAGGCGATAGAAGCACCGATATCACTGTTTTGATATTGTTTAATATCAGATTCTTTCTCGAGAACAACCTTGGCATGCTCAGATATAACAAGATGTTTAATACTCTCTTGTGGAAGAAGTTTTAAAACATTAAAACCGATATGCGCACCGCTGGCACCACTAATACCTACAATGATCTTTTTATTCATGATCCTCTTTCACTCAACTTCTACAAGGTTTCGATTTATCACCTTGGACTTTAGTTTTTTACCATCTGCTTTTTTAATAAAAACATATTCACCCTTATGCCCATCTTCCAAGCTTATGGCTTGAAACTCTAAATGAACATTTCCATATATAAGACGTACATTAACAGGCCTGTTTTTTAGTACATAAGGAAGTTCTTCTATATCGTGCATATAAAGTATCTTACCCTTAGCTAAACGCTTCTTTATGCGAAGCTTAGCACTGTCTAAATCTCTTACAGGAAGGCCTTGAAAACGTTTAAAGTTCTCATCCTTATATATGAGGTCTAATCGTGTCAGGATTTTACCGCGATTTATGTTATGCCTTGCTTTAAACAATTTCATTGTTGCGTGAAGCTCGTAAGATAAGAAATACCTCTGTTTGGTTTGCTCAGAGTTAAGCACTACATTTGAGCGATTGTATAAATAAGAGTTAGGCTTAAAATTTAGTTTATATTTTTTAGGAAGTTCTTCAATAAACCCATAAGGTTTTAGCAAAACCTTATGGATAATAATATTAGGATAATACTTAAGATAATAAGCTTTTATCTTTTCTATTAAAGGTTCAAGCTTAAGACTAGAAGTACGTTGTACGTGAATAATCTTTGCACTTTTGTCCTTAAACTCAATACCTTGTTCTTTAAAAAATGAGATCAGCTTTCCAGATGAAAATGCCTTATTGTGAAGGTTCTTATTAAAATGATAAACAGTGAAATCGTTTTTGATGCGAGGAAAAATAGCAGAGGCATTAAAGTCAAGACCTTCAATAAAATACTGAGTTTTAAGATCTGCACAAAAGAGAGAACTTGTTAAAAGTGTGAAAATCAGTGAATGTTTTATGACTTTATATATGAAATGACTCCGAAATTAAGAATTAAGAGAGTTATTGTAGCATAAATAGGTCTATGGATATAGGGAGGACTTTGAAGTATCAAGGTGTAGTCTAAAATAGAAGAAAACCTTATATGTGTATTTTTGTTACATTATTAATTCTGGAAATTATCATATGAATTTGAAATATTAAAAAGAATTATTTAAATGATAAAATGGAGATAATAAATAATAAAATATTTACATTAAATCCCAGTAATGTGGGAAAAAGAATAGGTCTTTAGGACCTATTCTTTATAATAGATTTGGAATAAAAGCAAAAAAAAATGTCTTGTTTCTCATTTTTGGCTTATGAAAAATCATACTTGCTCTCAAGGAATAATACAATTAAATATAAATTAATATAATTTAATCTTTATATAATTTAAAATAGTTTACAATAATGCAACATTAGATAACATAAAAGGATAATAAATGATTACAATCAAGAAGAATGGAGAAAAAGTCTGGGTTACTTTTACATTTACTCCGGCTAAGAGAGTGGATGATGTAGTCGTTTCAGGTGAATGGAACGAGTGGCAAGAAGAGCCGATGAAGCAGAAAAAAAGCGGTGCGTATTCTATTACAAAGGTTCTTCAGGCTGGAGAGCGTTTTCAGTTTGGATATAAGGTGAATGGAAATTCATGGATTACGGAACAAGAGTGTCAGAGTGTACCCTCTCCCTTCTTAAGTGAGAATTCTCTTCTTGAACTCTAATCTCAGCCTGTTTTTTATAACTAAAACAATTAACTACTTGAAGCAGTCTTTTGACTGCACCTTGTCAAATAATCTGAAGGAATATGAATGAAAGCTGTTGTAATGGCAGGTGGATTTGGAACTAGAATTCAACCACTTACTAACTCTCTACCAAAACCGATGCTACCGATCATTAACAAACCGATGATGGAACACACTATGATGAGCCTTAAAGATCTGGGAATCACAGAATTTATAGTACTACTTTACTTTAAGCCTGAGACCATCAAAGCTTACTTCAAAGATGGAAGTGATTTTGGTATCAAAATCACTTATGTTGTTCCAGATGATGACTATGGTACGGCAGGCGCGGTAAAGTTGGCCCAAGAACATATAGGAGATGATAATTTTATTATTATTAGCGGCGACCTTGTAACTGACTTTGATTTCCAAAAGATCTTTGATTACCATAAAGAGAAAGAGTCAAAATTAACAATTACACTGACCTCAGTTGATAATCCTCTGGAATTTGGTGTTGTAATCGCTAATGAAGATGGAAAGATCGAAAAGTTTCTTGAAAAACCAAGCTGGGGAGAGGTCTTCAGCGATACGATCAATACGGGCATCTATATTATAGAACCGGAAATCTTAGATTATATTCCTAAAAATGAGAACTTTGACTTCGCAAAAGACCTCTTCCCCCGCCTGATGAGAGAAGGTATAGATCTAATGGCCGGACATGCAGAGGGTTATTGGCGTGATGTCGGAAATCCAGATAGCTATAGAGAAGTGTATGAGGATATTTTCAGCGGTAAAATTGATCTAAACATTGGCGGCAAAAAGAGCGAATGTGCAGACGGGGTACTCTATAATGAAGAGAAATACAAACTTGATAAAAGTGTAGAGATACTTGGAAAAGTTGTATTAGGAAAGAATGTTACACTGGCAAAGGGCGTAAAGCTCAATAATGTAGTGATCGGTGATAATGTCTCTATCGGTAAGGACAGCAAGCTTCGTAACACTGTTATATGGGATGATGTTAATATAGATCGAAATGCAACGCTTGAGGGATGTGTGATCTGTAACAACAATGAGATAGGCAAAAACCTCACGGTTAAAGGGGGCATGATCCTCGCTGAAGGATGTGAGATCGGTCAATTAGTATCGGTAGAAAAAGATGTCACGATTTGGCCTAATAAGGTCATTGAAGATGCTTCTATCATCAGCCATAGTCTTATTCTTGGAGATAAATACAAAAATTCTATTTTTGAACATGGAATGGTGATGGGAAAGTCAAATGTTGAACTCTCTTGTGAGATGGCAACTAAACTGGCAGAAGCCTTTGGTGCACAGCTTTCTGTTGGATCAAAAATACTTGTATCACGTGATAATAATAAGAGTTCACGTATGCTTAAACGTGCTTTTCTTGGGGGCCTTCTCTCTGCAGGTATAGATGTTGTCGATTATAGTGATATTCCTGCGGCGGTATTGCGTCATAACCTCAGCTCAAATGATGAGTTTAGTGCAGGGGTGCATTTTAAT
>CBFDAB010000100.1:0-7965 GCA_965602745.1 uncultured Campylobacterales bacterium
GATGGACAGTACCATCGATCCCTTAAACCACAATCTTCATGCCGATATGAGCATGGAAGGTGATGATCTAATGACGATAAGAGGTAAACTCTGGGTTGAGATGAATCTTTTTTCTAGTGATAATGCTAAGCGGGATAAACATATGCATGAGTCAAATGAGGTGGAAAAATACCCTTTAGCGACTTATACCATCTCAACACTTACTCATATTAAAGAAAATGCTTATACCCTTAATGGAGAGCTTACTTTTCATGGACAGACTAAGCCTTTTTCTCTTAATACAGAGATATTCCTAACAGGTGAAACAGTAACAATCAATGCGACTTCTAAGTTCTTAGTCAGTGATTTTGGAATGGAGATGCCCTGCATGCTCTTTATGTGCGTAAAAGATCAGGTCGATATTTTTGCCAAAGCCGTACTTTCTAAATAGTGAAACAGCTAGTTCTTTTAACTCTATCTCTCTGTCTTTACTCAAGTCAGGAGCTTCCGCCCTTAGAGGCTAAGCTCTATGCCTACATTCATCAGACTCAGATCAGAGAACACCCTATTTCCCGCTATATCGGAACATGGCCGACGTACCCAAAATATTCAGGCATACGCAAAGAGATCCCAGAATCTAACTCCTTTATGACCTTGCAAACACTCATACTATTAGAAGAAGTCAATCAAGAGTATATTCTCCCTAAAATAGAAGAGATCTACTCTTTGGCAAATAAACAGATAAATAATTATGTACAAGACTCAACGTTCACGCTAGAGCCAAAGGGGACTATCTCTTTTTGGCCGCTATTGCAAGATGATGAGGGAAAATGGATACGAAGCTTTGATACCCAATGGTATAACAGTTCTATGCGTATACTTGATGTAGGAAATGATTTTGACACCTCTTCTCAAGCCTTTGCATGGTTTTATCTAAGCAGACAGCATCCTCAGTTTCTGGACTCATTTGTAAAGAGTGTTTCTCTATATACCGATCACAACCGATCCTTGGAACATCCATTAAACCCTCAATGGAAAGAGCCGGACACAGGTGCTTTTTTAACCTGGGCAGAAGAAGAGGCCCCGACTAAAAATCCTAATCGTATTATGGATCTGATAAATGATGTTGATTGTGTGGTTAACCTAAACATACTGACGGCATTATCATTATACGAGAACACAATATCTGCTCTTCCTCCCTTAACAATTCACGCCAAAAAAGAGAGTTGTGAACTTATACATGATGTTATTGTTAACAAGAAAGAAGACAGATGCGGGACTTGGTACACAAGAGCATCTCATTTTTATCTCGCTTATGTAAAAGCATATAAGGCTGACACCTTCTGTATAGAAGAGAGTCATAAAAGTATCTTAAAACGTGCAAAAAAAAGAGCACGCTATCTTCTAGAACATCCAAAGATGAATGCTTACACAGAGATAGCCGAGTATCTCATCATTCTAAAAAGTCTAAGCTCCAAAGAAGAACGAAGTCTTCTGTTTATAGAACTTATCACATCTCTTGAAGTCCAGCTAAAAAAAGGCATTACCCAAAGAGAAGAGTATGCTTATCTCCCCTCAAAACACTCACTCTTTGGGGGAGAGGCCTTTGGTCTTTTTCATTTTAACTGGTATGGGAGAGCAAATGTGACGGCCTTAGCCCTGAGAGCTCTGACAATGAAGTAATTAAGTATAAAAAATTTAGTAATGAAGAATAAAGAAAGGGTCTAATAAAAGCTAACTACGATGCAGTTCTGACCGCACCATAGCTTGAATAATATAATTTTATTGAGTAAGTCTTATTCAGCAGCCATGGCATCTAATACGCCAAATAACTCTTGAGTTGCTGTTTCCATTTTTGCAAAGTTCTCAACAATAGCATCCGAATTTTTCCCATCAAATGTCGTGCCTTTTTCAACAAAACTAATATTTTTAAGCATCATATCATGTACAATTTTATGCGGTGCTCCAAGCTGGCCAAAGCTACGTGTACGTTTGAACCGTTGAGCAGCATCTGACTGCATCCACTTGGAAAGCCGACACTCTTCAGTACTCTCAAACTCTCTTGTTTTCTTTTCATCTAAAACTGATGAATAAGCGCAAGACTTCAACATAATATGATCTATTTTTGTAAGCGTCACAAATAGACGGTTTTGAATCGTATAAGCAGATTTTGCAGATGCCTGAGCAGTCTCATAGAAATTAACAAAGGTCTCTTCAAAAGTCTCTATCTCGTCATTTGAGCTTGTTGCTAGCGCTGACACATCTTCAGAGTTTGTTTGGATCTCGCTTGACTCTTGTTGCAAGGTAGAGATTGTTATCTCAATCTCTTGTGTTGCTTTTTGAGTACGCTCTGCAAGTTTTCTTACCTCATCCGCAACAACAGCAAAGCCACGTCCATGCTCACCCGCACGGGCTGCTTCAATAGCAGCATTAAGTGCTAGCAAATTTGTCTGGTCTGCAATATCTTTGATCAGACCGACCACTTCAGAGATCTCTTGAGAACGGCTATGAAGACTTAATACACCCTCGTGTGATGCAGTGATGAGCTCATTGAGTTTTGATAGTTTTTGGCTTACAGAAGAGACGCTTTCACGGCTTTTCGCCGCTTTATCAGCTGTTTCTTGTGCGCTGTGTGCGATAGCTTCTGACTCTTGCTCAGCATTATGAACATCATTTTGGATTAATCTTAATCCGCCGCCAATACCGCCGCCAAGCTTATTCATCTTTGTTGCCACTTCGCCTCGTATCTTCGTTTTATGTCCTAAAGATATCGCATCAATAGAATCATTCAACTGAATACAAGTCTTTCTAAACATCCCGTGTAAACCATCTGGAAAAGTTCGTCTGTAGGTCTTTCCGTCTGAAGCCATCTGTATAGAGGTAGATACATCTCGCATAAATGCTTCAAGCTGATCAAGGACATCATTAACTGCCCACGCCAGGTCTTCTTGCCCTTTATCATCTGAATGGATATGTACTATTCTCTGTTCTAAATCACCTCTAGAAGTAGCATTAAGTACACGACGGATCTCATCTCTTAAATGCATACTCATTCTCGTTCCACCTGATTTAAGAAAGACCGATGTAAGCATTGCAAATAGAGATATAAAGCTTATAATATATTCACCAATAACAAGTGAATATAGACCTGCTATAAACAGACCCGCTAGAAGCACTAGACTCTGTCTATTCTTGAATAGAGATGATAAGTTCATCATAGTTCATTCCTTTTTCTTCTAATAGATCTGTTAAAATTTTCGATGATGCTTCTATTCCGCCTCTTCTCTCAGCTGCTATCATCTGTGCATAAAGCGGTTTTATGATCTCAACTGCCTTGGGGTTTGGCTTGCGTCTGACTGAATAATATCCGATGATCTTTCCTCTTGTATCAAGAGAGGCTGTGACATTAGCAAAAACCCAATATTCATTTTTATTCTTTGTTTGATTAAGCACATAAGCAAAAACTTCTTGCTTAGCTTGTATGCGATCCCATAAAAGCTTAAAAACAGCCTTTGGCATATCAGGATGGCGAATAATATTATGCGGTGCGCCTAAAAGTTCTTCTTCGCTGTACTCAGCCATATCTATAAAAATACGATTACAGTAGGTAATGTTACCTCTTAAATCTGTTTTTGAGACAATGAAATCATTTTCATTCATCTTACGTTCCATAAGCTATCCTTCCCCAATTATTATGGCAATTATAACACACAGTTCTATAAACACATGGCAATCACTTGAGATAGAATAAAACTTCTATAAATTTATAGTAAAATATCTCTACTCATTAAATCAAAGTTCCCAGAAGTAGATATCGTGGCCCTGATCAGAACTAAAAAGCATAGTCTCATTTATAAATACGATCTGATTAATGATATTCTTATGTCCGACTAAACGATCTTTTTTCTGTTTTGTGGAGGTATCAAAAACTTGAAGATAATTTTCTTCTGTACTGGAATAAACGCCTATTCTGCCGCTTGGACTTAGCCCTACACAGTAGACAATAAAATCATTTTTGATATGATAAGGCTTCTTCCCTGTCTCATAAACCGCGACACGTCTATCCTGTCCGGCTGTTATAGTGACATCTCCGCTATGGGCGACATGAAAGACCTTGTCAAGGTTTTCAGCAGGAAAACCTATCTCTTCTTTTGAACTTTGCACATCAAAGACTCGGATCTCACCACTCTCATCTGCCGTAATGATCTTTTTCTTGTCTTTGGAAAGAATCATATCGCCTAAAGTACTTTGGGAGATATGATTGTGATAGACTTGATAATCCTCGCTCAGCTCATACATGATAATGTCTGAGTCAACTGTCGCAAAAATGATATGTTTATCATCGACAAAATGTGCTTCTTTAATCATAAGCTTCTGTTTTGCATCAACGACCTGTCTCAGTGTGTAGTTCTCATATATCCATACATCCCGATAGTTGTCTTTGGTGCGACTTACGATCAAGACCTTTGCGTTTAACACATCAACACTTAACACGGAAGCAGGGATCACCTTGTCTTGATAACTGACAATCGGCTCAAGAACAATTTGATGAATGATCTTTTTTGTACTCAGATCAAAGACATCAACACTCCCCCGCTCTGTCGCGACATAGAGTCTCTTGGCATCAACAACAAAATCATTAATAGAGCCAACAGTATGCAGACCAAAAGAGGGAGAGATATCACGCGCCTGTGCTATGGCAAGCAAAAGTAAAAAACTGATAAAAAATTTCAATATGGACCGCCTCGCTTAAACAAGTTGATTATATGAGATAAGTATAACACCATTGGCTGTCTAAAACTATATACAGATATAAAGTTGCGTATAAATACAAAAATAAGAGGAAAATGTGAAGTGGTTTTTTTGATAATTTGAAAGTAAGTGGAGCGGGTGAAGGGACTCGAACCCTCGACCCTCAGCTTGGAAGGCTGACGCTCTAGCCAACTGAGCTACGCCCGCATCAACGAAATTATACATGAGTAAAGATAAATTCCTACTAAACTCATCTCTATATCTTTTCTAGCACTTCTAGGCTAAAGCCTAATACAGAATTTATACTAACTTTAAATTCGTAAAACACCAAGTACATTGCTTAAACTGCTGTTATATAATCAAAATATTTATCTGTTTTATAGGGATTTCTGCTATAGTAACTTATTACACTACCTTATCCCAAGCTCAACACAAAGGGGGAAGGTAGTACCTCAAGGTGTGGAATTTTGCTAAAATTTTTGCTAATGATCAGCCTCATCTTTTTCCTCAGTAGCTGTTCTACTTATCAAGCCTTTATAAACAAGGATTGTGAAAAGAAGACACAGACTACTGGAAAATCCGCATGTGACGATTTTAGATTCGACTTTGGTTTTGGTTTTTAAAAGAAGATAATCTTCCGCGGTCTGTGAAATAGAACTTTCTTTAGAAAACTAACAATAGTGATTTTACGTAGTAAAAAGTTTCTTTAGAGTAGCGAAGCGGAGTTTACAAAACCATTTTTCTTTAATCAAGGTAGAGGTTTGTATAGTTTATAATGTTTTACTTATTAAAAAAAGGAATTCTCTATGGAAATCAGTTACGGGCCTTACAATATAAAAACACATGAATTAGATCAAAAGCTATCTGTTCAAGTCGTTTCTGACTTAGGTGAAGTGAGTATGAAAGAAGACAACCATCGTGACCACGATTTTCCAGATACAATCTGTTTTAGCATAAATAATATTTCAGAAAAACCCGAAGCCAAAGGCTTAAAAAAATACTCGTTTGGAGATTACACCTTTGTACTAGGCATCAATAACACAGGTGAACTGTGCCTCTTTCACAGTGCACAACTAAACATAGGTAAAAAAACAATCGACGGAAAAGACACCCTAACCCTAGCCTTCCTAAAAGACCCAAAGTCCTAACTCTTCCTCTTCCGCCAATACAGTTCGTGTATTGGCACTTGCTAAAAATCTTTTGATTGAAGATTGAACACCTCACCCTAATTTTTTGGAAGACTAGATTTATAAAAATTAAATAATTAAATAATTAAATAATTAAATTATATTAAAATAAAAAAAATATTTAATGTTAAAAATAATTGTATACAATTATGCATATTAAATTGTTAAGGAGAAGTTGTCATGAGAAAATCAATAATTGTCGCAGGTGCTCTTTTTATTTCTATTGTAAATGCTGATCAAACAAAAGCAGTAGTTCAGCAACAGCAAATTCAAGAGCAGCAGAAAACACAAGGGCAACTGAGGACACAAGAACAACTGAGAATTCACAATCAAGAGCAACTGAGAATTCGTAATCAAGACCAACTGCAGATGCAGGAACAACAGCGGATTCGTGATAAGGAACAGCAAAAAATAAGAAAAAAAGAACAACAGAAAACGAAAGAGCAACTGAAAGTTCATGATCAAGACCAACTGCAGATGCAGGAACAACAGCGGATTCGTGAGAAGGAACAGCAAAAAATAAGAAAAAAAGAACAACAGCGAATTAAGGAAGAAGAAAAGACTGCAAAACAGAAGCAAAATAAAAAGGCAATCCAAGAACAAGAAACAAAATAAAAATTAAGTATATACGTTTTGTAAATTCATACGAAGATCTCTATCTTTACTTGAAATACTCAGAAAGTTGATGATTACTGTTTGAAATTAGAGTTTAACATTTTCAAGCGAGAGCGTTAAAAGTTCTGTGTCCTTTTCTGTATCCCTAGTAAAATAGCTATAACGTGCCTTAGAGTGTTGTATATGGGGGTTAAATAGGTATTGATTGAGTTTAGATTAAGAATGGCAGATAACTAGAGACTCATGGAAAACTCTTCTAAAACCCCTTGAATAAGGCTTTTTAGCTTTTTGTCGGTTAGTTGAACTGTCATAGGAAATCCTCAAAACGTATTATATATAGCTAATATCAATTAAATTCTTGATTATTTTTAGAGCTGCTAACCTTCTAACATTTATTTAAAAAATAAAATAAAACACAAATTTATTTTTATACTCAATGCATAAAGCTTTTTTTGGAAGTATTTAAAAGAGGCTATTGTAGGTATGTTAAGTGAAATACCCATCTTCCTTGAGTTGATTTCTCATAGAATATTTTGCCTAATAGTTGTGAGATTACTAAAAATTGAAACAGCTACTTTTCATTGTTAAAAACCCTACAATATTCAAGCCATAAAAACTTCCTGCGACTCTGCACTAGAAGCCGTCGCAAGTGTTGCACTTTATCTTAGTGTCTATAGAGTTTCATCCATAGAATCAATGCTAAACCCTTTAGATTTGTTATATAATAATAAGATTATAAGTAAGAGGAGATCAAATATGCCGTTGAGAGATTATATGAATGAAATGGGCATTGCTAAAAGAGGTTCATGGTCAAAGGGTTTTGAGTTTGTAGGCACTCAACGCATTGACATTCTAAGTAACTTTATTCTCTTAGAAAAAGATTTTTATGAATATGAGCTTTATAAAGATAAAAATGATTATATATATAGACTTGGGTTTCGTAGTAAAGAAATAGAAAAAACTCAAGCTGGAAATGAAGAGATTGAAGCTTTTACAACTATATTCTCTATAAAACTAAAAATAAAAAAAGATCTTGACCATCTAGGTTATGCTAATCTTCTTGAGGTTGCAGAAGTGGTGACTCATTACAAATTTCAAGATACAGAGATTACCATTAATATGTTCAAATACATTATCAATATCTTAGCTTATACTCTTATGGGAGATTTCCAGAAATACTACGGAGGAAGAAAAATATGGGATCGCTTATCTAAACATTTAGATACCCAAGTGGATATATTTAACATCAAAACAAAAGAGGTAGTTCTAAAAAATGTTATCTTGCATCAAGGAAAATATGATGAAGATTTCGATAAAAGCTTATTGGCTTATCAAGAAGACAAAGAATTAATCGAAAAGCAAGATCTTAGGCCTATATTAACAGAAATATTATAAATACTACCCGTCCATTTGCTCATATTGAAAATTAGTG
>CBFDAB010000101.1:0-7916 GCA_965602745.1 uncultured Campylobacterales bacterium
TCTTAACCGTATATCCCATCTCTTCTTGAGCTTCTATTTGATTGACCTTGATAACCATGCCGTCAAGCATCATATCAAAGCCTTCACGTTCATCTTTCATCTGTGTATAGATCTCTTCTATCTCATCAAAGTCCTTAGCCAAAGAGCGTAAAGGAGGTCGGCGAAAGCCTAGTTCATAAACAAAGAGCATCCTTTCGCTTAAAAGAGAAAGTTCTAGTTCATTTTCGCCTATGCCGTAGGGAAGAAAGACAAGGTTTCTGTTCGCTGTGATACGTGGGTCCAGCTGTCTTAGACTTCCTGCCGCTGCATTTCTTGGATTTGCAAATAGAGCTTCACCGAGTCTTCCGCGTTCTTGGTTTATTTTTTCAAACTCATCTTTAAAGATCACGACTTCTCCGCGGATCTCAATGCGTGCCTTATAATCTATCTTTAAAGGAATAGAACGTATTGTTTTAGCATTTTGAGTAATATCTTCACCTATTACCCCGTCTCCACGGGTAATAGCTTGAAGTAATTTTCCATTTTCATAAATCAGGTTTAGACTTGCACCGTCAAACTTAGGCTCACAATAAAAAGAGATATTTTCACTTAACTTGCCCACCTTATCAAGCCATTTTTTCAGGTCCTCACTATTAAAGAGGTCTTCCAAAGACCACATTCTACTTAGATGAGGCGCCTTGTTAAAGCCATCAGAAATCACATCTCCAACACGCTGAGTCGGTGAGTCAGTTTCTATCTTATCGGGGTTGTTTTCTTCAAAGTCAAGCACCTCGTGATAGAGCTTGTCATAAACCTCATCTGTTGTTATAGGGTCATCTAATACATAATAATAATAAGCATGCTTATTTAAAGTTTTTACATTTTCAAGGTAGTTCTGATAGGTCATTGTATTCCGTTAGAAGGGGATATGTAGAGGCGTACTAGAAGCTGACCTTATCCATAATGTCAGCTTTATTCAGACTCTTTTTTATTTTATATTTTGAGTACATCAACTCATTCATGTACTCATTATATTGATCAATCTGGATTTTTTGATATTCAAGGGCTGTAATATCATTAAAGGTATAGACGACACTGTCTCGCTTATTTTCACAATCAAGAGTATTTTTATACGCTAAAAATATTTTACGTCCCTTTTTCGTGCGAAGAGATATTTTCTGCTCATTTTCCTTAGACCCAAAGTCATCAATTTTCTCGACAAAATCATTTGCATTTGAGATGACAGTATCAATAGAGATCTTATCATTTAAAAAGCTCCATAGGTGGGCTTCGTTATCTATAAGTTCTTTTAAGTCATCATCACCGAAAAGCTCCAAAAAGGCACAATTCATAAAGCTGATAACTCCATCTGTATAAACGATGGTTGGATTAGGAGAGACATTTGTTATCTGCGCAAGTGTATCTTGACTTGCCTTGTGAACCTTTTCGTTGATCTCTCTTTGTTTAAACTGCTCAGCTAGCTTTTTATCTGTCACTCGTTTAGCAGCAGAAAAAAGAGTGTCTATAAGGTGTGGCATCTTGATAGGCTTTAAGATGTAATAATCAATGCCAATAGAGATAGCATCCATAAAATAGTCCGTATTCGAGTAAGCTGAGACGACGACTATGGGTGTATCTCTGTTAAGCGTACGTATATTTCGGCTCATATCAAGTCCGTTGACCTGAGGCATCTCAATATCAGTTATAACAAGGTCGTAATTCGCAGAGCTAAAGGCTTTAAACCCTTCTACTCCGTCGCTTGCGATATCCACCTTGTCAAAAATACGTTCAATGATCTTTGTTGTTTCCAAACGAAGGTTTTCATCATCTTCAACATACAAAACACTTAGTTCTTTTCCCAATTCCATTAAATCGTGAAGATGCTCCATGAGACCTCGAATCATTTTTTTTAATTATAGCATATTAGCATAAAAACTTCTTTGCACATAAAAAACAATTATTAGTAAATAAAATTATAAATAAACAAGATGCTCTGATACTCTCTTTATCTTCTACGATATTTCTGGCAAAAAACACTTATAATCTGACGATTTTTGCTCCAAATCCGCCCATATGAACCGGTGCATCTGAAAAGCTTTTTACACAGGGGTGGACTTTTAAAAACTCTTTTACTGCATAAGAGAGCTTTCCTGTTCCTATACCGTGATATATTAGAACCTCGTCCCAACCGGATATTAGTGCATCCGAGAGAAAAACATCCATCTGTTCAATGGCCTCTTCCGCTCTTAGCCCATGAAGATCTAACTTAAGTCCTGAACGCTTCTCTTTTTCAACTGTGACTTGGGATTTCTGTTTTTTAAGAAGGGCCTTGTCTGTCGGCTTTAGTTCTACAAGTTTAACACGAAGCTTCATACCATCAGCTTCTATCATGGCCTCTTTTTTCTTGATAGAGGTAATGGTTCCCTTTGTCTGTCTGTACTGAACACTGTCTCCTACTTTGAAGCTGTATTGCGTCTTGATATTTGCATGAGGAATATCACGAGGAAGTTCTTTATTCGCCCTGTTCAAGGCTCGGTGCAACTCTTTTTCATCTTTAGCATTTACCGCGACCTTTGCTTCTTTTATCGCTTGCCCGTAGCTATGATTAAGTTTCTCTTTTTCTTCTTTTAACTCTTTATAAATAGCTTCTTTTGCATCTTTAAGTGCCTTCTTCTCTTCATAAACCTCTTCAAGCTGAGTATTTAGCTTTTCATGCTTATCTTGAAGGTCACGTTCTAACTCAGATGAGCGCTCTATCAGCGCATTTAACTTCTCATGATTCTTTCCATAAATAAGCTTTGCCTCATCTACAAGCTTAGAAGGGACACCATATCGCAGAGCTGTTTCAAAGGCATATGACTTTCCTATAATACCTTGTAAAAAAGTATAAGTCGGGCGTCTATTTTGCTCATCATATACAGCCGCCATCAAAGAGACTGCTCTGTTTTCCGCCATTAAAGAGGCCAAACGCTTATGGTGGGTTGTTACGACTATCTTCATACCCTTAGAGATAAGAGCCTCAAGCATAGACTTAAAAAGTGCCGCTGCCTCATCAGAGTCTGTTCCTAGTTCAATCTCATCAACACCTATAAGCATCTTCTCTTGTGAAAAGAGTTTTCCAAAGGCGAGCATACGCCCGGCAAAAGTAGAAATATCGTTTTTAACATTTTGAGGGTCGTCAATAATCGCTTCAATATTTTTAAAACTTCCTATCTTGGAGTTTATAGGATTGATAGGAAGAGGAATAAGATAGCGTGCCAGATATGCAGCAGAAAGAATGGCTTTTAAAAGCATAGTCTTACCACCGGCATTTACCCCTGTAATCATTAATACAGGATTAGAAAAGTCCACACTGATTGGCTTGGCGTTGGAGATGGCAGGATGTTTAAACTCATTTAAGACTATCACTTCTGATTTTTCACTCTTTAGAAGATGAAGGCCTTTTGCACGTGCAAAAAAGATACGGGCTTGATAATGATCAAACAGATCAAAGCCTCTATTAATAAAGTTTAAGAAGCCGTGCATCTTATGCATCTGAGTAGAAAAAGTCCTCGCATATTCGTATAATTTAGCCTCTTTTTCCTGGTTAACAGAACGGACCTGTGATTTCAACTTCGAGATAGACTCAGGAGAGACATAAAAGAAACCTCCCGAACTTCGTCCGACAATGTTTCCTTTTAGATGATGATTAAACCCCGGACGTAAAAGAAGACACTCTTCTTCATTAAAAAAGTGAACCTGTCTATCTACAAGATAAGATTCCAGTTTTTGCGTGAATAAGATACGCTTCATACTTGAGGAGAGCTGTTCTCGCAGCTCTTTAAGTCGGCGATTCATCATACTAAGATCTTCATCAAGGTTCTCGTTAAAGTTCCCCTGCGCATCAAAACACTCATCTATCCCGCTAAAGTCTTCATGTATATCTATACCGTTGATCCATGAACCAAGAAGTCCATCAAAGTCTCTGTTTTGAAGGTAGCGAAAATAACGGATTATTTTGACAAATTCAAATATATCTTCCAGGTTAAGCTGTCCCTGCTTTTTTAAGTATCCAAGAGCAGATTGAAGGGATTTTACCTTTGAAGGTGCTTTAAACTCATATTTTTCCATCTCTTTAATAAGAGAAAAGTGGCGATTTTGATCGCCCTCTATATAGAGAGGCTTTTCACGACTTAAGAAGTAAGAGAATGAAGCTAAGAAGGGGCTTAGATCTAGCTGAGTAATTATGTCGTTTTTTATTGGCATTGATCTAAACTGATAATACGGCCATACGTTTTTTTCTCTTTTAAACCTAAGAAAGTCTGAGTGCCTGAGCTATATGAAAATTCTGAATTATTCACATCAAGACCATTACATGAGATCTTATTTCCATGGCTAAACTCTAATAAGACACTTTCAAGATGAAGACGGCGTTTTTCACTCTCATGGTTAAACCAATACGCACCAAAGATAAGCACAGCTAAAAGAGAAACAACACCAATCTTTTGCTGAAGACTTATCTCCGTAAACCTATGCAATACCACAAAAAGAAGTATTAAAAGTACTATGCCAGAGAGGTAAGCCATTATGCGATTCCTCGTAATTGGTAAGTAATATCACCTGCACCAAAACCGATAATTAGACCCGTATCTAAAGACTTTATGATTTTCTCATCTTTCATAACATCCAGATCATTTGAACTTCGTTTTACACTGTCTGCCATAAGAGGAGAGTATTGAGAAAAGTCTTTTTCAAAGTTTATCTCTCTTTTCTTCTCACCCGCAGCCCATACAGGCAAGATGATAAGTTCAGATGTTCCCTTAAAACAGTTAATAAAGGCATCTAGATTATCAATAGTACGGCTGTATTTATGAGGTTGCCAAATAGCTGTTATCTTGTCTATTCCCATCAGGTGAGCATACGCCTTGACTGACTCTAACGTCGCCTTTATCTCTGTTGGGTGATGACCATAATCATCTATCAAGATAGAGTCTTGCTTGTTAATGATATCAAAGCGTTTTTTGATACCCTTAAAGTTACGAAGCTTCGTACGTACAACCTCAATGTCTTCGCTCTGAATCGAAGCTAAAACAGCCAATGCAGCATCAATAGCGATATGTTCACCAAATCCCCATACTTCAAAAACACCCATATCTAAGAGTTCAAAACGCGTATGAGGTTCATCATTAATAAGCACATATTCTATGCTCTTGATGTCTTTGCTCGGGTAGAGACGAATCGCTTCACAATCAAGTGTAGCTAAAAAAGGATCCTCAGCATTTAAAATGCGGAGTTTTGCTGAATTGATAAAGCTCTTATAGGCATCATAAAATCTATCAAAGTTATAATCATAATATTCCATATGCTCAGGCTCGGCATTAGGAACTATAGCGCAGTAAGGGTTGGAGTTTAAAAAACTTCCGTCACTCTCATCTGCTTCAAAAAGTAAAACATCACAATCAGAATGCCTGACGTTATCTGAAAATTCTTTAGACTCTGCTCCGATAATAGCCGAACCTTCTAAAATAGATGACAAGATAGCCGTTGTTGTACTCTTTCCGTGAGCTCCGCATACTGCATATACTTTCTTATTTTCAACTATCAATGGAAGGGCTTCTCTTCGGGCAAGGACTTTTATATTCTTTGCTTTCGCGGCCATAACTTCGACATTATCAGGGCGGATAATAGCAGAATGAACAACCAAGTCCTGATCTGTAATCGCGGATGCATTATGAGGGATAGTCAGCCTCATCCCAAGTTCTTGAAGTTTTTTAGTGATAAGAGTTTGTGAGATATCAGAACCGCTCACCTCGTGCCCTTGAGACTGCATAAACTTGGCTAGACCGGAGATACCGATACCGCCTATACCTATAAAATGTATCTTCATTTAACAGTGCCTTTTTGTAAAGAGAGGTCTATCTTGCAGACCGCTTTAGTTTGTTTTGTTTTATCTAGCAATTAATGTACCTTTACATTTTTTCATACATCAGATAACAATGATGTATAAAACGCTTCCGAATATCTAGCTGTACTAGACGAGAGCTTTCGCCTTACTGGTAAACTCTTTGATATAAAAATCATCCATTTTTCCATCAATAACACAATATTCATCAATAAAAGAATCTATATCTATCCCTAGACCTGCAGCTTGTGCATGTATCTGCATTGCATTTATAAAGTTTTTCTCTTCTGCCGTACCTTCTAAGACCTCAAAAAGAGCCTTAGCATCAGCAAATCGTTTAGAGCTGTAATGTGATACCGCATACTCATATAAGGCGCGCAGAGTATATTTTTGCTGTTCATCTTTAAGTGAGAGTTTAGTCTTGTTTTCTAAAGCGTTGGTTAACAGTTCCAGAGAAAGCTCTAAAATATTTCCGTACAGCCCCTGCTCAATATCATCGTTCAACTCTTTATCATAAGTCTCAACTAAATCATACAGGGCCTTAATATCTGCGTTATGAACCGCTTCTATAGACTTTTCACGTATTTGTACTAAGATTTCAGACATGTTTTTATGGCCTCCAATGCTTGACGGGTTTTTTCCTCATTATGTACCAAGGCAATACGTATATACCCCTTTCCAGGATTGATACCTTCTTCATTTTCTCTGCCTAAAAAAGAGCCGGGAAGGACTTTTACATTATGTTCTTTATAAAGCTTTTGGGTAAAAGCAATCTCATCATCTATCTTAAGCCAGATATAAAAGCTTGCTTCAGGAGTGGGTGTCCCTAATATCTCATGCGCAATCTCAAAGTTCTTTCTATAGATCTTTCTTGAGGCTTCTACATGTTTGTCATCCAACCACGCCGCGGCAGCTGCTGCTTGCAGAGGCAGAGGTGAGGCACAGCCGACATAGGTTCTGTATTGCATATATCCCTTAAGAATATCTCTGTCTCCTGCAATAAAACCTGAGCGAAGTCCCGGAGCAGATGAACGCTTGGAAATAGAGTTTATTACAAGTGTATTCTTAAAGCTTGTGTTTCCAACATGCACAGCCGCTTCAAGCAAAGAAGGAGGAGGTGTAAGTGAATATATTTCACTATAACACTCATCATTTAAAAGTACAAAATCATATTTCAAAGCAAGTTTTACCCACTCTCCCAACTCCTGTAGACTTAGCACTGATGCGGTTGGGTTATTAGGAGAGTTAAGGATGACCAAGTCGGCTTCTTGCATCTGTTGGATACTCATGCTCGGCTTATAATTGTTTTCTTCATCAAGGTTTAAAAATATCATTCGCGCACGACTCGCAATAGCCGCACCCTCATAAATCTGATAAAAAGGGTTACTAAAAGCCATAACAGGGTCTTTTACATCGAAAAGTAAAAACTGCGGAAAGTTAAAAAGGACTTCGCGTGTTCCAAAACAAGGGATCAACTCTTCTTCTTTAAGATCAATACCAAATCTTTTTTTATTAAAAGTGATCATTGATTCTATAGTTTCAGCCTCACCTGCAGTTTTTGGATATTTTTGCAGTAAACCGCTGCTCTTGCGAAGTATCTCTTGTATAAATGCAGGTGTTTCAAACTGAGGTTCGCCAATAGTCAAGGCAATAAGTTCTTTCGTCTTATTAGGCTCTATCTCGGCCAATAAAGTGTTTAGTTTTTCAAAAGGATAAGGTTCAAATTGCATAAGCGTCTTTTTGATCAAAAGGGCAGTATAAAAACACCCTTTTTTTTATGAATTATACCTTTTTTTTTATAAAACTAGCCGTGGCGGTTTTGCGTAGCAAAAAGTTTCTTCTTAAAACTAGCGAAAGCGGTTTTGCGAAGCAAAAAGTTTCTTCAGAAAACTAGCCATAGCGGTTTCACGCAATGAAATGTTTCAGCAAAAAACTGATATATTTTCTTAATAAAAGCTTCAAACACTTTATTATCATCCGTATTCAATAGCTTACTTAGCAAGATATCTCTATTATTAGCTTTTACTTTTCTCCCAAAGATGATAAATGTAAAACT
>CBFDAB010000102.1:0-7905 GCA_965602745.1 uncultured Campylobacterales bacterium
TACTTCTCCCTTCACTCTTTGCAGCACCGGGGTCAAGAGGCCTGTGGTATCAGCTCTGCTGATGGTAAAAAAGTTCATACGATCAAGGATAGAGGTCTAGTATCTCAAGTCTTTAATGATGATAAACTCAGAACACTAAGCGGGACTTCTGCTATCGGTCATAACCGTTACTCAACGGCGGGAGATGACTCTATCTTAGATGCGCAACCCGTATTTGCACGATACGATCTTGGTGAGATGGCTATCGTTCATAACGGCAACCTGACAAATGCTCAAGAAGTTCGTGATGCTCTTATTAAAAAAGGTGCGATCTTTCAAACCTTTATGGATACGGAAAACCTTATCCATCTTATTGCTAAAAGTGAAGAAAAGAAACTTTTAGCCCGTATTATTGATGCAGTTAAAAAGATAGAAGGTGCTTACTCTTTGGTCTTCTTGTCTCGTAAAAAGATGTTTGCTATGCGTGATCCGCATGGATTGCGTCCACTTAGCCTTGGTAAGGTGGGAGATGGCTATATTGTCGCTTCTGAGACCTGTGCCTTTGATCTTGTTGGCGCTGAGTATATACGTGATGTTGAACCGGGTGAGCTTTTAGTATTTGAAGAAGGAAAAGAGCCGAAATCTATTAAGGTTTTTGAGCCGACCCCTAAGCACTGTATCTTTGAATATGTCTATTTTGCACGTCCTGATTCAGATGTATTCGGACAAAATGTTTACCAAATGCGTAAAAATATGGGTAAAGAGCTTTCTAAGATCAGCCCTATTGAAGCAGATATGATCGTTCCGGTTCCAGACGGCGGTGTTCCTGCGGCTATCGGATATTCACAAGCGAGTGGCATCCCTTATGAGATGGGAATTATGCGTAACCATTATATTGGACGTACCTTTATTGAACCTACTCAGGAGATGCGTGACTTGAAGGTAAAGATGAAGCTTTCTCCTATTACAAGTCTTATTAAGGGTAAAAAACTTATTGTTGTAGATGACTCTATTGTTCGTGGAACTACGAGTAAGAGAATTGTAAGAATGCTTAAAGAAGCAGGAGCGGCAGAAGTACATATGCGTATCTCTTCTCCTCCTACAACGGACCCTTGTTATTATGGTATAGATACACCTGATAAAGAGAACCTTCTTGCGGCTAATATGAGTAATCAAGAGATGTGTGATTTTATGGGTGCAGACTCCTTAGCATATTTGACACATGATGCCTTGTTAGAAAGTGTAAAATCTAATAATGACGAATACTGTACGGCCTGTTTTACAGGTAAATACCTCTTCTAGATGAGAGTTTGAAAGAAGATAATGTCAAAACAAGTATATACCTTTGGGGGTTACCTCAAAGAGAAATTTAATGAAAAAGTTTATAAGGCTCCTATCTCTATCTCCGGATTCACATGCCCAAATATAGATGGAACTGTTGCAAGAGGCGGATGTACTTTTTGTGAAAACGACTCTTTCTCACCAAGTTTAGATGGGGTACAAGAGCTTAAGGGATTCCATCTAAATCTTCAATCCACGGAAAACCCACACTTGGATAAGCAGCTTTTACAACTTGAAAAACAGTTTGAAGTGATTGCCTCTAAGTCTAAACGTGAATACGGGGCTAAAAAATTCCTAGTCTATTTTCAATCTTTTACAAATACCTATGCTCCTTTTGATACTCTAAAAGCACTCTATGACAAGGCGCTCTCTTTTGATGATGTAGTGGGTCTTAGTATAGGTACGCGTTCTGATTCAGTCACAGATGAGACCCTGGCCTACTTAGCCGAACTAAACAAGACTAAAGAGATATGGATAGAGTTTGGCATTCAGTCTGTTTATGATGAGACACTAGAGCGTATTAATCGCGGTCATGACAGTGACAATGTCAAGCAGTTAATCATGAAGTCTAAGGCACTTGGTTTAAACGTTTGTGGACACCTTATCTTTGGTCTTCCTGGCGAAAACAAAGAGATGATGCTAGAGACGGCCAAGAAAGCATATGAGTGGGAAATTGACTCTGTTAAATACCATCCTCTATATGTCACGAAAAGAACAGCCTTGGCAAATGAGTATAATCGTGGAGATTTTGAGCCGATCTCTGAAGAGCTGTATCTGGAAGTCCTTTTAGAATCAGTTTTAATGAAGCCTGAAAATGTGTCTGTGCAGAGAATAACAGCAGGAATAGATAATGATAGTCTAATAGCACCTCAATGGTGTAGAGACAGAAATATGCAGGTCAGAAATATTAATAAGAAGTTAAAGACAGCGGGACTAAAGTACTAAGCCGATATTTTATTAGTGCGCTGTGATGGTCGTGAACTCAGATACATGTTTAAAGTAACCGGGATAAGGCATCTGAACTCTAAAATATACGGATTTACCTGGCTTAATGTTTTTAGCAACCACATAAGTCTCTTCAACTTTTTGTGGTTTGTATTTTTTTGATTTATTCCCAAAAGAACTTAAAAAATCAAACATTCCACTTGGCTTATAAAAACTACCCGCTTTTACATTTCCGGTCACATGTCCTTTGTTTACGAGCTTAACTGTAAGGGAAATCTCTCCGATAGTATAGTCACCTTGATTTTTTACAAATCCGGTAAAGACTATGGTCTCATTTCTTAATATACGTGTGTTTTTAACACCGTAAAGAGTGGCTTTCTTTGTATATTTATCTATTGCCATCAGAGAAAAAACACCAGCGGTTATAATAACTAGAAATGATGCAAATATCATAGATAGTATGTTTTTCTGATTTGTCTCTTTAAGGGACACTAAGACAAGAAGAAGAAAAACAATTGAGAATAATATAATGGCAGACCAGTGCCAAATAGTAAAATAGGTGCTCATAAACAGTCAACTTTCACGGAAATATTGTACTCATTTGAGTAGGTAAAGGGTTCTAACATCATCTTGAAGTCAATGCTGTCATTGATCTCTATAGGTGTCTTCTTTAGTATCGACACTTTTTGAAAGGGTTTTAGAGGATTCACATACTCTTCTAAAATATTAGTCGGACCTTTAAATGCCTTTGCAGATATTGTGCAGGTATGAAAGCTTTGTGAGCCAATATTTCTTAGATTTCCTTTGATGACAAGAGCTTGCGAAAACTCCAGTTTTTTTATCTGCAGTTCAGATATTTCTGTTTTATACACCGTTGTATGTATGTATTGATAACCGAAAAGAGGCCCGGTAATAACAATAACAAAGGCTAGCAATACCAAAAGTAGTGAAAGACCTGTTTTATTACGTAATATGATGGCTAAGAGTAAGATCAGTATGAAAAGTGCCCCGCTTACCCCAAATAAAATATAGTCATATAGATGCAAGGAAGCAACAAAAGATTCCATCAATGACTTTATATTATTCATCTATCTTTTTAGTCTTTTCTTGAATTTTTTTCAACTATACCGCTCATATCAAAACGGCGGGCAAGCTCTTGTTTGACACGGTCAGGTGAGATGTTTTTAAGTGCAAGCGCGACCATACAGTGGTAGACCAGATCTGCTGTTTCATATATGATCTCTTTTTCATCATCATCTTTAACAGCAAAACAGAGTTCACCTGCTTCTTCTATAATTTTCTTTAAAATTGTATTCTCACCCTTGGCAAAAAGTTTGGCTGTCCAAGATGTCTCAGGGTTTGCATTCTTGCGATCTAAGATTATATGGTACAACTCATCAATCACGCCGTACATAGCAGCAGAATCAACTTCGACCTCGCTGATGGCTTCACCTGTCTCAATATTTGTAAAGAAGCAAGATTTACGGCCTGTATGACAGGCAACGCCTTCTTGTATGACTTTGATAAGAAGGGTGTCATTATCACAGTCTAATAAAAACTCTTGTATCGCTTGAGTATGTCCGCTAGACTCGCCCTTTTTCCAGATGCGCTGCTTTGAGCGAGAAAAGAAGTGAGCGACCTTCGTACTTAGAGAAAGTTCAAGTGCTTCTTTGTCCATATAGGCCATCATAAGAACTTCATTTGTACCGACTTCTTGAACAATTACAGGAAGAAGATCTGACTTTTCCCAATCGACTTTATTGATAGTATTTTGCATTATATGTTTCTTTCAATTTCGTAAAAAGTATTAAATCAAATCGACCTAAGTAGAATTGATTTAATACTTTACTTGAAGCCAGGCTCCAAGTAAAACGTCTTACTGTGCAGTTGTACGCTGCTGCTTATCTTTCATATCAACCCAGATATTTGGAGTTGACCCACCAGGTGTTAAGAATATCTTAGCATCTTTGTTATCACGAAGAGCATCATTAAACTTACCTTGAATCTTGATCTGTTCAAGTTGGATAAGTTGTCTTGTTAATGAAGCAGAGATAACCTTATTTGCTGCTGCTTGTGCTTTTGCTTTAATAGTAATTGCAGATGCTGCACCTTCGGCTTCGATCTTGATTGCATTTGCCTTACCGCGTTCTGTCTCTTCACGTTTGAAGGCATCTTGTTTGGCTTTTTCAACTTCTTGCTGTGCCTGCTGAACTTGTTGCTTAGCTAACTGAACACGCTCGATCTGCTCTTTTACTTTTTGAGGAAGAATAATCTCTCTAAGCTGAACTGACTCAAGAAGTGCAGGAACATTTTCTTGCTTATCAACACTTTTGCGTATTCCTGCTTCAATAGCATCTGCAATCTCACTACGTTTTGTCGGAAGAGATTCCGCGTCATATTGACCAACAACATTTCTTACAACATCACGTACAACAGGATTGATGATCTTCTCTTCCCAAGAGAAGCCCCAGTTAGAGATCGTCTGTGCCGCATTCATTGCATTTAGACGATACTGAACTGTAAGCTCGATTCCAACTTGAAGACCGCGTTTGTCAATAATAGTAATAGCTGGTTTAACAGTTAGACCTTCACCAGTAACTGAAGAACGTTCAATCTTATCTGCATAGTTAATGATACGCACTTTAGTATCTACCAAATAAACTTTCTGGATAACAGGGATTATAAAGTGAAGACCCGGAAGAAGAGCATTCGCTTCGTACTTTCCGTTAGTTGAAAGGATACCACGCTGGCCTTCTTCAACAATTGTAAATGGCTTTGCAAGCATTAAAAGAACGACTAGACCTATAATAAAATAGATAAAACCAGAACCCTTGAAGTTAAAGTCTATATTTGGCGCCTTAGGCCCCTTTGGAGGAAAGTTTCCACCGCCCCCGCCATCTGTCTTTTTCTTCTTGTTGAAGTAATCATTCATATCTGTTGCCATTTTGTATATCTCCATTTTAATTTCCTTAGTCTATCTATAAAACGCTTAGGCGTTTGAGTTCACCGCTGAAGTGAACAGAGTGTTCACTATATGTCTAGAAGACATGATTCTATCATACTTTCTTGGATATAGTGTAAAAATAGAACAGTCAAGCTGTTCCACTCGGGGCTTTACTAAAGAAACTTTTCACTTGCGTAAAACCATATCTCTTAGTTTTGCTCCTTGGGAGTTAATTTATATATGTCAGGTAGTGCTCATATTTTGCATTTCGTCCGAAGACAACATCAAAATATGTACTTTGAATCTTTTCAGTTATCGGACCGCGTGAACCACAACCGACAACGCGCGCATCTATCTCACGAACCGGTGTGATCTCCGCAGCTGTTCCTGTTAAAAAAGCCTCATCTGCAATATAGATCTCTTCTCTGGTGATACGACGGCGTACAACATCATATCCCATATCTTTGGCAAGTTCAATAACTGTCTTTTGCGTGATAGACTCTAAAGAGTTGTCATTTGGAGGAGAGATAAGCTGACCCTTGTAAACCATAAAGAAACATGCACCGCTTGCTTCGGCAACATATCCCTGATCATCAAGAAGTAGGGCCTCATCATAACCACAATCAATAGCTTCGAACTTTGCCATCTGAGAATTAAGATAGTTTGCCGTAGCCTTTGCTTTTCCCATGCTTGAAGTGTTAGCCGGTCTTGTCATAGAAGCGACCTTAAGGCGGATTCCACTTTTAAGACCCTCTTCACCAAGATAAGCACCCCATTCCCAAGCTGCAATAGCGGTTACAACCGGTGCATCTTTATGGTAAATACCCATAGCTCCATAACCTAAAAAGGAGAAGGGACGTAGATAAACATTATCACCTTCAAACTCATTTTGTTGAAGCAAGTTTACTTGTGCCTTGTTAAGCTCATCAACTGAGTAAGGGATGTCAATAAGTGTCATCTTTGCAGACTCTAAAAGACGTGTTGTGTGATCATTTAATCTGAAGATCGCATAACCCTTAGCCGTTTTATATGCCTTAGTTCCTTCAATAACACCATTTCCATAATGTAATGTGTGTGATAAAACATGTGTTTGAGCTTCATGCCATGGCTTAAGCTCACCGTTCATCCAAATGTATTTGGCTTCGTTCATTATTGACTCCGAAAATTATTCGTTAAATTTTAAGTGATTTTATCCAAAAAGTCATAAAAAGAATGTAAAGATAGTAGAAGAGGGAATTCAAGGAGTATTGCTCCTTGAAGATTTGTTAACTGGCAGTATTGACCATCCACTGGGAAAAGACATTTAGGTAGTTCCAAAATGACTGAATGTTTTCATCTGAAACTGTGGGTGAAAGTGCAGGTAGAAGCATTGCATAACACTCCAGCCATCTTTGTCGCGCATGTTCATCAATTCTAAAAGGGGCATGACGTTGTCCCATCATCGGAGCACCGCGTGACATATTAAAATAAGCAGGTCCTCCACAGATCTGAATCATAAAGTCAGCTGCATGTTTTTTGGCTGCGGCAAACTCTTCTGGGTCAGTCACAGGAAAAAGATGAGAGATATCACTATCTTTTAGTAATTCGTAATGATCACTAACAAGTTTTCTAAAACCCTCTTCACCTAGTTCTTGTAAAAATCCAGGGTTTGGTTTTGTCACTGGTGGCTTGTTGCCAAGTTGACCGGGCGTAACAGCGAGGTTAAAATTTGTAAAGTTCATTTTTATCCAATATTTTTTTGACATTTTAAGCTAAAAAACAAAATATTGGTTAAATATATTGTATTAATGTATAATTTTGAAAATAAAGGGCCAGATGAAGTGCCCTCTGCTAAGGTTAGATATGGAAGCTAAAATATTTTTTGGAAGTACAGAAGCAACAAAACCCGCGTTAAGTGAAAGATATTCTCCTTTCGATAAGAGACTTGTTTCAAAAGCGCCGATATGTGATGCTGAAGATACAAACAGAGCTCTTGAAATAGCAAGGTCAGCGACTAAGGGTGCAAAGGCATCTACACTTTCTCAAAGATGTAACTGGCTTTTGGATGTTGCTTCAAAGATGCGTGAAAATAGAGAAGATATAGCACGCACGATTACGGATGAAGTTGGCAAACCTCTGATGTTCTCTCGCATTGAAGTCGATAGAGCAATTGAGACAGTGACCCTTTCTGTTGAGACTATGAGAACTATGCATGGGGAGACTATAAATACAGATGCAATGGCAAGTGGTAAAAAAACAATCTCATACTTTTTCAGAGAACCGGTAGGGGTTATATCGGCGATCACACCCTTTAATTTTCCTCTTAACCTGGTAGCGCATAAACTTGCTCCGGCTCTTGTTTCTGGAAACTGTGTGGTACTTAAACCGACTCCCGAAGCCCCTCTGACTGCGTATAAGTTCGCAAAACTTTTTATTGAGAGTGAATATGCTGTTAAAGACGCCCTATCTGTTGTTTATGGAGATGTTGAAGTGGGTTCTACTCTGGTAGAAAGTGACATCCCACGCGTGATCAGTTTTACAGGTTCAGTTCCTGTTGGAAATATCATCACACGCTCAGCCGGTATTAAAAAGATATCTTTGGAATTAGGCGGAAATGCCGCAACATTTATAGACAAGTCGGCAGACATTTCCTTAGCGGCACAGCGCTGTACCTTAGGTGCCTTTGTCAACTCAGGTCAGGTCTGTATATCTCTTCA
>CBFDAB010000103.1:0-7575 GCA_965602745.1 uncultured Campylobacterales bacterium
GATGAAATTTTTATTTAATTTAAAACATTATATTTATACAGGGCTGAGAGAAGTGCTTGTCTATCATCATAACTCTTTGGAATTTAGAGCTAAGGTATTTGCTCTAATAATCGCGGCTAATCGTCACTCATCTGAGTGTGAATATACACATGTTCGTCAAGCAGGGATGCGGATTTATAAAGATGAGGACAGAGTAGATATGCTTGTACTTACTACAAAAGAATATGTTAATAAGGTTCATCAAAAAAATGGGCTTGATATAGATGATCTGATTTATGATATTCAAAAAGAGTTACAAGAGATCCCACGATATGCAGATAAGATCGATATTTCCCTACTTCATCCAATAGTGGAATGCGGTATAGATGAAGACACTTCTACCTATCAGATACGAATGCTAGAGTTTTTACAGAAGCTAAAAGAAGAATATACAAAAGAGAGTTTATGATGGATATTACAAGAAAATCTAAAAAAGTATATATTCTAGGTCTAATGATATTATCTTTAGCGGGATGTTCAGAGAAGGCTATACCTTATGAAGATACTAATAATAGTATCTCAAATACTCAAGAACAAGGTTCTATTAAAACACATTAACCAAGGTTTTATCCTTAGCCCTTATATCCTACTAGCTCATAACCTTCACCCATAAGTTTCATCACTCCACCGGCTAGGTTTTTAACATTATAACCTTGCTGGGCCATAAAACCGGCGACTTGTGCGGTTCTTGCACCTGTACGACAGATCAGACCGATCTCGACATCTTTTCCACCTAGTTCATCCATTGCTTTTAAAAAACTTTCAGCATCATAACTTCCCCTATCATCAAAGAAAGTGACTGTAGCACACCCCGGAACAACACCTGTTTGCTGCCATTCCATTGGAGTACGGATATCAACAATTTTCATATCTGAGTTTTCTAACATCTCTTTATCTGGATAAACATTCATACGATACCTTTATTTTATAATAGTATGAAATTATACCAAAACAAATAAATACTTATAATTAAAAGAAAATTTTGAAGTTTTATTTAAGAGCGGTTCGATAATTATTATAGATACTGAGTGTTAAGAAGAGGAAGTGCTAATATGGGCATTCGCTTTGCTCTCTTATGTGTGAATGAGTATGCGAAGCAGATGAGGAACGAGATATGATGAGATACGCTTAAACATACCAACTAAAGGTAGTTTAACCTACAGTGAAAATCTTTCAGGATCAAAAAAACTCTCATCTGAAATATTTGAAAAAGCTGCATTGATGGAGACAAAGATATCTGGATATCTTTTTTCCATATCTGCCAGCATCTCTTTCATACTTGCTCTTGCATGGGGCATCTTTACATCAAAACGCATGGCGGGACAGGCCTCGTCTCCGATAGCGTCCAGCTCATTTTCTTTAACAAATCCAAGAAGCTGACGCTCACGCATCTGAATTAGAGGACGAATAACTATAAGACCATTTCCTGCCTTATATTTAGGCGAAAGTGCGCGCATTTGTCCATTATAAATCATATTCATAAAATAACTCTCAGCGGCGTCATCTAAATGATGACCAAGAGCCAGTTTATTACAGCCAAGTTCTTCAGCAACACTATATAAAGATCCACGTCTCATACGTGAGAAGAAGGAACAAAAAGAGGAATTCTTTCTTATCTTTTCTTGGGCTGTCTCATAAATCTTTGTATCTTTTACAAGAAACTTAATCCCATACTCTTCACAATGTTTTGCCAGATAATCAAAATTCTCGCCCATTCCGTAAGAGACGGTAACCGCAATAAATTCAAAGTCAAAAGGAGCACGGCGCTGTTGCTCTCTCATAGCATGAATCATCGTTAAAGAGTCTTTTCCGCCGGAGAGTCCGACAAGTATCTTATCACCCTCTTCTATAAGGTTAAAATTTGCATTAGTCTTACCTAACTGAGACATGATCTTTTTAGATGGGCATAATGACTTCTGTTTACTCAATATGTTCCACCATCTTAATAATAAAATTCGCAGACTCAATAGCTGAAGACTCTAAGAACTCGTCAAAAGAGAAAGAAGCATCCATATCAGCCGCATCTGAGATAGCGCGCAGGATAAAGAAGGGTACATTCATCGCATCACAAACACAGGCAACCGAAGCGCCTTCCATTTCCAGTGCATCCGCTTTAAAGGTATCGGCTATCCATCTGTTACGTTCAGGATCTGCAACAAACTGATCTCCAGTTGCGATAATACCTTCCATAAGTTCTAAATTCATTTCCTTGGCAACCTCTTTAGCCTTAGAGATCAGTCCCGCGTCAGCTTCAACAAATTGTTTTCCCTCAGGTACATATCCATAAGGATGACCAAAGGCAGTGATATCCAAGTCATGCTGACAAAGTTTTGTCGCAGCAATAAGGTTTCCGATTTTTAGATTCGGATTAACAGCACCAGCAACACCTGAAAAAAGAAGGAGTTCAGCTCCGAACTTCTGAATCATAGTTGTTGCCGTAAGGGTAGAGAAGACCTTACCTATCTTTGAATATGCGATAACAAGATTATGTCCGGCATAGCTCGCCTGATAATATTTATTTCCTGCATACTCTGTAAGTTTATACTCTCCTACTTTTTCTAAAAGTGGAGCAATCTCTTCCGGCATAGCGCCCATAATAGCAATGTTCATAATTTTCCTTTCTGGCGCTAAACGCCGATACCCCCGTGGCTAAAGCCAAAGTGGGGTAATACACTTAAATTTTTATCTTTTCAAGAGAAAAACAGTTATACATCATTTTTGATGATCTGTTTTTGTGTAAAATGCAGCTGTTTGTTTAGTTCAAAACTTTTTGTCTCTGCCTCAAAAGCTTTAAGTTCGGCTTCTATTTCACCGCTTGGCGTGATAATCATAGAAGATCCCCAAAAACCTATCCCGTCTTCAAACCCTACACGATTGACAAAAATAACATAAGCACCGCAAAGAAGTGCTGTTGTTTTAAGAATCGCTTCCCACTGATCTTTGATAAGAAGACCTTCTTCTTTAAAGTCACGTGCAGGAGAGTTGGCAAGTACATATATGATCTCGGGTTTTTGAGCTGAGAGCTCGGAAATACTCTCTGCCCTCCACATATCTTCACAAACGACCACGGCTGTTTTGCCGTATATGCTGGAAAAGAAGTCTATATTCTTTCCCTTGAAGTAGTAGCGCGCTTCTTCAAACATCCCGTAATTTGGAAGGTGAACCTTATGATGGACATGTTTGATCTCGCCCTTGCTAAAGTAAATACCCGCATTAAAAATACGATGATCTTGACGAAGCGCACAACCGAGAACTATATCTATACTGTGACTCGCTTGGACAAAACAATCTAACTCTTCAAGAGTAAAAGCATCTTCATATACCTTATCTTGAAGCAGATACCCATTAAGAGATAGCTCAGGAAAAACTATAACATCAGCCTTACAAGACTTGATCTCTTGCAGATGCATATCTACATTCGATCTATTAAGTTTAGGTGAGACCTGAGCTAAGGCGACTTTCATTAGGCTAATTCAGCCAATACAGCTTCTAGACTATCCATATCAAAGATATTATAAGTAGTCATCTCTTTATTAATACGCTTGTTCATGCCTGCTAATACCTTACCATTACCAAACTCAATAGCAATATCAACATCTCCGGCAATTGCTTCAATACTCTGCTTGTATTTAACAGGCTTCGTCAATTGATCTGTAAGAAGTTCAAGTGCCTCATCTTTTGTAGAATAAGGCTTTGTCGTAACGTTTGAGATGATTGGGGAGATAAAACTATCACTTAGCATCTCTCTCATCATCTCTTTTAAAGGTGCTTGGGCAGGCTCTAATATCGGACAGTGAGAAGCGACTGACATATTTAAAAGCATTGCTCTTTTTGCACCTGCTTCTTTAAACACAGACTCCATAGAAGCTAGATCAGACTTCATTCCGGCAACTACCAGTTGACCCTCTTGATTATAGTTTGCAGGCCATACTTTTTTGCCATCAGCCTGTGCATCCGCACAGATCTGCTCAACTTCATCGTCTTTAAGACCAAGAACTACCATCATAGAAGCTTCAATCTCGTCACAAGCACTCTGCATAAGCTTACCACGGGCATTTACAAGTGAAACAGCGTCAAGGTAGTCAAGAGCGCCTGCTGCACAAACAGCTGAAAATTCACCTAATGAGTGTCCTAAAAGAAGTGTCGGTTTAATATCTGACTTTTCACTAAAAATGGCGTGAGCCATCATACTTACAAGTAAGATAGCCGGTTGAGTGTTTTCTGTCTTATTGATATCTTCGTTTTCTTCAAAAAGAAGTTTTTCAAAATCAATTCCTGTACGCTCAGATGCTTTAATCAGCATCTCTTTTGCCAGAGGCGAATTCTCAACAAAACTTTTGCCCATACCGATTGTTTGACTTCCCTGTCCCGGGAAGATAAATGCTACTTTACTCATAATTTAGATATTCCTTGTTCTCAGATATTTTTTTACGTAATGTATTACGATTTAGTCCCAGCTTGTCTGCAAGTTGCAACTGTGTTTTAAACTTTTCTAATCCAACATTAATAAGAGGCGCTTCATAAAGATAAAGAAGGTTTCTGTAATCACTGCTTCCACCCATACGCTCACTTAAGAATTTCTCCATAATACTCATCAATTCAGACTCATTAATATCTTGCAGTTGAACCTGCATATAAACATAACGGCGAATAGAATGTGCATTTTGGCTGAGATCTATCTTTGATGTATCAATTTTAATACTGCTTTGCACACTTAAAAGCTTCTTAGCTTCTGCCAAAAAATGCTCAGCTAATACTTGTACATCTTTTTGTCGTTCTTTTAAAGGCGGCAAAGAGAGCTTAATATCAAAAAACTTTTCAATAACATCTGTATTAAACACAGATGAGGCTAAGGCGATAAAACGAATCTCATACTTATCCAATAGCACTTGAAAATTGTCATAATTAGGTATTTTATCAAAGTTAGAAATAATTAGAGACGTATGTGAGCTCAAGGCACCTTCAAGTTCCTCATAATGGCTTCCATCAATAAGAGGAGCATTAGGAAGAATATATCTAGCTAAACTCTTTTTTCCTGTACCGCTTTGACCAAAGATAAAGGCGTTAATAGGCAGACCTTTAAGTAGGTTCGCTGTTTTCAGTGCTTCAAGCGAAGCATCTGAGGTCGCTATAAAACTAGTGACAGCCACACCCTGTACCACAACTTTCGCCACTTGATGCTGGTTGAGCATTTTCAGCAGGAACACCTGTCATTACTTCTTCTGCAGTCGCTTCACGAACAGTAGCAACTGTTATTGAGAACATAAGCTCTTGACCAGCAAGAGGATGATTATAATCAACCATTACTGTCTCTTCTTTTATCTCTTTAACGATTACTTGAACAGTTCCGCCATCTTCACTTTGACCATAAAGACTCATACCTTGCTCAAGCTCGATACCTGCAAATTGCTCTTTTGGAACTTCTTGAAGAGCCTCATCATTATATTCACCGTAAGCTTTAGTAGCAGGAACAAGTATATCACCTTTTTCGCCCATGCTCATCTTACATACTGCTTCTTCAAGACCTGGAATGATCTGCTCTTTTCCGATCATAAATGTAAGAAGCTCACCGCCAACATTACTATCTACAACTTTATCACCGCTGCGTACTTCATATTCGATTGCTACTATTTGATTATTTTCGATTGCCATGTGTATATTCCTTATAATGATTAAATAATCATCATTTTAATTTTTGTGATTTTAACATAAGATACTTTAAGAGGGCTTACCTCTTTAAATTGGAAAATCATTTAAAGATGAGATTATTCTCTAGTATAGACAGTCTCAAATTTTCTATTAAAAGCTCCAAAGCACTGCAATCGTTCCAAAAGTCCCTAAATTAGATGATGCTTGTTTTATCAGCGCTGTACTCCTTCGCATTGAAAATGAGATCTCTACATTATCAAAATAGAGACTTCCTGAACCAATAAAACTGGCTGAGAATTTATTTCTATCTATATCATACTCATGTGCCGAATCAATGATATAAAAATACGCTACGGCATCTGCCAAAAGTCCAGCACTAAGGGACCAGCCTAAATCTTTATTTCGTTTAGGAACACCTAACAAAGAACTGTTTCCCATAGTACCGGGAAAGTTTGAATTAAAATTCTCAGGATAGTTTTTACCAAAACGCCATATCGTACTGCCAGATATTCCTGTGTAAAAATTTCCGACTTGGCATCTAAAAGTGTTCACCCAATCAGATTCAAATTTATTATCATAATTGTTTGTCCAACTTTTAATTCCATAACCATATGATATTCCAAGTACAAGTTTGTTGTCTAACTGATTATCCCAACCATTAGGCGCCTTGCCTGCAATCATATGAAATGTTTTTTGCACCCATTCAGCTCCAGAATATAGACCAACAATTCCAATGTCCAAACTATATTCATGATAGTTTTCACTGTCCCATTCAAAGAAAAAAAATGATGACAGAAGAGAACCTGAATAAGGGATATCATTATAATCTGCTTCGCTATTTGAAATATCTTCGGGCGTAAATATCATCTGATAGAGACTAATACCGGCATTATGTTTTTTTTGATTGTTTAAATTTAAAAAGGGTAGACTTTCTACTGCATTTTGCATAAAATGACCATATGCCTTTGCAGATTTGTTCAGGTCTCTATTGTTCAACTCATTACCTAGCCACCCTATACGTGTGCCACTTGTATAACCGGCATCCTTATTAGCAAAGGCATCATTATCAAATACAACCGACATTGTATCTGCATAGGCTGTATTGAGTAAAAAGATCATATTAGATATAAAAACAAGAAGAAAAGTATGATGTTTTATCATTGACAAAACCTTATGTAGAACAATCATACCTTATTTAATGCAAATCAAAGCAAAAAATTTCTTATTTAAGGAGTTTTTTCGCTTTTTTCGCTTCAGATGAGTCAGGATATTTTGCAATCAGGGCTTGAAAGAACTGTTCAGCGCCTTGTGCATCCTTACTCTTTTTAAGAGATATTGCTGTGTGAAGCATTAGCTTGGGCATATAATCAGCCTTGGTGTAAAGCTTGGCACTTTGCTTAAAATAAGCGACTGCATTTTTATACTCATTAAGTTGAAAATAACTTTCACCAATATAATAATGTGCTGCAGCAGGCTTATAGTGTTTGTTAATAAGATGCTCATAAGAATCAATAGCATCAGCATATTTTTTTGCCTTAAAAAGTTTATAGGCATCTTTAGAGACCTGAGCACTACTTTTATTATCTAAAGGATTTGAACCGCCTTTAGCTATCTTTTTAAGCTGCTTAGAGATATCAAGCTTGAAACTATTGATTTCTGTCGCTAAAGCATTATATTCGTCTTTACTGACATAAGTACTGTTAATAGTATCTATCAATGAACTTAGTTCACCCATCACTGTTTTGAGTTTTTTGATGTTTTCATCATGATTTACAATGATCTCATCAATTTTCATATTCATTTGAGAAGATGAATCTTTCATTGCAAGAATCTCGTCTTGTAATGATTGAAGACTCAACTTATCGCTACGACCTGTTTCATTTAGAC
>CBFDAB010000104.1:0-7552 GCA_965602745.1 uncultured Campylobacterales bacterium
ATATTAGTCAATTTCTTACTTAAATTCAAATATTTATAATATAAGTAAGATCTGTTATCATCACTTATAATCCCTATATTAGGGGATTCTTGAAGCAATTCTGTAAATTTTATTAATTTTTTTCTTTTAATCTATCTTCTTCTAAAAATATTCCTATTTTTTATTCACATTAACAATAAAATAAATAAACATATATAATTATTTTATGTTAAATAGAATTTCTTCAAGCATCTTGAATGGCTTATTCACATCTGAAATCAAGCAGAAAGATCAAGAGCTGTAATAATGCCGTAATAAGAAAGTATCCATATGTAATAAAGATAATCTAGACTTTTCTTATCTAAACTTAAAGTATCACTCCTTCTAAAAATAGATATGTTCATAATAAGGTGAAATACACGACAAAAGGAACCTAAATGCTTCATGTAGAAAAAATCCTGCAAAGTTCTTATCCGAGTCTATGCAGGAAAATCCCTCCTATTGTTCTGCGGCCTTGCATTTCTTTTTTTAAAAAAATTCATGAAAAAGAGGTAAACAGTTTTTTAAATGAAAACTCCCGCTTATCGAGTTTGGATTTCACAGAGACTATTCTTGAGTATTTGGATATCTCCTATACCTTCAATCAAAGAGACATTGAAAATATACCCTCTATAGGAAAAGTCATCATTGTTTCTAATCATCCTTTAGGCACAGCGGATGCTCTGGCTCTTATCAACAGGCTTGCTAATGCCAGGCAGGATAAGAGGGTCAAGATCGTTGCCAATAAAATGCTCTCGCACATCCCGCAACTCTCTTCTTTGCTCACCCCTATAGATAATATTCAAGCCAAATTTCCCCGTTCATCCCTGCAGAAAATCGATAAAGCTTTGGAAAACGAGGAGGCCATTATATTCTTTCCTGCAGGAGAGGTCTCCCGGGCTTCTTATAACGGCATAAAAGACGGGGCATTGGCAAAGCGGTTTTATAAAGATCGCACAGAGAAGCTCTACTCCTGTACTGCCTATTCATATAAGAGCAGGTAACTCTTCTATCTTTTATCTCCCGTCATGGATATATAGACCTATAGGTTCATTTTTACTTGGACATGAACTTTTTTCTTCTCGCTCTAGAAAGGCTCTGAAATTTTCAATCAGAAACATTATCCCTGCAAGTTCTTTTCAAAACCGGAATCCAAAGCCTAAACAGTATGCCCCTCTTTTTAGAAAACATCTTTATCGCATAGCCAAGGGAAGGTCAGGCCTTCTGGCAACAGAACAGTCTATCTCCCATCCCGCAGAGAGGCAGATACTTAGAAAGGAGATCAGAGATGGAAAAGGGATCTTTCTTATTGATCCTGAGCCCTCTGCAACTGTTTTAAAAGAGATCGGCCGTTTACGTGAATATACTTTTGGAAGGTTGGCGAGGGAACGGGAACAAGACGTGACTTGGATAGGTATGATGCTTACTATCTGCATCTTGTCTTATGGGATGAGGAGGCCTTGGAAATAGAAGGGGTCTACCGCATAGGTGAATGTTCATGGATTCTTTCCTGGCTTGGAAAGGAGGGCTTATATATGAATGAACTGTCATATATGAAAGATGAGATGGATGATAAATTAGAGCATGCCATAGAGCTTGGTCGAAGTTTCGTTCAGCCAAAACTAGCCGTGGCGATTACCAGGTAAAGTTTCTCTAAAGTATTGGGGTTCACGCGCACTTGATTATCTTTGGCAGGGAATAGGGGCTTATCTGGCGCATAATCCACAGATAAAGTATTATGTATGGTCCTGTCTCCATCAGTAATACCTAGCCCAAGGGGGCAAAGGATATGCTCGTCTATTTTTATTCCAGATATTTCAGTCCAAAGAGTCCATCCATTCAGGCAAAAAGTCTCTATACAATCTCTCGAAATACAAGAGATGAGTTTGATAAGATCTATGATGGACAGGAATACACAGAAGATTTTTGTACATTAAAGTCTTATCTAAAAGGCTTAGAGGTCTCTGTCCCTACTCTGTATAAACAATATGGAGAGTTATCTCTTTCAGGCGGTGTAAACTTTTTTGACTTTGGGATAAATCCTGATTTCAACAATTCTGTAGATGCTTATTTGATGGTGGATCTTGATAAGTTAAAAGATGAAAAAAGGCGACGCTATATTTCGCACTCTTAGGGTAAAAATGAAAGAGGGTCTGTTGCAAAGATATCTTTAGAACTTATGCAGTACTCAGGCCCATGTTTAAAACAGAGCTGATTTGCATGAAGCATCAACCTGCTCGCCCCGCTTTTTTCTATACGCTCTTGTGGACTTATCTCTCTATCTAAAAACCTTGCTGTATCTATCTCTGTCTGGCCATAGATCGGATCACCGACAATTGGATGTTTCACGTGAAACAGATGTACCCTGATCTGATGCTGTCTTCCTGTAAGCGGATAACACTCAACCAAACTCATATCTAACTCAGGGTAATAACACAAACGTTTAAAACCTGTTTGTGAAGCCTTCCCTTCATCACTAACTCTAACAATCATCCTAACAATTGCTTCTTCATCTTCTCTACGCAGCAGAGGGGCATTGACTTCCAGTTCGTCAGGAAACTCTCCATGCACTAACGCAAGGTAAGACTTCTTTATATCTCGGGTTTCAAATAACATCTTTAGTGTTCGTTCAGATGTTTTATTTTTAGATATCAATAACAGACCGCTTGTCTCTTGATCAATCCTGTGGGTGATATTTGCATCTCTGCCAAAAGCAGCATGAGCCTCGTCTATCATAGAGTACGCAGTGTTTCTGTTTTGCGGATGAACAAGTACGCCTGAGGGCTTATCATAAACTGCAAATTCTGATGTTTGAAAGACAGGTTTTAATCCTCTGCTCTCTCCTTCAAAACAGATGAACGACACCTTTCCTTCAAAGAAACCGGCTGTATGCGTCATGACCTCGCCGTTGACTTCAAGGCGTCCTCTTGCGATAAGACGCTGGGCTTCTTTTTGAGTATACCCCATCTCTTTCATAAGAAATAAAAATGCCTTCGTCTTCTCTTTGACTATAAATTCTTTTTTAACAAATGGCATTCTTTTCCTTAAACTTATATGAATGAGATTGTAGCAGATGAGGACTTATAGTTTAATAGCATCTTTCATTATTTGCTCCTTTATTCACCTGTTCTACGATGATTAATTAACGCATTGTTTCACGTGAAACAATTCTAATTTATTAATACTCTTAATATATACCCTGTTCCTATCACTAACCAAATACTAAGTCACTATTAGATAATATCCCTTTATTAAAACTCCCCCAAAAGGTAATACTCATGGTAGAACGATACGCCAGAAAAGAGATGTCCGACAAATGGACACAACATGCAAGATATTCAGCATGGCTAGAAGTAGAAAAAGCAGCGGTAAAAGCATGGGCAAAATTAGGAAAAATTCCACAAGAAGATGCAGATAAGATCGTTAAAAATGCAAGCTTTTCAGTAGAACGTATAGAAGAAATTGAAGCGATTACCAGACATGATTTAATTGCATTCAATACAAGTGTTTCAGAAAGCTTAGGTGAAGAGTCAAGATGGTTCCACTATGGTATGACCAGTTCTGATGCAGTTGATACTGGTGTAGCTCTTCAGATGAGGGACTCTTTAACTATTGTCATCGATGATGTAAAGATGTTAATGGAATCTATTGAAAAACGTGCTGAAGAACACAAGTTTACTTTGATGGTAGGACGATCTCACGGAATCCATGGTGAGCCTATCACTTTTGGTTTAACGCTAGCTGTTTGGTATGATGAGATGAAACGTCATCTTAAAAACCTTGAAGAGACTATGGAAGTGATTTCTGTAGGACAAATCTCTGGAGCTATGGGTAATTTTGCTCATGCACCACTTGAACTAGAAGAGTATGCCATGGCAGAACTTGGACTCAAACCAGAACCTTGTTCAAACCAAGTCGTTCATAGAGATCGTTATGCTAGACTTGCTACTACCTTAGCACTACTTGCTTCTTCTGTTGAGAAGTTTGCCGTTCAAGTAAGACATTTGCAAAGAACAGAAGTTTATGAGGCCGAAGAGTATTTTGCAAAAGGTCAAAAAGGCTCTTCTGCTATGCCTCATAAGCGTAACCCTATCCTAACAGAGAATATAACAGGTCTTGCACGTATGATTCGTTCTTACGCTATTCCTGCTATGGAAAATGTTGGTCTATGGCACGAACGTGATATATCACACTCTTCAACGGAGCGTTTCTGGTTACCAGATGCATTCATAACAACAGACTTTATGCTTCACCGTATGAATAACGTTATTGCTAACTTAACCGTTTTTCCTGAGAACATGATGAAGAACCTAAACCTAACAGGCGGTTTGGTTTTCTCACAACGTGTTTTACTTGAACTACCTATTAAAGGTGTGAGCCGTGAAGATGCTTACCGTATCGTTCAACGTAATGCGATGAAAGTATGGGAAGAGATCCAGCAAGGAAACAAATCAACTAACGATAAGGGTGAAAGCCTTTACCTTGAAAATCTTTTAGCTGATGAAGAGCTGCGTCAATCATTAAGTGAAGAAGAGATCCGTGAGTGTTTCAATTTTGACTATTACACTAAAAATGTAGATGGAATTTTCAAACGCGTATTTACTAAAGAAGCATAAAAGTAGCGAAAGAAATTTTACTTATGTGAAAAGTTTCTTTAGCAAGCCAAGGCTTTACCGCCTCGACTTTCTTTGTATAACATTAAGTCATATTCACTAAAAAAAACGTCTATATTTATATAGATATTTTTTCTTTCACCTATCGGCAAAAACAACAGATATTTTTTATCATTACAGCTTTATTTTAAAGTTTTAATGGTATATTCTTTTCATTCAAATTAAACTAAAAGTATAATTATAAGGGGTTATTTTAATGATAACTATCATCAAAAGAAATGGACGAAGTGAACCTTTGGACATCACAAAGATTCAAAAATATACAGCAGCTTCCGTTCATGCCTTAAGCGGTGTAAGCCAGAGTGAATTAGAAGTAGATGCACAGATCATGTTCCGTGACGGTATTACCTCTAAAGAGATCCAACAAGCACTTATTAAGACAGCTGTAGATAAGATCGATATCGATGCACCTAACTGGACATTTGTGGCCTCTCGTCTTTTCTTATATAACCTTTATCACTGCGTAAATCATTTCACAGGGTATTCTACACTGGAGAAGTATTTTGAACGTGGAGAAAAAGAGGGACGTATTCTTCTTGGTCTGCGTGATATGTATGATCTTGATGACTTAGACAAGTACCTCAAACCTGAACGTGACCTACAGTTTAACTACCTTGGCGTCAAGACTTTGTATGACAGATATCTGATAAAAGACAGATCTAATAATCCTATTGAGCTTCCACAACATATGTTTATGGGTATTGCCATGTTCTTGGCGCAGCGTGAAGAGAACAAGCAAGAATGGGCTAAAAAGTTTTATGACATGATCTCTACCTTTGAAGTGATGTTGGCAACACCGACTCTTTCAAATGCACGTACACCTAGACACCAACTATCTTCATGTTATATAGGTTCTACACCGGACAACATTGAAGGTATCTTTGATGCCTACCAAGAGATGGCAATGCTTTCAAAGTTTGGTGGGGGTATAGGTTGGGACTGGACCCAGGTTCGTTCAATCGGTTCATATATAGATGGACATAAAAATGCAGCCGGCGGTACTATTCCATTTTTGAAGATCACTAATGATGTTGCTATTGCCGTAGATCAGCTTGGAACACGTAAGGGTGCTATTGCTGTATATCTTGAGCCATGGCATATGGATATCAATGACTTCTTAGACTTGAAGAAAAACTCAGGTGAAGAGCGTCGTCGTGCCCATGATCTATTCCCATCACTTTGGATAAACGACCTCTTTATGAAGCGTGTTGAAGAAGATGGTATCTGGACACTCTTTGACCCGTATCAGACAAAAGAGCTGACTGTTATGTATGGAGATGAGTTTGAGAAGCGATATGTCGAGTTAGAGAATGATGATGATATCATTAAAGAACGCATCAAAGCTAAAGACCTATGGAAGAAGATCCTTACCTCATACTTTGAATCAGGCTCACCATTTCTTTGTTTTAAAGATAATGCTAACCGTGCTAACCCAAATGATCATTATGGTGTTATCCGTAGCTCAAACCTTTGTACAGAGATCTTTCAAAACACAAACCCTAACACCTACAAGATAAAGCTCAAGTTTGAAGACGGCAGCTACATCTCTTATAATGAAGATGAACTTGTACGTGTAGACAGCGGTATCGAAAAACCGGCCAGTAAGGTTACAGCTCTAGACTCTATAGACGGCAAAGAGATCTTTATCGTAGAAAAAGAGAGAGTTGACGGAGACACTGCCGTTTGTAACCTCGCTTCAGTAAATCTTTCTCGCGTGCACACAAAAGAAGATATCGAACGTATCGTACCTATTGCGATGCGTGCACTTGATAATGTTATCGATCTTAATTTCTATCCTGTAGAAAAAGTAAAACGTACTAACCTTAAAAGCCGTTCAGTCGGTTTAGGTGTTATGGGTGAAGCACAGATGTTAGCCGAGAAGGGTATCTCTTGGGGAACTCAAGAGCACTTTGACAAGGTCGATGAAGTGATGGAAGCAGTTTCATATAACGCGATTAACGCATCTAGTGATATAGCGATAGAGAAGGGTTCTTATCCTCAATTTGAGGGTTCTAAGTGGAGCAGAGGCATTATGCCTATGGATCACGCTAACGCCGAAGTTATTAACCTAGTCGATAGAGGCGGTCTTTTCTCATCAAACTATGACTGGGATGAACTTCGTCAAAAAGTTAAAACACAGGGTATGCGTAACGGTTATCTAATGGCCATCGCACCAACCTCTTCTATCTCTATACTAACAGGAACCACTCAAGCGATTGAGCCAGTATATAAGCGTAAGTGGTTTGAAGAGAATCTTTCAGGTCTTATCCCTGTTGTTGCTCCAAAGCTTTCACCTGAGACATGGGCATACTATACACCTGCTTATGATCTTAATCAGACCATCTTGATTAAGGCCGCTGCGATCCGTCAAAAATGGATAGATCAGGGACAAAGTCTAAATATCTTTATCTCTTTAGACAAGGCAAGCGGTAAATATCTAAATGAGATCTACATGTTAGCATGGAAACTCGGATTAAAATCGACCTACTACCTAAGAAGCCAATCTCCAGAGTCAAGCTCTGATGTAGAAGACCGCTCTATGGAATGTGTGGGTTGTCAATAGGCCTAGCTTAGCTAGGTTGATTCACTTCTGCTAATTTTTCATCCACTCTAAACTATTATCTTCTCTCAAGGACAATAATGAAACCCCTATCTAAAAATGATTTACCAAGCTTTATGGAGCGTTTTGAGCATCTTACAGGGGGAGAACTAATTTCTTTAGAGATTATCTCTCCTATAGCCTTTAAAATAGCTCTTACTGTTCAAGACAAGAATCGTTCTTTTGACTGGGTGAATCTAAACTTTGAACTTAGCGGTGTAACAGATGCGAAGCTTTTGGATGACAGTGCTTTAAAAGCTGT
>CBFDAB010000105.1:0-7310 GCA_965602745.1 uncultured Campylobacterales bacterium
CCGGCTTTTTTTATGATCCTAATATACATCCCTATTCAGAATACAGACTGCGTTATTTGGATGTTCAAAGAAGCTGTAAGAAACTGGGTATTGGCCTGCTTGAGGGCGAGTATGACTTTGAGACATGGATGGACTTAGTTCGTGGACTTGAAAATGAACCTGAAAAAGGAAAACGTTGCGAGGTCTGTTTTGATAGACGCTTTGATGTTTCAGCACGCAAGGCTCTTGAACTTGGCGAAACAAAGATCACAACGACCCTTCTTGTTTCACCTCTTAAATCTCAAGAACAACTTAAGCGGGTAGGTGATGCTTTTTATGAGAAGAACGGTGTTGAGTTTATTGCGGTAGATTACCGCTCAGGTGGTGGAAGTCAAGACCAGAGCCGTGTGACTAAGGACGAACAACTCTACAGACAAGATTATTGCGGCTGTATATATGGTTTGGATATGCAAAGAGATCAGCAGGGAAAGCTGATGGATGAGATGTTCTCTTCAATCGGAAATCAGATACTTCCTGCTTCCATAGAAGATAGACTTGAACTCTATTCACGCCGCATGGATTATGAAGAAGAAAACATAGAATATCAACTAGTCAGAGAAAAGTTTTTAAATTACCGTCAATATAATTTAAAGCTGAGCATTGCAAAAAAGACGGTTGATGCACATGCTCTTATCTATTCAACACTTCCTCGAAAGAAAGCGAATGGGCGTATAGAATATAGTATAAATGATCTGCACTTTATGAACCGCGAAGAGGTGAAGTTTATTACATTGGAAAGATTTAACATCCTCTCTAAGAGTAGTTTTAAAAGTGTAAAAGAGCTGATCTTCAATCCCTTAACAATTGAGCGTGAACTTGAAGTACGTCAACAACTCTGCAACTCTCCTTATGACCTAAGCCCCATCTTTGTCATAGATGAACTCCAAGATGGAAAAATTGATATCTACCTTGACGCGCATAGCTATGAAGACAACCGCGAATATCTTATCTTAAAGTAAGCTGTCTTTAGCCTCTTTTACCTGTTTTATCATTCATTCATCTTCCTCTTACATTTTCATAGATAGACTTAGTGAATTATTTTCATAGGGGAGTGTATGCTTAGTCTTTCTACATTTATTAAATTACTAAAAGAGTCCTTTCGAGACTTATTACCAATTATCTTGGTAATCATATTTTTTCAACTTGCCATTATCCAGACGGTTCCAGATAACTGGATAAGTACGGCTATCGGTCTTTTTATTGTTGGTATTGGTTTGGCCGTCTTTTTATTAGGTCTAGAAGTCGGTATCTTTCCTGTAGGCGAAAAACTGGCGAGCGATTTTGCCAAAAAAGGCTCAAGTTTTTGGATTATTATGTTTGCCTTTATGATTGGTTTTGGAACTACAGTTGCCGAACCTGCATTAGTGGTTATTGCACAAAAGGCAGCTGATATTAGCTGCGGAAGAATTGATGCAACTGTCTTAAGAATGGTTGTTGCCTTTTCAGTGGGGTTTGCTATTGTTCTTGGGGTGTGGAGGATTATCAAGGGTCACCCTATTCATTATTATATTATCTCGGGATATATTTTAGTCGTAGCGGCAACAGCATTTTCTCCAAAAGAAATTGTAGGTCTTGCTTTTGACCTTGGTGGAGTAACAACATCTACCGTTACTGTTCCTTTAGTCGCGGCGCTGGGTATAGGACTGGCGTCAACTATTAAGGGACGTAATCCTGTCTTAGATGGTTTTGGATTAATTGCCTTCGCCTCATTAACACCGATGATATTTGTACAGTTTTATGGCATCTTTGTTTATCAGTTTGTAGAAGTAGCAACGACCGTTGCTCCTATTGTTCCTGTGGTTGCGCAAGCCTGTGAAACTTCTTTTAGTTTTGATATAAGTCCTTTGGCCCTTTTAAAAGGTCTTTTCTCTGTGTTAATGGATGTACTACCTATCTTGATGGTTATCTTCTTCTTTCAATATATAGTGCTTAAAAAACCCGTTGAAAATATTAAAAATGTACTAATCGGTTTTGGTCTAGTAGTCTTAGGCTTAGATGCCTTTATTATTGGTCTAGAAATGGGTCTATTCTCTCTTGGTGAGACGATGGCTTTTCAGCTGACTCAAAATGACAATAGTGTTATTATCTATACTTTTGCCTTTGCTATTGGTTTTTCTACAACTATGGCAGAGCCTTCCTTAACAGCGATTGCCAAAAAGGCAAAAGAGATTAGTGATGGAAAGATTAATGATTTTGTTCTACGCTTATTTGTGGCCTTTGGTGTTGCTATTGGTATCGCTTTAGGATCCTTTCGTATTGTTAATGGTGGAGAAATTGTTTATTATATTATGGCGGGATATCTTTTTGTTATCGCGCTGACTTTTATTGCACCAAAATATATTATTCCTATTGCTTATGATAGTGGTGGGGTAACAACATCAACAGTTACTGTTCCTTTAGTAGCGGCTTTAGGACTTGGTCTAGCGACAAATATTCCTGGACGCGATCCTTTGATTGACGGTTTTGGACTGATTGCCTTTGCATCACTGTTTCCAATGATTACGGTTATGGCATATGGGGTAATAACGGAGAGAATGGGTATTAAAGGTGAGCATGAGCTTGAAGCTATTCATATGGATGAACTTCGTCATGCGCTTGAACATGCCCAAGATATGGGTCTGTCTACTGTGAATATCAAAGGAACAGATAAACGTCATACTTATGATATCCAGTTCTCAGCTGTACATGTCATTGTTCCACATGAAAAAGAAGAAGAAGCCTTGATCCATGCTAAAGAAGCAGGTGCTAAAGGCGTGACAATTATGCGTGCGTATGGCTTAGGTTTAGAGCAGATTGAAAACTTTTATACCCGCATGAGTCATGATGTTACCGATTCAAACCTGATGTTTATTACACCAACGAAAAATGTAAATAGAATGATTACGACGATGATGGATAAACTTGACCTTATTGGTGAAGGAGCAGGTATTACATACTCCTATCCTGTCTCACACTTAAAGGGACTTACGCTCAATATAGCCGACCTTTAAAACCTGTATAAAAAGAAGCTTATTGCAAGTTTCTTTTTCTCTTTAAATATAAATAATACTAAATTAACTTCTTTTTTGTTAGAATAGCTAAATTTTATAAAAAGGCTTCTCGACTATGATGGACGTTGTAGAAATTCAGAAAATATTACCACATAGATATCCCCTACTATTAATTGATAGAGTAACGGACATTGTTAACAACGAAAAACTTTCAGGTTTTAAAAATGTAAGTATCGGCGAGCAGGTCTTTGAGGGACACTTCCCAGGACACCCGATCTATCCGGGAGTTATGATACTTGAAGGTATGGCACAAGCCGGCGGTATCCTTGCATTTAAAAGCATGTCTATGACAGAAGAAGAAGCAGCTCAAAAGGTTGTCTATTTTATGAGCATTGATAAGGCCAAGTTCCGTGCACCTGTACGTCCCGGTGACAGGCTTGAATATGAGATTACAGTTTTGAAGAACAAGGGTGCTATCTGGGTTCTTCAGGGTAAGGCATATGTTGACGGTAAATTAGTGTCAGAAGCTGAATTAAAAGCTATGGTAGTAGATAAGTAATCTTATGAGTATGATATCTGATAAAGCAATCATTGAAGATGGCGCGCAAATAGGCGAAAATGTCTCTATTGCACCCTTTGCCTTCGTCTCGTCAGAGGCGATTATCGGTGAAGGTACAAGCATTTCGCAGGGTGCCTGTATTTACGGTAAGACGACTATTGGAAAAAATAATAGAATCTTTTCTCATGCGGTTATAGGTTCAGCGCCTCAAGACTTGAAATATAACGGAGAAGAGGTCGAACTTATCATCGGTGATAATAATACGATCAGAGAGTTTACTCTTTTTAACCCAGGAACTGCAGGTGGTGGTTCTAAGACTATTATCGGTTCACATAACCTTTTTATGGGATATGTGCATGTCGGACATGACTCTATCATCGGAAGCCATTGTATCTTCGCTAACGCAGCGACAATTGCAGGTCATGTAGAGATAGGAGATCATGTTGTTGTCGGTGGGATGACACCTATACACCAGTTCGTACATATCGGTGATTATGCAATGGTCGCAGGTGCTTCGGCACTTTCACAAGATGTTCCTCCTTTTTGTATGGTAGAAGGAAACAGAGCAAATCTTCGCGGTCTGAACCTGACTGGTCTTCGCCGCAAGCTTGAACGAGATGATATTAATCAGCTCAAATCTGCATATAGAGAACTCTTTGAAAAAGGGCGTCCTCTTAAAGACACAGCTGAAGAGATATTAGACGAGACGAAAAATAATTTTGTCAAAGAACTATGTAACTTTGTAGTTAAAACAAAGCGCGGTATAGCGTATGAAAGGAAGAACAGTGATTCATAGAAATTGTAGCTTTTGTGAAGCAATAGAAACAGAAGAAAATCCTCTTATAGCAGGAAACGGTGTTTATATCTGCAAGAACTGTGTGATCTCAGCTTATAGAATTATGTTTGGAGACGACGTTGCAGTCAATGAAGACGGTGTTTCTGTCCCTACACATAATGGTGAGTTAATGACACCAAAACAGATGAATGCTTTCTTAGGTGAATATGTTATCGGCCAAGAGAATGCACGTAAACTTCTTTCAGTTGCTGTATATAATCATTATAAACGTATCTTTAAGCAGCATGAAGTAGAAGAAGATGATACTGAAATCGCTAAGTCTAATATTTTGTTAATAGGACCGACAGGTTCAGGTAAGACATTAATGGCACAGACGATTGCACGTATTTTAAATGTGCCATTGGCTATTGCAGATGCGACAAGTCTTACAGAAGCCGGATATGTTGGTGAAGATGTTGAAAATATTTTAACACGACTTCTGCAAGCCGCTGACGGTGATGTGGAAAAAGCTCAGCAGGGTATCTTGTTTATTGATGAGATTGATAAGATCTCGCGTATGAGTGAAAACCGTTCAATCACACGTGATGTCTCGGGTGAAGGTGTTCAACAAGCCTTGTTGAAGATCATTGAAGGCGCTCAGGTAAATCTTCCTCCAAAAGGCGGACGTAAGCACCCTAACCAAGAGTTCGTTTCTATGGACACATCAGGTATTTTATTTATCTGTGGCGGTGCCTTTGACGGGATGAAAGATATCTTAAAGCGAAAGCAGGGTGCAAACGTACTTGGTTTTGGACATGAGAAAAAGTCTAAAGATGAGCAAGAACCGACCTTTGATATGGTAGAGCCGGATGACTTAGTGCAATATGGACTTATTCCTGAGTTGATCGGCCGTTTACCAATTATTGCTACACTTGGCGAGATTGAAGAAGATGCTATGATTCAGATCTTAACAGAACCGAAAAATTCTTTAGTTCGTCAATACAAAAAGCTTTTTGCCATTGATGATGTTGAACTGAACTTTGAAGAAGATGCATTAATATCAATTGCGCACAAAGCAATAAAACGTAAAACGGGCGCGCGGGGATTACGTTCTATCATGGAAGAGATGATGATTGACGTTATGTATGAACTTCCCGAATATCCGGGGTATGAAGTTATCATTACTAAAGAGATGGTAGATGAGGGTGCAAAACCTATGTATATAAAGAGTAATAAGAAAAAAACAGCTTAGGATAAATATGATTTTCAACAAATTTATAGGACTTTTTTCAAACGATCTAGCGATTGACCTTGGAACAGCAAACACACTTGTTATTGCTAAGGGAAAGGGTATCATTATTAATGAGCCTTCAGTCGTTGCTGTAAAAACAGAACGTTTTGGTCATCAAAGAGTTTTAGCAGTCGGTAGAGAAGCTAAAGATATGGTCGGTAAGACACCGGGCAATATTAAGGCAATACGTCCTATGAGAGACGGTGTAATCGCTGACTTTGATATGACTGAAAAGATGATCAGAAAGTTTATTCAAAAAGCTCACGGACGTTCTGCATTAATCAGTCCTCGTATCATTATCTGTGTTCCTTACGGTCTGACTCAGGTTGAGCGTAAGGCAGTACGTGAATCAGCACTTTCAGCAGGAGCACGTGAGGTGTTCTTGATTGAAGAGCCTATGGCGGCTGCTATTGGAGCGGGTATTGATATTCGTGAGCCTCAGGGTAACTTGGTTGTTGATATCGGTGGTGGAACGACTGAGATCGGTGTTGTCTCTTTAGGTGGTCTTGTGATTTCTAAGTCTATCCGTGTTGCGGGGGACAAGATCGATCAGGCGATTATTGATTATGTTAAACGCAAGTATAACCTTCTTATCGGTGAGCGTTCTGCTGAAGAGATCAAGATCGCTATCGGTACAGCTATGCCTTTAGACCAAGAGTTGACAATGATTGTTAACGGACGTGACCAGGTAGAAGGTCTGCTAAGCTCAATCGAACTTACAAGTGAAGATGCTAGAGAAGCTATGCGTGATCCATTGAAAGAGATTGGTGAAGCCTTACGCGCAGTCTTAGAGGTTATGCCTCCGGACTTAGCAGGTGATATTGTAAATAACGGTATTATCTTAACAGGCGGAGGAGCTCTTATCCGTCAACTTGACAAGTTCCTTTCCGAACAGATCAAAATCCCTGTATATGTAGCTGACGAACCACTTTTAGCAGTAGCCAAAGGAACCGGACGTGCACTTGAAGAGATAGACCTACTTCAGGAACTCTTCGAGCATGAATAAAGAGCTTGTAGGCTTTTTATTTTTAGCATTTGCCATAGTCATTGGCGTTTTAAAGTTTACAAATTTGATACAAGACCCCTTTATAGGGGCCCTAAATGATGTTAAGAACTTTTATCATGAGAGTGTAGAAGGTGTCAATAACTCTATTGATGAACACTTTTCACAGAAAGAGACTATCATTAGACTTCAAAAAGAAAATCAACAATATAAAGAAAATAATTTATTAGCCCAAGAATTTGCGGTTGAACTTAATCAGATGTATAAAGAGCATAATTCCGACCTGCAGATCTCTCCTAAAGTACAATTGGTAAAAACTCTCTCTTATGCTAAATTCGGCGATATAAACCGTGTGTGGATTGATATGAAAGATTATAATACCTCTAAGGTTTATGGTTTGGTAAGTGAGGGTGTCAGTGCCGGTATAGTCACCTTTAAACACAATCAACCCATGGCCTTGCTTAATTCGGACTATAAATGTTCTTACACTGTTTTCATAGGTAAGAAAAGAGCTCCGGGTATTGTTCATGGAAAAAATACAAAAGAGATGTTAGTCGAGTTTATACCTAACTGGATCAAGCTGGAAGTAGGGGATGAAGTACAAACATCTGGTCTTGATAACCTCTTTTTTGCAGGACTAAAGGTTGGAAAGG
>CBFDAB010000106.1:0-7301 GCA_965602745.1 uncultured Campylobacterales bacterium
TATTAGCTCAGCTAACACACCAACGACGGAGATTGAGGATAAAAATCTAACCCTTAGTAATGATAGTGAGCTTGCTAAAATGGATAAGCGCCAATGGGATGTTCTGATCAGTTTTGATCTTCCAAAGGTATCTGAAGACTATCTTCCCCGCCTAGCTCACACAAAAGAGATAGCTCTTATCTTGATTGATGAAAAAGAAGAAACCCGTCTCTATCCTATCGAGACACTCGTCGGAAAAAACCTTCCCCGCGAGATCATTGCCGGTTTTGAGCCAAAGCCTCTTATACCCAAGCGTGAAGAATACAAGTCAGCCCCGCATCGTCCGACTGCCTCTCAAAAACGCAGTGAAGAAGAAGGCCTTCCAAAGTTTATAAAAGATAGTAAAGAAGACAATAAAGAAAAAAAATCACTTGGAAAAAAAGAGTGGGACAAACCGAAAGGTGATAAAAAGCCTTACGAGAAAAAAGCTTGGGATAAACCTCAGGGAGACAAGAAGCCTTGGGATAAAAAAGAGGGTGACAAAAAACCTTACGAGAAAAAGACTTGGGATAAACCTCAAGGAGATAAAAAACCTTGGGAAAATAAATCTGCTTCAAATGATTATCGAAATAAAAAAGAGACTACCCATACTTCAAGCAAACCTCAACGCGTTCCTAGAGTTATCAAGATGCCTTCTGAGAGCAAACCCAAATAGAGCTAGGACTTTTAGTTCTCTACTGTTTTAAAGTTCTTCAGTTCAATCCTTCCACAACTTCCCTTCAGAAGCTTTTGGCTTCGGGCAAACTCTTCTGTCAGTTCTAAAATATCTTGAATATCATCTTTTTCAATGATATGCGTATGTTCTTTCTTCTGTGACATAATATTAATCTTGACATCTTTAATATCCGAACTTATAGTAAGGTTTCTAGCCCCCTCACAAAACTCACTCTTTATCGCTTTTAGCACCTTCTCAGATGATAGCAGATCAGACAGACTTATCTCTTTATAAAAATCATTTTCACAAAGAATGGTAAACTGAACCTCTACTTGACCTTCCATTTTAAACCTTTTTACTTTTTTATAGTGTAGCAAAATTTATTTAGTTCATCTAGAAAAAAGGCATTAGTCCTGATATCTATAAAGAATTAAAAATAGTTTCCTATCTGCTCCCCTTTTCCTACTTTATTGAGATTATCAGAGGACTTCTTATCAAAGGAACCTTGATTGCTGATCTTTGGATCGACTATGCGGCCTTGTTCTCTTACATGGTACTTTTTACTCTCTTAAGCATATGGAGATTTAAAAAATATTTGCGCTAAACAGTATTTAACTATATACGTAGATTACAGTTGTAAAAAACAGTAAAGAAGAGTAGAATAAGATAAAAGGATAAGTTATGAGCCAGACAAACCGTACGCATTTAGAAAAAATCAAAGAAGCTGTCCATAAATCTGACAAATTATCAGAAGAAGAAAAAAGTATGAGTGTCAAGATAATAGAAGAGTGGGTGATAGAAGATAAGGCCTTTGGATTGTTGGCAGAAAAACTGTTCAATATCTCGACAGAGATGAAACCTATTTTAGCAGAGCTTGGTATCATATAAACACCTATAATGAAACCAAAAGCCCAACCTTTCATTAAGTTAATGAAAAGAGAAGAAGATCTTCCTTGGCAGCATCCGAAATCCTTAGATGAAGATCCCAAAGCCCATAAGCAGATAGAGAAGCTCTTAGACAGTCCTGGTTACATCATCGCTGAGAAAGATACACAATTCTTACAAGAACATGAGACACTGGGTGTCCGTTTAGAACTGGATTATCAAAAAGCAGAACTGCTTTTGCAGAAGCACGGGATTGAGCATACTATCGTTGTTTTTGGAAGTACCCGAATTATCGAACCAAAAACCGCTTTGCATAGGCTTGAACTAGCACAGAAAGCATTAAAAAAGTCTCCCGGTTCTGCCAAGAATATACATGAGCTTAAGCTGGCAGAGAAGATTTTAGATAAGAGTCAGTATTACAATATTGCCAGAAAATTCGGTCAACTCGTAGGCATGTGCGGAGAAGAACCGACGGATAGCAGGATCACCTTGATGACGGGCGGCGGACCGGGGATCATGGAAGCAGCCAACCGAGGAGCCTTTGATGTTGGAAGCAAATCGATTGGCTTAAATATTTCATTGCCGCACGAGCAGTTTCCCAACCCTTATATCACACCCGAACTCTGTTTTCAGTTTCACTACTTTGCTATCCGAAAACTGCATTTTTTACTCCGGGCAAAGGCACTGGTCTTTTTTCCTGGCGGTTTTGGTACCATGGATGAATTATTTGGTGTATTGACACTGATCCAAACAAAAAAAATCGATCCAATCCCCATCGTACTTGTCGGCGAACAATATTGGGAACGTTTAATTGATATAAATTTTATGGAAGATGAGAGCATGATCATTTCAGAAGACAGATCTCTCTTCTGGTACGCCGAAAGTGCTGAGGAGATATGGGAAGGCCTGCTTACATGGCATGAGATCAATAAAACAGCACTGTTTTAGAGATTTATTTATGAAAAAAATCCGTGTCATATGATACTGAAAATTAAAAAGAAAAGGCATGATAATGAATGAAATCCAGTTAGGTGAATTCCTTCTATCCTTGTCTTTAGTCTTTGCGTTGACCTATGCCTTGGGATATTTTTTATCTAGGTTTAGAATACCCAGTATATTAGCAGCACTTTTTGTCGGTATGGCTCTGAGTTATACGCCTTTTTTTCCTTTTATTCATTCTGTTATAGCCTTTGAAAGTGTCTTTTCCTTTCTTGCCGATCTTGGTGTCCTCTTTTTACTCTTCTACATAGGCTTGCAGATTGAGTTAAGAGAAATGGAAAGATCTAGCACAGATATCATATGGCTAACTATTTTAAATACTATTATCCCCTTTATCTTCGGCCTTTTGGCCATGCTGTTCTATGGTTATGGCTGGGCTATTTCCCTTGTCATAGGGATGACACGCATGCCTACAGCTGAAGCGGTTATCGTACCGATTCTCGATGAGTTTAAGATGATAAAGACACGAGTCGGTACTTTTATCATTGGAGCAGGAGTGTTAGATGATATTATTGAAGTCATCTTGGTTGGCATCGTCTCTATATGGATAGGCTCAAGAGCCGGAGAAACCCATGGTGGTATAGTTGGCCTAGTCGTAGGCATATGTTCTTTTTTTATTATATCGTGGATTTTATATAAATTAATACCTGTCATCATGAAAAAATGGGAACCGAGAAATCAAAACGCCCTAATGGTATTTTCCCTTGTTGTCCTTTTCGGATTTGGAGGCTTTGGTGAATACGTAGAACTGGGCATGGTGGTGGGAGCAATAACAGCAGGTGTCATTATGCGTCCTCTGTTTGAGAATGAAGAAAAAAAAGGTGAACTGCTTTCTACAACAACACAGACCCTGAGCTACGGTTTCTTTGGTGTTCTATTCTTTTTTTGGGTAGGGTTCAATGCCGATATGGAAGGTTTTTTGCAAGAACCACTTTTGGCCATAATATTGTATTTTGCCGGAACATTTGGAAAACTTTTTGGTGTTTTACTGATGGTACCGATGAAAAAAATGCGTATGAAAGAGGCCATCATCATCGGAGTCGGTCTTGATGCCCGGCTCACTACAGAGATCATTGTCGCCCAGTTACTTTTTAGTGCTTCCATTATAGATATTCAGCTTTTTACGGCCCTAGTCGCTGCATCATCTTTTACCGCCATTACTGTTCCTTTGATATTTTCACAATTAGTACGATTTTGGGGAAAAGAGATCTACCATGAAAAATGATATACCATGGTGTAAAAAAGATATTAATGAAGTTATTCAAGCCTTTAAAAGCGACATAAAAACAGGATTAAGCGAAGAAGAAGCCGCAAATAGAACCGAAATATACGGGAAAAATGAGCTGATCAGTATCGCAAAAACACCCTGGTATAAAGTGTTTATACGTCAATTCACCGATGTGCTTATCCTTATACTCTTTGCTGCAGCAGCGATCTCCCTGGCAATAGATGAGATTGGCGATGCGCTTACTATCTTAGTTATTATCGTCCTTAACGGAGTCCTTGGATTTGTTCAGGAATTCAAAGCTGAAAATGCCATTGAAGCCTTAAGACAGATGCTTCATCCTAGCTGTAAAGTGCTTCGGGACTCTAAAGAGCAGATCATTGATACAAAACTGCTTGTTCCGGGAGACATCGTCTTCTTAGAGATCGGTGACAAGGTTCCTGCTGACCTTAGGCTAGTGGAAAGTTTCAACTTGAAAGTCGATGAGTCTTCTTTGAGCGGAGAATCAGAATCAGTATCTAAAAACACTTCTTCAGTTGAGAGTAGTGCAAATCTTGCTGAGCAGTCGAATATGAGCTGGATGGGAACGGCAGTGGTCAACGGACGGGGTACAGGAGTTGTTGTTGAAATGGGGATGAATACACAGTTTGGCCAAATCGCGCAAATGACACAAATCGTAGAAGTAGGAGAGACTCCCCTGCAGAAGAAACTTGCTGTTCTAGGTAAAAAGCTGGGGATCTATTCTATTTCTATATCCATCCTTGTCGCTCTAATCGGCTGGATGCTTGGCAAAGACCTGCTTGAGATGTTTCTTACCGGTGTTGCTTTGGCTGTTGCTGTCGTACCCGAAGGTCTCCCTGCCGTTGTTACAATCACACTGGCACTGGGCATCAAGGCTATGGCAAAAGAAAAAGCCCTATTAAGACGTCTTCAGGCTGCTGAGACTCTAGGAGCGGCAACAACGATCTGTACCGATAAAACCGGGACACTGACACAAAACCAAATGACAGTGAAAAGGATTTGGCTTTTTTCCAAAGAGCTTGAGGTGACTGGCAGCGGTTACGATCCTGCCGGCCACTTTCAATCCAATAAAACGAAGATCGATTATAAAAATGATCCAGATCTGCTGATGCTTTTAAAAAGTGCCCTGCTGTGCAACCGCGCCAAGGTACGAAAAAATAATTCCGATTGGGAAGTCCTCGGAGAGCCTACAGAGGCAGCTTTGATTGTTGCCGCTTACAAAGCATGGCTGCATTTTGATGAGAGAAATACTACGATAAGTGAGTTCTCTTTTAATTCTGTGCGTAAGCGCATGAGTGTAATTGTGCATGAAAAATATGCACTCATGGCTTATGTCAAAGGCGCCCCGGAAGTCATACTTGAAAGAAGTACTAAGATCTTTAAAGACGGTAGTGTACTCCCTTTGGATGAAGAGCATAAAGAAGAGGTGAAAGCTGCCTACGAAGATATGGCAAAAAGTGGTCTTCGAACACTTGCTATTGCCTTTAGAAGACTTCCCGGGGACACAAAACTCTGCGAAGAGAGCGTAGAAAACGAGCTTGTATTACTTGGTATCGTGGGCATTATAGATCCGCCGCATGAAGAGGTACCGGAAGCCATTAAGATGGCTAAGACTGCTGGTATCAAAATCCTTATGATAACAGGGGATAATCCTGATACGGCTATGGCTATTGGCAGATCCATCGGTCTGGATACAGAGCGTGCCATAACATCTCACGACCTTTCTGAAATGAATGATAAGGCCCTCTTAAAAGCTCTCGATGGAAGTGTGCTTTTTGCAAGAGCAAGACCGGAAGATAAACTTAGAATCGTAAAAACACTTAAAGATGCAAATGAGATCGTTGCTATGACGGGAGATGGTGTCAATGATGCTCCGGCGCTCAAAGAGGCTGATATCGGGATAGCCATGGGAAAAAAAGGCACGGATGTGGCTAAAAGTGCTTCAGATATTGTCCTTACAGATGATAATTTTGCTTCCATCATCAATGCCGTACGCGAAGGTAGACGCGAGTATGACAATATCCAGAAGTTTGTACAATATCTTATGGCCTCAAATAGTGGTGAAGTCATTGCAATCTTTATCAATATCTTGCTCGGCGGTCCCTTGATCTTGATCCCTGTACAGATTCTTTGGATGAACCTTGTCACTGACGGTATGACGGCCATTGCTCTTGGTGTCGAGCCTGCAGAGAAAGGAATTATGCAAAGGCCCCCAAGAGAGGTAGATAAGCCTATTTTAGATCGTTATGGCATTATCATGATCTTTGCCTTAGGGTCTTATATCGGACTGGCTACGCTTTGGCTTTTTCATTATTACCTTTCTAAAGACCCTGAAAACGGTCTTTTACTTGCCCAAACAGTAGCTTTCACCGGAATTATTGTCCTTGAAAAGATGATTGTTCTCAATTTTCGTTCACTTCGTGAACCAATCACTATGATAGGTTTTTTCACGAATAAATGGCTTTTATTGGCAATTGCATTTACTATGGCTTTACAAGCTTGCGCCGTATACATACCATTCTTACAAGAAGTACTTCATACCACAGCAATGGGGTGGGAAGATTGGGGAATTATACTCATAGTAGCATTGCCTATATTTATAATGACTGAGATCTACAAATGGATAAGATGGAAAAAATAATTATCAGGTATGGTTGGATGACTATTTTTTATATTTATTGGTATGAAGACCTAGATCTGCTACGAATATAAGAAACACGGTGATACAACAATCAAAACAAAGGAAAAGTTTGGATTCAATACAGAAAGAACTGCAAAGTAAAAAAATAAAGACATTTGAAGATATTAAGGGTACAGATTGGGATATGTCCGGGATTAATGACAATGAATTAGTAGATACAATTGTTATTAATTCGCCAATTCAAGTAGTAAGTGCAACACCTAGTTTAGCTGCAAAATAAGAATTCGTAATTTTATCGAAAACACTTCTGATGTGTTTTAAATCCCAACACTTTTCTTGGTCTATTATTCAATCTATTTTAGACATCCACTATTTCTTTCGCTGTTATCTCTGGGAACTCTTTATCCTTAGGGAAATATTCTCTAGTCAAACCATTAGCACCCCAAGGGTATCTCCTCACTCTGCTCACAGCATATCTTTCTTTCATGGTTAACTGCTTATAAAACATAGATTTACTTATCTTTGGTCGGATAATTAATCTTACTCTTTTTGCAGTTAACCTCTTCTATTTACCCGTCTCTTGTATTCTCTCTTGTGTTGCCCTTTAAACTTGAATTGGCATTTTTACTTAGCTGTCTCTCCACTCTTTTTCAAGGCAAACTTGATTAGAAAGGGTCCGACTAACTCGTGGATGAGTGTCGTGGTGATTATAATATTTAAAATAATAGGGGCTATCGTCTCAAGACCTTCTTGTTTTTGTAAGGAGAGAGCCAGACCAATAGCAACACCGGCTTGGGGAAGAAGAGCAAAGCCCATATACTTTTTTATTATATCAC
>CBFDAB010000107.1:0-7203 GCA_965602745.1 uncultured Campylobacterales bacterium
AGCCTCTACAATCTCAAGAAGGTAAATCTCAGAAGCTTTTTTATTGAGTACAAATCCACCATTTCGTCCACGTGTCGCCTTAAGTATTTCGGCTTTGGCAAGTTTCGTTAGAAGCATTGTTAGGTATTTGTAGGGTATGTGTATATTTTCATGTATATGGGTTGCTGAAAAAAGTGTGTTCGCATCTTTTGAAATAAAAATAAGAATTTTAAAGGTGTATTGAGCGGTTTTACTAAACATAATAATCTTTTATTGAAAATAATTTTCTAGATTCTACCCTAATAATAGTTATTTATATATATATAATAAATAGTTGCAATGTAATTTAAAGTTTAGATAAAGGCTAACCTAAACCTTTTTTTAGCACATTTTGACTATAATCGCGTCTTAGACTTTTTAGAAAATTACTTTTAAAGTATATTTTCTAAAAAGTCTATATAAACTTACCCAAGGAAATCTCGTGAGCTACGAAATTGAAAACATAGAAGAAGCCTGTTCATCTCATAAAATCTCTCCCCAAGAGTATCAAAATATTTTAACTATCCTAGGCCGTGAACCGAATATGGTTGAACTTGGAATTTTTTCTGCAATGTGGTCAGAACATTGTTCATATAAGTCTTCAAAAGTTCACTTAAGCGGTTTTCCTACTAAGGCACCATGGGTTATCCAAGGTCCAGGTGAAAATGCCGGTGTTATTGACATTGGTGACGGATATGCGGCTGTATTTAAGATGGAGTCTCATAATCACCCTTCATTTATTGAACCATACCAAGGTGCTGCTACAGGTGTCGGCGGTATTATGCGTGATGTATTTACTATGGGTGCACGCCCGGTAGCAAGTCTTAATTCACTTCGTTTCGGAAATGTTTTAAACAAGGACGATATCTCCGCTCACCAACGTTTCTTAGTACGTGGTGTTGTTGATGGAATCGGCGGATACGGAAACTGTATGGGTGTCCCGACTATTGGCGGTGAAGTGAGTTTTGATGAGTGTTATAATGGAAATATCCTTGTAAATGCTTTCAACCTAGGTATCGCAAAATCAGATGAGATCTTCTACGGAAAAGCAGAAGGAATCGGTAATCCGGTTATGTATGTTGGTTCAAAAACAGGTAGAGACGGTCTTGGCGGTGCGGTTATGAGTTCTGACTCATTTACTGAAGAGTCAAAATCACTTCGTCCTACAGTACAGGTTGGTGATCCATTTACAGAAAAACTTCTTCTTGAAGCCTGTTTAGAACTTTTCAAAACAGATTATGTAGTCGGCATCCAAGATATGGGTGCAGCGGGTCTGACATCTTCATCTTTTGAGATGGCAGGACGTTCAGGCTCGGGAATGATCATGCATCTTGATCAGGTTCCAGCTCGCGAAGATAATATGACTCCATATGACTTTATGCTTTCAGAATCTCAAGAACGTATGCTTATCTGTGCTAAAAAAGGCTCAGAACAGGCGATTATTGAGATCTTTGAAAAATGGGACCTTTCAGTTGCTGTTATCGGTGAGGTAACCGACACTGGAAATATGGAACTTTTCTTTAATGGTGAAAAGTGTGCAGATGTACCGGTTGACCCTGTTTCTGAAGAAGCACCATGTCTTAACCGTCCAATGACTAAACCTGCCTATCTTGAGGATGTTAATAAGGTAAATATTACTGATTTCGACGCAGTAACAAATCAAGAAGCCTTTGTTCAACTAATGTCTTCTATGGAAGTTGTTGATAAGTCATGGATTTATGAGCAGTATGACTCAATGGTACAGACAAATACGATTAAAAAAGGCGGAAGTCTTGATGCCTCTGTGATACGTGTAAAAGAGAACGGTAAGGCACTGGCAATGAGTGCTGATTGTAATGTACGCCACTGTTATATCGATCCTAAGGGCGGAGCGGCTGCCGCGGTAATCGAGTCAGGTAGAAATGTTGCAATGACAGGTGCTCAGCCTCTTGCTATTACAGACTGTCTAAACTACGGTAATCCTGAAAATCCGGAAGTTATGTGGCAGTTTGCACAAGGTTGTTTAGGTATTAAAGAAGCTTGTTCAGCATTAACGACTCCTGTAATCGGCGGCAACGTATCTCTTTATAATGAGACAAACGGCATTTCAGTCTTCCCAACACCGTCTATTGCGACTGTCGGTGTAAATGATGATGAGAACAAGGTCTTGATGAACTCTTTTCAAAAAGAGGGTAATACACTCTATCTTCTAGGCGATACTAAGTCTGAATTTGGTGGATCTTTATATATGAAAGAGTTACATGGAAAAGTTGCAGGAATCCTTCCTGAAATTGATTATGATAAAGAACTAAGCCTTTGGAACACAGTAATCAATGCCAATAAGAAAGGTCTATTAGCCTCGGCAAAAGATTGTTCATCAGGCGGACTTGCTCTTGTTATCGGTAAGATGGCAGCGGTAAGTAATATGGGTGCTAAGGTAGAAATGACAACAAACAACAGTAATGATATCTTCTCTGAGAGTTTTTCTCGCGCAGTGGTAGAAGTTTTACCTGAAAATGCACAAGCCTTCGAAGCTATGGTAGATGGTATCTCTTATGAGAAGATCGGTTCTGTTGGCGGAGACAAGGTTCTTATTAATGATGTCTGTATGGATATGGATGAGCTTAAAGGATTGTATTTTGATACCTTTAAGAAAGTTATCGAACAAGATATCTAAACCTTCTTCTTAGAAGCCATTTTGGCTTCTATACCCTTCCTTTTGATTCACTATCAAAACTCTTTTCATAAAAACGATATATGGTTTTTTAACGGTAAATAGGGACTTAAAATCTTATTTTCTATTGTATTTAGAAGATATTTTTAAAAAAAATTAAAATTTAATCTACAAAGTGATAAAAAATAGCTATAATACATCTGATGAAAGATGAGGCACGAGTTCATCTTTGGGTATGTTACGAGTAATATCTCTGCTATAGACCGAAAGACTCACCGATTTTGATTCCACTTTACGAAGTGATTTTTATACTAAGAGGTATTACAATGGCAGAATTACTAAACGGAACTGTTAAATGGTTCAATGATGAAAAAGGTTACGGATTTATCCAACAAAACGATGGCGGAGCAGATGTATTCGTACATTTCCGTCAAGTTAACAACACTGGCGTAGGTCGTGTTTCTTTGGCTGAAGGTCAAGCAGTTACTTACGAAATTGGCGAAGGTCAAAAAGGCCCACAAGCTGAGAACGTAACAGCAGTATAATTTTATACTCTTATGCAGGTCTTTGACCTGTATGCTCTATCTACTTTATTTTCCCCCTAATTTTTCAATATAAAAACAATAAATTTTTTATTAATATGCCTTATTTACGTTCAATATCCTAAATTTATATATTCTTTCAATAAATCCTATAAATGTGTGTTATAATTCCCCTGATGAAAGATGAGGACAAGAGTTCATCTTTGGGTATGTTATGAGTAATCTCTGCTATAAACCGAAAGACTCACCGATTTTGACTCCACTTTACGAAGTGATTTTTATACTAAGAGGTATTACAATGGCACAATTACTAAACGGAACTGTTAAATGGTTCAATGATGAAAAAGGTTACGGATTTATCCAACAAAATGATGGCGGAGCAGATGTATTCGTACACTTCCGTCAAGTTAACAACAACGGCGTTGGTCGTGTTTCTCTAGCAGAAGACCAAGCTGTAACTTACGAACTAGGCGAAGGTCAAAAAGGCCCTCAAGCAGAGAACGTAACAGCTCTATAATCTATACACTTATACAGGTCTTTGACCTGTATTCTTTTATCTTCTAAACTCTTCCATACTTTTCTTAATTAAACCATTCTTTTCTAAACACAGCACATTTTAAAATTACTCACTATAATGTTTTTTAATATAATAAAAATACGAATTATTCATGCAAATTTGTAAAATAATGTTATAATATATTTGATGAAGGATGAGGATAAGAGTTCTTATTTAGGTATGTTACGAGTAAATCTCTGCTATAGACCGAAAGACTCACCGATTTTGACTCCACTTTACGAAGTGATTTTTATACTAAAAGGTATTACTATGGCAGAATTGCTAAACGGAACTGTTAAATGGTTCAATGATGAAAAAGGTTACGGATTTATCGAACAAAACAATGGCGGAGCAGATGTATTCGTACACTTCCGTCAAGTTAACAACACTGGTGTTGGACGTGTTTCTTTGGCTGAAGGCCAAGCTGTTACTTACGAATTAGGCGAAGGTGAAAAAGGCCCACAAGCTGAGAACGTGACACCACAGTAGTCTTATAGTATAAGTGAAAATGTGTTCAGCTTCGCCTTATGGGTGAAGGTGTGCACTGCATTTATGTCTAAGCATATATCATCCACACTTCACAACCCATCTACTTCTTCAAAAGATTCTTTCCTAAATCAAGTAAATTTTTGTCTATCTCGTGAGCTTTTGCATTAATCTGCTCTATATCCTTAAAGTCAAAGGCACCGTTGTTATAGCAGATCACAGAGTTTGTGACACCTGAAGTCAGGGCGTCAATCGCATAAGTGCTGAACTGATAAGCCATTAATCTTTCACGTACTGTCGGGTTTCCGCCACGTTGTATATGCCCGAGGGTACTGACCCTGGATTCAAAGCCTATCTCTTCTTCAAACCATCTAGAAATCTCTTGAGAATTATTTAAGGCCTCAGAAATAATAGCTATAAAATAGTTCCGCCCCTGTTTTACTTCTGTTAAATAGCGCTCTTTTAAGGCATCAAGAGAATAAGGAAGTTCAGGAATTAAACACATCTCAGCCCCTGAAGTAAGAGCTGATACAAGGGCAAGATAACCACATCCTCTTCCCATGACTTCAATTACAAAGGCTCTTTTGAAGGATGAGGCCGTATCTCGTATGTTATCAATTGCCCCCTTGATGACATTAAGAGCTGTATCCACGCCTAAACAGTATTGGGTTCCATTAATATCATTATCTATAGTTGAAGGGATACCGCAAAAAGAGATACCATGTTCTTGAAAAAAGATGTCAATTCCGCGAAATGAACCGTCTCCTCCAAGAATAACAAGTTTGTCTATGCCTAAGTTATGAAGGTTCTTCGCGGCTATTTCTCTAAACTCTTTTTCCTGAAAACGCTTTGAACGAGCAGAATAGATCTTAGTACCACCTCTATGTATGATACCTGAGACATCTGCATAATGCGCTTGCTTAATGTCATTATCAATAAGACCTTCAAACCCGCCATAAACAAAGTAGGGGCATAGGCCTTTGGCATAACTATATTCTACAAAACGTTTAATGGCAGGGTTCATTCCTGAAACATCTCCACCTGAACAAAGAACAGCTATTTTACTCATCTCTTATTCCTTATTTGAATAATATAACATTGTCTAAAATAGGGGAAAAGCCCTTTGCTGAATACATCTGAGCATTAGAAATATTCTCAAGTCTGTATCCTGACCCGTCTTTTAGCAGATGACAGTTTGGTGTTTTATCTTCTTTTGTCTCTTTAATGATATGTTCTGTTTTAGGAAGGGTGATGCTCTGGCTTGCTTGGATCTTTTGAGATTTGAAGTCTAAAGCAATCTCACTAAAACCACCAAATCCCCGTCCCTCTTTATCTTCTAAAAAAGCTTTAGCAACCCTTCCCTCAATCAGGGAAATTGATTTTTCTGTTTCAATTTTTTCTTGAATCTCTTTTTCATCTTTAGCTTCAAAAACTTCTTGAGTGATTAAGATAGTCTCTGTATGCCTGGGTATTTGAACGAGTTTTAGCTCTCCTTCACTAGCTGCGCCAAAGTAACGCTTCAGTTGACACTCTTTTGTAATGAGGTAAACCCTTGCCTCATTTATTAAAAGTGCCTGTTTATACTTATTTTCAAGTGATTCAAGATTTTTTATTCCCGTATCATTAGAGATATAAGTAAGCTCAGCACCATAGCAAGAAGCAAGACTTAGTAGAAGTAAACAGAGCATTTTCATTGAAAAACATTCCTATCACTTAACCATAAGATCCATGAACGCTCTTTAATGTCTTCTACATCTAAAAATCCATCGTTTCTGAGTTTATAATACTCATACACCACAGAGACCTTTCCCTCTTTGGCCGCGGCTATATAGGGTTTTGGGATGATGATCTTATATGATTTCGCACCCGGTCCTATGCCGTCTTTATCGGCCTTGTCCAGAGCTAAAACACCATATAACTCTTCTTCTATATCCGGCACTTTAATGCGTACATGCTGTGCTCCGTGATGAAGGGCAAGTCTGTAAGCCTTCGGAAGGTCTTTATCGCGCATCTCTAATGAGTTATAACGTGTAGAGCTCTGAAAAGGAGAAGTGAATTCGCCTTGAAGTTTAAAGCTATTATCTAAGGCAGTAATAATGATAGCAGAGTCTTGAATCCTGCCTTTTGTAATACTTTTAGTATATGTCGTTGTTGAACAACCCGAGATAAGAAGTATGAAGAGTGTAAATAACAGTAGGGAACGCATCTATGTCCTTTGAATACGATAGTTAATGATAATTATAGCCTGAGTTTTTTGTGCTTAACTGAAGTGTCAAATACTTCCTTAGCATATGATATACAAATGATAGAGCATTATTGCACAACCTTCAGTCGAAGATACGGATATTTTTTTATTTTGTTATACTAAACTAAATAGTTCTCAATAATTAGTAAAAAACTTACTCAAATAATAAACAGGAGAAAGATTATGAAACTAATGCAGCAAGTCTTAGTCGCAACGGATAGATCGGCGATGGCAAAAGAGGCACTAAAGCGTGCTATATCCGTAGCAAAGAAAAAAAATGCGCAGCTTTTCATTATACATGTTATAGAGCCTCCCTTTGTTGAGTCTCCTTATTTAAAGCCGGTAGATCAAAGTGAAATCAAGAAAGAAATCACAGATGAGATAGATCAATTAAACAGTGAATCTCAGGTTGAATATAACCTTTTTATCGAACATGGTAATGTTGCTGATATGATCATACATAAGGCAAAACAACTTGAAGCTGACTTGATCGTTGTCGGTTGCCATGGAAAAGCTGATATTGAGAGTAACTACTTTGGCACCACCACCTTAAAACTTATTCAAAGAACACATCTTCCTGTACTTGTGGTAAAGAATGTAGTCAAGAACTTTTACCATTTGATGATTGCACCAACAAACATGTCTGATTCTTCCAAAGAGTGTATTTTATTTGCAAATTGTCTTTTTACAAAACCTACTCGAA
>CBFDAB010000108.1:0-7149 GCA_965602745.1 uncultured Campylobacterales bacterium
CTAATATATAATTAATGTATATGAGATAATGAGGTTAAAAGATGAAACAATTTATAGGTTTAGTATTAACGGGTATGCTGAGTACAGCTCTTGTTTTTGCAAGTGAAGCAGGCCTTATCTCTGGGGCAAAAACAAATGATATTGCAAAGGTAAAAACAGCTTTATCAGATGGAGAAAGCATTGAAACAATAGGAGAAGGTGGTGATCGTGCCTTAATGTGGGCTGCAAAAAACAATCAAATTGATATTGTTGATCTGCTTTTGAGTAAGGGGGCAGAGGTAAATGCCAAAGATAATGCAGGATACACAGCCTTACTATATGCTTGTAATGAGGGGAATGTCGAGGTAGTACTTAGCCTTATTCAACATAAAGCAGATGTGAATGTTCGTACTAATAATAAAACTACGGCCTTGATCATTTCTACGCACAAGGGTCAGTTCGATATAGTAAAAACCTTGATTGATAAGGGAGCTAAGGTAAATATGCCTGATGGGGGTGGATATACTGCTTTGATGTATGCTGCTCAAGAAGAAAAAAGTGCAGAGTATAAGATTGCAGAGTATCTTATTAAGCATGGTGCAGACGTAAATGCAAAAGATGAAGAAGGATATACTGTCTTAATGGCGGCAGCAGAGATGGGGCATGAAAAAATTGTTGATTTACTTCTTAAAAGTGGGGCAGATAAAAATGCTAAGACTGAGGATGGAAGTACAGCCTTGGATTATGCACAAGCTGAAGAACATGCTAAAGTTTCTAAACTTTTACAATAGCCTTAGCGTTGCATATCCTTGCTCAGATAAGCAAGGACTAGAGCAATAACAATAAGAACACCAAACATAATAAGCCACAGAGTAAAATCTGCTCCGCCTGTTTGAGTTACTGCTGCTTGTGGATCCATTATTTATCTTTTAGATATGAACAGCAGTAATCAGTGATGCTCTTTACCTTTACTTGAAACTTTGAGTTTGCAGGGACTTCAAATGTCTCGCCGCCTTGAATACTCATAAAGCTGTCGCTTCCGGGAAGTTTAACGTCAAGTTCACCTGCCGATATATCCATAACTTCATATTCTGCTGTGCCAAACTCGTACTCGCCAGGCATCATTATCCCTAAGGTCTTGATTGAACCATCTGCAAATGTCAGAGTACGGCTTGTCACCTTTCCATCAAAATAGAAGTTTGCTTCTTGAGTCACTGTAACGTTTGTAAATTCTGCCATTATATATCCTATGTTTTTTATGATTTTATCATATTTGGGATTAAATGCCGATACTTCAAGGAGAAATAGAATTTGCAGAAGAGCTTAAACCGGTCGTACCCGTTTTTTGATATCTTTAGGAAGATGACCCAAAGGAAGTTTCGTCACTTTTTTCTTCTCACCCTCCTCGGAAATAGAGACTTCGACTTCCATACTGTTGGGATTAAATGAGATAATCTTGATATGCCGCTCTTTTTCTACAAAAGATATGTTTTGGTCTGATAAATTTATTACTTTTTTCTTATTTTTTGCCATGCATAATTATATCATCTATATTTCGCTTCCCCATCTTAAAGTATCTAAACCATATTTTTCTCTTAGTCTCTTGGTCTTTTGTGTAAGTACATACTGTCTTTTATCCTCCTCATAATCAATGAGAGAGAGAGCTCGATGCGAATGGGTTGTAAAAGCAGATGTTGAGATACTGATGCGTATAATTCGAAGAGAAGGGGAAGTGTCTGCTTGTAAAAAAAGATTTTTACATAGGTCTTTAAAAAACTTTTCGCTAAAAAGTCGATTCTCAGTTAGATTTGATTTTCCCTTGACCCCCATCTCATAAGATACACCTACATGAAATGTGGTTGGGATCACTTCCATACGCATAATGGCAAAACTTAGATGTCTAGACAATATGGTAAGTCTGCGCAAGACTTCATTTCTGTCCCGAATGGGATCAAAGGTGCGAGAAATTCCAATAGACTTTCGTATATGTTCTTTTTCAATAGGGGTATTGTCAATTCCGCAGACACGTAGATATAAGTCCCAAGTTGATTTTGTCTGGTGCAAAAAAAGTTCTTTGGCATTTTGAATATCACCCAGGGTCTGCAATCCGTAAGAGTGAAGTCTGTCTCTTGTCTTTTTACCAATCCCCGGAAATTTTTCTATAGGGATATTATGAATAAATGTATCTACCTCTTCTTTAAAAATAGTCTTTACCCCAAAAGGTTTGGCTGCATTAGTTGCAAGTTTCGCTGTGTATTTACTAGGTGCAGCACCTATAGAAAGGGGAAGTCTGAGCTTTTCTTGCACTTCATCTCGAAGAGCCTTGATAAAGGCAGGAACATCCTTATCCTCTACCCATCCGCTCAAATCACCATAAAACTCATCTATGCTTCCTTGCTCAAGAAGGGGTATTCGAAGACGTAAAAAGTCATGAAGCTCATGCGAAAGCCTTTGATAGAGTTTCATATTCGGCTTTTTAATGATGATGTGGGGGCATTTTTGCAAGGCCTCATTAATAGTAGTCCCGGTCTTGATGCCGAATGCTCTTGCTTCGTAAGAGGAGGTTGTCAGTATCCCCCTTACCCGTCCATCCGGATCTACAAATTGCTTTATGTCATTATGACCGCTAGAAGGACTTTCTTGAAAAAAGCTCATTACAAATGCACCGTTATTAGCAAGACTCATCATTTGTTGAGTGTTTTTTTTAGAAAAGATATGCTGATCAGACCTACCTCCTACACCAACAGGCTTACCCTTTAGACTGGGATCCGTGATGCGTTCGGCAGAAACAAAAAAGCAGTCTAGGTCAATATGGATTTTCATAAATAGATGATACTGGTTTTTAGGTGCATATTTTAGAAGTATGGCAAGATGAAATTAAAAGTAGTATTTAGGCTTAGATACCCTTTAATTTGAATAGGACGTAAAAAACGCTAAAATACATTTAATTGTTTATAGGAGAGTATGGATGCAGCATAGATATATCGGAAGAACTGGACTTAGAGTCTCTCCCATCTGTTTGGGGACGATGACTTTTGGAACCCAGTGCGATAAAAAAGAAGCATTCAAAATCATGGATAAGGCTTATGAAGCCGGTGTTAACTTCTTTGATACGGCAGAGGTTTATCCTGTACCGCCTTCGGGAGAACTTGGAGGCCTAAGCGAAGAGATCATAGGTGAATGGTTACAAGACAAGCCTCGTGATAAGATGATCATTGCGACTAAGGTCGCAGGGGCAGCGTCAGGATGGTTCGTCCCTCCGACCCGTCACGGTATGACGGCTATTGACAGACACCATATTACAAAGGGTATAGAAGGAAGTCTAAGGCGTTTAAAGACGGATTATATCGACCTTTATCAGATGCATTGGCCTGATACCATTGTTCCAATAGAAGAATCGATGGAAGCCTTTGACCGCTTGGTTCAAGAAGGAAAGGTACGTTATCTGGGAACATCTAATGATACCGCCTATGGGACGACTAAGGCAAATATGACATCTCAGATGAAGGGATATAAAAGATTTGAGTCTATACAAAACAATTTTTCTCTTCTCAATCGCCGTTTCTTAGATGAGATGAAGATCATGTGTGAGAATGAGAAGATCTCTCTTCTTCCTTACTCGCCGATGGCAGGAGGTGTTTTAAGTGGAAAATATAATAATGCCTTTGGAACAGATGGACGTTTTAGAGCTTATATGCTTTCGAAAAATCCTCGTATAAGAACACAGGCCATGCGTTTTTTAAATGAAAAGACCTTGGCTTCCACAGAGGCTTATCTGAAAATAGCAAAAGAGGCAGGTGTCTCATCTGTTACCTTGGCAACGGCATGGAGCAAACAGTTCTCTTTTGTAGCTTCGACAATCATTGGTGCTACAAGTGCAAAACAGTTAGATGATAGCTTAAAAGCTATGGATTTAGATTTAAGTGAAGAGGTTTTAAAAGCTTGTGATGAGGTTCATTCAAACATCCTTTATCCTATGGGCTAGCCTTTTTTTCCTCACGGCTTGTTCACCTAAGCAGTATGAGAAAAATGAGAGCAGTATTATTGTTATTAAAACACCTAAGCTTAAGTTTGCCGACTTAGGGTATGTTCGTAAAAATACAGATGAGATTAGAGTAGATCTGTTTACTGCGGGACAGCTTGTTCAAAGTATAGAGATAAATCATCTGATCTGTGTAGATGAGGGCTGTTTGACAAAGTCAGCATTCAATAAAGACTATTTGCACCCTTCCTATCCTGATGATTTGCTTCTTAACGTTTTGCTGGCTCGTCCCATCTTTGATAAAGCTTCATTGGTAAAGACAGAAACGGGTTTTATTCAAAAGCTACAAAACACAGAGTACAATATCATTTATAAAATAGAAAATGGAAATATATACTTTAAAGACAAAGAAAATAGATTATTGATAAAGATTTCAAAGACTAAAGGATAATAAATTGAGTAACAAATATGTAGGTGCACACACTTCTGCAGCAGGGGGTGTTTTTAATGCTCCCATCAACGCCAAAAAAATTGGAGCGCAAGCCTTTGCTCTGTTTACAAAGAACCAGCGTCAATGGACAGCGAAAGATTTAGATACGGAGACGATTGATAAGTTTAAAAAAGAGTTGGAAGATTCTTGTATCTTACCGAAGCATGTCCTTCCTCATGACTCTTATCTTATTAACCTGGGCCATCCGGAACTTGAAAAACGTGAAAAGTCTTTAGTCGCTTTTATAGACGAACTTGAGCGCTGTGAGCTTTTGGGCTTGGACCGCCTGAACTTTCATCCCGGCTCCTTTTTAAAGAAGATAAGCGAAGAAGAGTGTTTGGATGCTATAGCAGAGTCAATGAATTATGCTATTGATAAGACGAAAGATGTAAAGCTTGTTATGGAAAATACAGCTGGTCAGGGCTCAAATCTAGGATGGAAGTTTGAGCACCTTGCTCATATCATCGACAAGATCGAAGACAAGAGCCGTGTAGGCGTCTGTCTAGACACCTGTCATATGTTTACAGCAGGTTACGATATAAGAACCCGTGAGACTTATGATATATCTATGGCGCAGTTTGGCAACATAGTAGGGTTTGAATATTTGATGGGAATGCATCTGAACGACTCTAAGCCAGACTTGGGCTCGCATGTAGACCGTCACGATAGTATAGGAAAAGGGAAGATCGGTTTGGATGCCTTTCGTTTTATCATGAATGATGAAAGAATGGACGATATACCTCTGATTCTTGAGACCATTGATGACAGCATTTGGAAACAAGAGATAGAGCTGCTTTACTCTTTGGAAAACTAGCCGTGGCGGTTTTTACAAAGTAAAAAAGTTTCAGGCGAAACCGCATCTAAATTAAACTTAATATTTTGGAGAATGAATGAAAAAAATTTCACTATTATCGCTAGTGGCAACAACGGCTTTAATGGCAAATGGATACAAGGTCCCGGAGCAATCACAAAAATCAGTTGCTCTTTCTTCAGCATATGTAGCCAATGCACATGGGGCAGATGCTTCATACTGGAACCCTGCAAATATGGTCTTTGAAACAGGTAAGGGATCAATTGAGGCTGATCTGGGGTATATACATCTGTCCTCTGTTGACTTTGAGGGAACGGTTGCGCCTAGTATCACTTCTAGCAGTACATCCTCAAAAAAAGAGAACTTTATAATCCCGACTTTTTATTATGTCTCCCCGGCAGTCAACGGCTTCCGTTTTGGTTTAGCCCTTGTCTCACCATTTGGTCTTTCAAAAAGATGGGACGAACAGCCGGGGAAAGCTGTGGCTGAAGAGTTCACATTGATTACCTATGAGATCAATCCTTCTGTTGCGTATAAGATAAATGAGAAACTTGCTATAGGTGCCGGTCTGAGAGTGCTCTATTCTAAGGGTACTGTTAAATCGGATGCAGAGGGTCTCACTAATCTCAAACGTGATATGACAGGAGACGGTCTGGATTTCGGTTATAACCTTGCCCTTACCTATAAACCTCTGAAAGAGCTATCCTTGGCAGCAACCTATCGTTCCCACATCGATATGAAGCTTGGAGGTGATGCGACACTGTCTAATTCCGCATACGCTCCATTCTTAATCACTGCAGGTTCATATTCCGGACCTGCATCTTTGACTGCTCCGGCTCCGGCAACACTTAGTCTGGCTGCTGCCTATACCTTCGATAAGACGACAACCGTCGAATTTGTATATGACAGAGTATATTGGTCAAAATATAAAGAACTGGATTTTGAGTATCAGGGAGATAAATCAACTATGAGTCCTTTGATTGTGGATAAATTTGACAATCCACTCGCTAAGAACTACACGGACGAAGACAGTTGCCGTTTAGGGGTAACGCATAAATTTGATTCAGTATGGACAGGGATGGCAGGTCTGGTCTATTATAAGACACCCGTACCTGACAGCACTCTAAACTTTGATCTTCCGGATTCTGACGGAATGGCTTACTCTATCGGTGCTCGATATACCTTTTCAGAAAAAGTGGAACTGGGAGCATCCTTTTTGTATGCTGACAGAGATAACAGAAGTGTTTCAACACCTACTAATATAAATGGTTTAGATGGTACATTTAGTAATTCTGCAGTTTACTACCTTAGTCTAGGGGTAGAATACAAGTTTTAATTTCTCTCCCTTTGGGGCGGAGCCGTTAACAAAGTATGGTTGAAATCCTTTGTTAAAAGCTTATAGATTTTTAAAAGGTACAAAATGATCTATCCATACCAGAACTTCTACGAGATGATTACGGCCAATTCTGAGCAACAAGCCAAGAAGACACTGGTATTTATTGATGATGAAAAGATATCGAACATGGACTTCTTGCATCGGGTTGACAGTTTCGCGCGTTTCTTAGTTCACAGTGGAATAAAGAAAGATGACAAGGTAGCACTTGTCACACCTAATTCATCAGAGTTCTTGATTGCCTTTTTTGCAATAAGCAAGATAGGCGGTGTAGTTGTCCCTATAAACAATATGCTTAAAGAAGATGAATATACTTATATCCTTAACGATGCTGAAGCTAAAATGCTTATCACCTCTTCAAAGTTTGTAAAGCAGACACAAAACCTTCAAGAGAGATCATCTATAGAAAAGACAGTATGGATTGATGATCTTCCTCAAACAAAGGGAGAACATTTTTTATTTTCAGAGGCGATGACCATTCCCCCATTCAATGA
>CBFDAB010000109.1:0-7033 GCA_965602745.1 uncultured Campylobacterales bacterium
TACCAAATTTAAGTTCACCAGCATTTACAGCAAGAACTTCTTTGATTTCGATAGCAGTTTTAGGCTCAAGACTCATTTTGTCTAATAGAAGGATATCACCTTCTTGAACCTTGTACTGTTTACCACCGTTTTTGATAATTGCGTACATTATGTTTCCTTGGTTTTATTTAAGAGTCCTCTAAAAACGCTTAGTGTCGGCACTAAACTCATCATCACAAAACTCTAGATATACCCAAAAGGAAATACATGAAGTAACATTAGTGATAATCAGGCCTATGCCAGTAAAGAGAAGGAGTTTCACCCTCTCCGACACCAAGAGTAAAAAAGTACTCTTTTAGTCTTTGACAGGACACTCGTGATGCCCTGAGTTAAAGTTCGCGAATTATACTAGAAGTTGCTTTAAGTTTTACTGAAGAAACTTCTTTCTTTGAAAAATCGCCATGGCTAGTTTTGAGTAGAAACTTTTTTACTTCGTAAAAACCGCCATGGCTAGTTTTCTTTAACTATATTGCTTCGATCACAAATAAAGATATGGAAGAGACTAGAGGAGTCCTTTAACAAGAGCAAACAGCTATTGTTCAGACTCTTGTATCTTCCGATAATTCATAAATAATCTGAGTATATTTATCAATATTTTCCAAGACGATATCAACCAGCCGTGGGTCAAAATGCTTTCCCCTTTCGTCTTTAAGCTTGGCAACAACTTCTTCAATCGGCCATCCCTCTTTATAAACACGCTTACAGATCAAGGCATCAAGCACATCTACTATAGCTACAATCCGAGCAAAAATTGGTATCTTTTCGCCTTTTATGCCCTGAGGGTATCCTGATCCGTCATATTTTTCATGATGTCCGTAAGCGATACTTGATGCGGCTTGCAAAACAGCCCGATCTGAATGTCTTAAGATCTCATGTCCCAAGACGGTATGTGATTGCATCACTTCATACTCTTGCGCGCTCAGTTTGTCCTTTTTATTTAAAATAGCATCGGCTATCCCTATCTTTCCGACGTCATGAAGAGGCGATGCGAGTTCAATAAGTTTGACCTGTTCTTCATCTAAACCGTATTCCTGTGCAATGAGTTTGCATATTACCGTCACGCGAAGGGCATGGCGTTTCGTCTCATTTGAACGTATCTCTTCTACCTGTCCCAATACAAGCAGTGTCTCTCTCAGCGTTGATTCTATCTCTTCATTAAGCATCTTAAGCTCAGTATTTTTATCTTTGAGTTCTGCTTCTTTTTTTAAAACATTTTGATTGAAGTCATTTATATTGTCTGCCACTTCTACAAACTCTCGGCTCTCATAATCACCGCTGTTTATATCTTTTTGCGATGCATACGCCTTCTGTCCATCATGTATAACATTTGAAAGTGGTTTACGGATATAGCGCTCAATAACATGAAACATATTCAATATGATAGCCAAGGAAAATATGAACAGCAGCCCTGCGATAATATAACTGTTTTTAAAGACAAAGTCTTGATATAGCTCCGTATCCATCACGATGTCTACCGCACCCAAAACCTCACCATCTTGGACTTGATGGCATTGCAAACAGCTCACAGTCCCCTCTGAACGTGCGATATAAGGGATAATCGCCTCTATTTTATCTCTCTCTTTCCACTGAAAATAAGGTTCTTTTTTATTTAATATCTTTCGTAGATCATCATCGAGTTTTTTTTCAAAAGAGCCGGCTTCACCAAATTCTCGGCTTACACTGTCTGCGCGAATGATTTTTATCGATTCGATATCGTATACAGAAGATATCTCATTGAGAAAATAGGAACGTTTATCCATTGTGCCTGTATTCATGTGAGATGTCAGACCTGCTTTGATGATCTCTGCGACTGAACGTGCCTCATTTTCGACGACAAACTTAAAAAAACTTCGGTAACTCAGCGCGATAATAGAGACAATAATAAGTATAGAGACAATAAATACCTGTAATAAGCTAGTGAGAGTGATCTTTTTAATGCTCTGTTTTTTCATACTTTATCCGATAAACTATAATATGTAATATGAACTATTATAAAATATTTATTGGAAAAGGAACTGAATTTTAGAACTAAATAGAGAAGCCTCTACTTAGCGCAGTTTTTTTAAAAGTATTCATGAAGTTATAATCTTATGAACAGAGAGCGATAACTTCTATCTCAACAAGTGCATTTTTGGGAAGTGTCTTTGCAGCCACCAAAGAACGCGCCGGTTTATGATCTCCAAAGGCTTCTGCATAAATCTCATTAACAACAGCAAAGTCATTTATGTCTGCCACAAAGGCCATGACTTTTACGACTCTGTCTAAAGACGATCCTGCTTCTTCAAGAACAGCTCTTAGGTTTGCAAAGACCTGTTTTGTCTGAAGAACTACGTCATCTCCTAACATCTCACCTTCGGGGGTTAGTGCTATCTGTCCTGAAGAGTAAAACATCCCATTAACCTTGACACCTTGTGAATAGGGGCCAATTGCCGCCGGTGCTTTATCTGTTGCTATAAATTCCATTTATTGATTCCTTTTAATCTATGTTACTCAGAAATAATCATCCCTATAGATAATTATTTTTAAGCTGTCATTTTCAATATTCTTTTTTTCCCAACTTATAATCTACATCATCCAAAAATGACATATAATCTTCTGCATTCCAATACCCCATCACTCTTTTAATGATAGGTTGTCCGGTTCTATCTAAAAAATAACTTGCCGGAACACCCGGAGCACTTAGATAACGCGGGTATTCATCTACATCTCGTGTAAGGTGAACAGATATATAGTCTTTGTTTAAACGGCTGATGACTGTTTCATCTGTAAGAGTCTCAGCCTCAAGCTTTCTACACCAACGGCATGTCTTAGTCGTGATCAGGACCATTAATATTTTCTTCTCCGCCTGAGCCTGGGAAAGGGCTTCTTTAAAAGAATTTGCCCAGACCAAGTCAGTTGCGTGCAAGCTCAAAAGAGTTAAAAACAATAGTATTAAAATTTTATGCATAAATTATCTCACCTCATAGTTATCCGATATTTTAGCATGTGTACTTTAGAATAAGCATAGTCGGCTCTCTTAGTATGCTATCCTTGGCTTATATCCTTTGAGCTATTCGAAGCAGAATATACAAGATAGTATAGAGATCAAGATATCCAACAAAGCCTATGAGATCGACCTTAGATTGGACTTTTATATTCAAAGCTGCCAACTTCGCATTAATGTTTAAGAGAGGGTCTTCCTTTTGACATTACACCCTATCTCAGCCAAAGGCTTAAATATTATTTTAATGAGGATTATTTACGACTGCAGTATGTAGATCTGGATGACATCATCTGCTGCTGAGATGATGTTAATAAGATGATGGGTTTTATCCCTGAAGATCACAAAAGAGTTCAGTCAAAAGATAAAGCGCCCTACTCTTCTCTAGTACAACATAAATTAAAAAGTGTCTATTAACTCTCTAAAGACTTCATAAAGCTTCTGTACTTCTTCTTTTGACGTTCTCTCATTAGGTGCATGAATCGTATCATTTCTTACACCAAACTCTACAACATCAACACCGCATGGTGCAATAAAACGGGCATCAGAAGTTCCCCCGGCTGTAGAATGTTTTGGCTTTATGCCCGTTATCTTTTCTATTGAAGCGTCCAGAGTTCTGACGATATGCGTATTTGAATCCGTCACAAAGGGATAAGCCGACTGGTCAAGTTTTAGACTGTAGTTCATCTCTTTGAAATGTTGATGAACAAACTCTGTTATAGATTTTTGATCCGTCTTTGTCGAGTTACGCACATTAAACATCATCTTTAGCTTACCCGGAGTCACATTTGTCACTTCCATACCCGCTCTTATATCTGTTATGACAAACTGGCTTGGAGAGAAGTATTCATCTCCCTCATCAAGGTTAATACCTGCCATCTTATGCAGGACTTGAGCAACCTTATGAATTGGATTCGTCGCTTTTTCGGGATACGCTGCATGACCTTGTTTCCCTATTTTTTCTATCACCCCGTTAATAGAACCTCTTCTCCCTACCTTCATCGCGTCACCAAAGACTTTTTCACATGTCGGTTCAGCGACTATACAGGCATCCGGCATCAGATTCTTTTCTTTAAGGACTTCCAAGATCTTGACTGTCCCATTTTTTGCAGGACCTTCTTCGTCTGAGGTCAGCAGAAGAGAGAGAGTTCCTTTGAACTCTTTGGTGTCATGTACAGCCTGAATAAAGGCAGAAAGACCCGACTTCATATCCTGAGCACCGCGCCCGTAGATATATCCGTCTTTTTCTACGGCCTTATAAGGGTCAGTGTCCCACCCTTCTCCGGCGGGAACAACATCAACATGTCCAGCAAAACAGAGGTGTGGGCCTTCTGAAAACTTCTTATAAATAAAAAGGTTTTGTACTTCTTCTCTGTTGATGACAAGGGAGGTATATCCTTGCAGGTACTCGCTTATCCATGAAAGTGCTCCGCCGTCATCAGGTGTTTCACTCTTTCTCTCTATCATACTTTTAAACAGTTCTATAACATCCACGTTAGTCCCTTATTTTGTCGTGTTTTCATAAAAGACATAAGAGGTAGAGTAGTCACTGACCTCAAAATAGACCTTTTTCTCACCCTCATCGACTTTCAGGTTAAAGTTCTCATCTATCACGCCGTATCCATAACGATAAGGACGAGGTTCGTTACTCTGTGTCGCTATCGCCGTCGTGAGTTTATCGACTTTAATAAAACGCTTTACAAGTTTCTCACCTGCATACACGTCCAAGACACCGTTTGTACCTGTCCAGTTCTGTATAGATCTCCCAAACTTGTTTTGGCTCTCTTGCGTACATCCTGTTAATAAAAGTAATGCTGTGGCACCCAATAATAAAAATCTATGCATATTCACATCCTTAATATATAAAATATTTTTCGTAATTCTAACACAGGATATCTATCTTCCAAGGTAAAACGTCAAAAGCTTTTATTTTTCATGCTTAATATCTATCATTAAACAAATCACCACTCTTTAAAGTCACTATTGTTTCTTTATAATATAAAAAATGATTTATGGAGATATATATTTATGTTAGACAACTCTTTTATATTTCAGATACTCAAAAAAAATATCATCTTTAATAAGATCATTTACATAATAATCATCTGCTTTTCACTAGTCATTTCCATTTTTATCTACTCAACAATAAGAACGCATTACGAGGACCTTTCTAAAGAAAGATTTCAATCCCATATTCATAGGAATATAGACAGTATAGAGAAAAGAATGTCTATGTATAAGAATGCCTTGCATGCCGGCATCGGTTTCTATCAAGGAAGTGGTTATGTGACTCGTCAAGAGTGGCATAATTTCATAAAGGCCTTGAATATCAGTAAAAATTTTCCGGGAATGCAGGGAATAGGTTTTTCTATAATGCTCAAACCGGATGAAGTCCCTTCTCTTGAGCAGGAGATGAGGTTGGGAGGCTTTCCCTCTTTCTCTCTCAAACCAAAGGGAGAAAGGGAACAGTATAGTTCTATTCTCTATCTTGAGCCTATGGATGAACGCAATATCCAAGCCATCGGATATGATATGTTTTCTCAAGATACACGCCGCGCGGCAATGGAGGCAGCTAGAGATACAGGGCTTGCCTCAATCTCAGGAAGGGTCACCTTGGTTCAAGAGATAGATGCCCAAGTCCAAGCCGGTATCTTGATGTATCTTCCCCTCTACAAAAAAAGTACAAAGGCAGACACCAATACAAGCTGTTCTGCGCCACTTCTTGGATTTGTTTATAGTGCCTTTCGTATGGATGACCTTATGCATAATATCGTTGCAGAAGAATCGGTTTTAATCCTTAAGATCTATGACAGTGATAATATCTCAGCTGAGCATCTACTCTATAACTCAGACAAGACATCTTCATATCAGCCTAAATTTCATGCTAAAAACACACTAAAAGTCTATAACAGGACATGGCATGTCTACTTTTCAAGTACAGCTGAATTTGATGCATCCATGGAGAGCAACTATCCTTTATATATAACTTTAGCAGGACTCTTGATCTATCTCTTTTTACTCTTTATTATACTATCACTGATAAAGAGCAGAGACCTCATAAAAACCCAAATGACAACAAACCTCAAACAAGAAGAGATGCTTATACAGCAATCAAAATTTGCAGAAAGCGGTGAGATGATCTCTATGATCTCACATCAGTGGAGACAGCCGATTTCTGTAATAATAGCACATCTCACCACCCTAAAAACCAGATATATTTTAGGCCTTTATGAAAAAGAAGCAGACCCTCTCAAAGCCTTTTCATCCGACTTTGATCAAGCCTATGAAAAGATAGGAGAAACGGCCGAGCATCTATGTGATACCATTAACCACTTTAGAGATTTTTACCGGCCTGACAATAAGGAAAAACCAGTTAATGCCTGTGATACGATGACAAATATATTAGAGATGCTAAATCTTGATAAAGAGAAGATCAAGATTGAATTTGTATGTGAAGATAGAGAAGTGACAAATCTATTTACCTTTGAAGGTGAACTCAAACAGGTCTTTATGTGTGTTCTTAATAATGCTGTAGATGCACTCGAAGAGAAGAGTATAAAAGATCAAAAAATATTTGTAAGCATCGGCTCTAAAGATGAAGATCTGACTATCTTAATCTCAGACAATGCAGGGGGTATCCCCACAGATATTATTTCTAATATCTTTGATGCCTACTTCTCGACCAAAGATGAGAAAAATGGAACAGGACTGGGACTGCATATGGCAAAAACAATTATTGAACGTCATATGCACGGTACTATAAGTGTACAAAACTCAATAGAACATGGAGGTGCAGAGTTCAAGATCTGCATCCCAAAGGGCTTAAATCAAAATTTTGATATCTAAAATATTCTTTTTCTTTTTTATTAATGCATAAAGTAAATAGAGCTGGCTTTTACCCCTTAAAAGTTTGTGTTTTGTTCTGTAGATATATTTTTAATCTAAGGATTATGCTGAGGCCTTTCTCATACTTTTCTTTGACCGCAAAGAAAGTATGCAAAGAAACTCTCTCAA
>CBFDAB010000110.1:0-7017 GCA_965602745.1 uncultured Campylobacterales bacterium
TTGATTATGATGAGAAGAACAAATGTTGTGGTTTCCACGCAGAACTTCAAGCTCCTCATACAGCAGCAGTACTGACTGGTAATGCACTTATGGGCGCAATGGATAACAATGCGGACTGGATGGTTACTCCATGTCCACTTTGTCACCTTAAGCTTGATACTCAGTATGAGCACGCTTCTAAGGCTATCGGCCGTGATGTAAAGCTTCCTGTTTTACACATGCAGCAGATGATCGGTCTTGCCTTTGGTATTTCGGGTAAAGAGCTTGGTCTGCAGCACCACGTTTCTGAAGTAAACTTCGTATAATCTTTTTCGGTAAGGCTTTATGCCTTATCACCCTCCTTTCAAGACCTTAACTTTTTCAAAAAACACTTAAAAACAAAGAACCTATGTCAACAGATTATAAGGATTAGAGCAATTCATGACTTGCGTTTCTAAAGGGATAAGTCAAGAACTCTATAGTACAATTCAATACTATATACACGGAGAGTACAAGATGTCTGAACGTACTGCTTTTGCCAAACAACTCATAGGAAAGAAAGATGCCGTTTTCCTTGCTATTTATGTTGAAGAGATCTCCCCGTGGAAGTACTTCAAAGACGAGATTGTCAAAGTAAAATGCCCAGCCGTCATCATGATAGACAGATGGGACGGACGTATGGGATTTCCCGGTGGTACACGAAAAGATGATGAGACACTTATACAGACCCTCTTGCGTGAGATAAAAGAGGAGATCGGTATCACCGTAAAAGCCGATAAGGTGCATCCCATATCCTCGCATGAGTCAAAGATCTGTACCCATCTCTACGGTCTGAAGGTATTAGAGATAGAGTTTTTACATATCTACTATCACATTCTAAACAACTTTTCGCGCTCTATCTTGCTTCATGCCTATGAAGAAGGAGATGAGTCCCACTTCATCTCAGAGATAACAGGTATCAAGATAGTCCCTCTCATCCAACACGAGGGAAAAGGGATGAACCACTTCATAAACAACCACTTTGCAGGCTCATGCAAAGAAGACCTCCTAATCTTAATGGAAGAGTTTCTAAACATGGACATCTCAGCCTATGTCAGTAAATAAGAAATTTTATTAAGGTCAAAGGACTTCTTACTCTCTCTTTGTTTAACTCTTTAAGAACATCTCTGGTACTAAATTCCGATACCCCCGTTGCTAAAGTGTAAGTGGAGTGGGTATATATAATTATTGTTTCTAAACTATTATGCCCTATAATGGTACTAGCAACAGAGTCTCATAAAGAAACAAAACAATGCATACAGATACTTGAAAATGGTTTTAAGAGTGCAGCCAAGCCCGACGATTTATCTTGATTTTATGAATATCCATCCAAAATTAGAGTAAGAATGTCATCACATTTAAATTATGAATGGGTTATAATGGAAAAAATACAGGGGGAAGAATATGATAAGCGAAAAGATGATATCTGAACTCAATACGCAGCTTAACAAGGAATTTTACTCAGCCTATCTTTATCTTGGAATGTCGACGTGGTGTGCACGTGCCGGATACAACGGCAGTGCCTCTTGGTTTATGGTTCAGCATGAAGAAGAGCGGATGCACGCACTAAAAGTCTATCAGTATATGTTAGGACAAGGGAGTGAGATTAAACTTCTAGAAATTGATCAGCCGAAGATGGATTATGTATCTCTTTTAGAGTGCTTTGAAGAAAGCTTGCAGCACGAAGAAAAGATGACACTCGCATTTAATGATCTATGTGACTTGGCAATCAATCAAAAAGATCATGCATCTTACGGTTTCTTTCAATGGTTTGTGCAGGAACAGATAGAAGAAGAAGCAAGTGTCGCAGAGATCATTTCTAAGCTAAAACTTGTCGGCGATGGAAATGGAATTTTTATAATAGACAGTCAATTGGCCGAGCGTCAGTTAAGTAATCAGGCCAATGTATAAAAATGCTTATAAAACTTTGTAAAAACTATTCTAAAAAAAAGAAATTTGCAAAGAAACTTACTCTAAAGTATCCGGATGCGCAGATTAAAATAAGATCTTGCATCGGGATGTGCAAGTACTGCAAGTTAAGACCGACAGCCATTACCAGCGGTAAAAAGATGAAAAAAAAGAGTATTAAAAAATTTCTAAAAGCACTAAATGATAAAGATATTTGATTATACGATATTCAGGCAGCATCACAAAACTTGGAATGAATAATCAATCAACAGATGATTACTCTGCAAGTCAGTCGTGACACCAAAGAAGTAAGGACTTAGTGGACAATTAAATCATACCTTATGCAGCAAAAAAACGATAAACGATCTCCCTATTTAAGGTAAAAAACATACTTATACATCATTATGTACTTGAAAAAGCATCTTGAGATGAGTAAGAAAAAAGTGTTCAAGATCATAGAGCGTTTCTAAGACTATAAATTTGATAAATACTCTATTTTTTTATCTATACAGTCTCTTCTTAAATCCTTTTAAATCTGTATATTTGTATTTATTAGAATCTTTCAAGTAACTTTTTATGAATAAAAGCATAACCTTTTGCATCAGTAACAAAGTCCCTAAAACTATTAATATTTATATGCAAATTTGAGTATACTTTTGTAATAGGGGGGATCTCTAGTGAAAAAACTAATAACTTTAATTGCATTAATCACAGTTGTATTTGCAAGTGATCTGCCGCTTTCACAACAGAAAACAGAGCTTTTAAAACTAAAGCGGCAAAAAATCCAAGAAGATGCAGGCATCCAAAAAAAAAGCTGGATATCTCCATTGATGCTATCTATTTCACTCAACAAGAACAAAGACATGGTCAATAGACAAAGCGAGACAAAGAACAGCAGTATAGAGTGGAGTCAGGACCTTTTCAGAAGTGGAGGAATATTTTACACTATTGAACAGGCAAAGGCTTTAGGACGAGCAAATATGCTGGGTATAGATATCGAAGAGGCGGGTTATTTGAAGCAAGTCTACACACTTCAATCAAAAATCGAGCTCGACAGATTAAAGCATAAGCAGATCGAACTGACACTTAAAAACAGAGATCTTGATCTCTTTATTATTCAGGCAAAGTACAAGGTTGGCAGCGCAGACATTAGTGAACTCAATCGCATTACCATCGACAGAGACCGGGCGAGAACAGATCTTATTATTATTAGGAACATCCTTCGTAATGAAGCCTTCGAACTTAAAAAACTGATCGGTAACGAGAACTTTGAAACCATTATTCTGCCTGATATACCCTTGATCTCAAAAGAAGACTACATACGAGAGAATCTTGAACTGCTGAAATATGATGCCCAAGACAAAAGCGATGAGGCTCAATGGAAAATCACGCGAGGAGAGTACCTGCCAAAACTTACCTTCAAGGGTTCTCTCGGCTACAGCAATTACAAGGGCGATATAAGCAGCAATGAAGGAGATACATACAGCTATGGGGCAGTCCTTAGCATGCCGCTTGACATCAATGCTAAAGCAGCCGTAGAGTCAGATCGCTTAGCCTTACTGCAGACAAGAACGGCTCAGCTGGATCGAAGAGCGGAACTTGAACAAGAGTATGAGATGCGTATAGCAGGTATTTATGATTACGAGGAGAAGATCAGTGTTGCTGATGAGATGCTCACGATTTACAAAGAGCTTTACGGTTTTACGGAAAATCAAGTCAAGGCAGGGTTTAAATCGGCTTACGAACTTGAGTCGCTGGAAAACTCGGTTCAGATCCAAGAATTGGAAAAAGAGCTGCAAAACTATAATATCTTGATCGAAAAGATATCACTTTATTTCGATACAAAACATTGAGGGACAGATAATGGATGAGATGCAAAAGATAATGACATACAAAGCCAGCCAATGGAAATGGAAGATCATTTCCCTTATATCTATTCTAATTATTGGCGCCTTAGCCTACTACTTTTTAACATCGAGCAAGGATAAAAAAGACTACAGCTATGTCACTCACTCTTTGCAAAAAGGCGATCTCTCATTGACTATTTCTGCGACGGGTTACGTCCAGCCTTTGGAAAGTGTAGATGTGGGGACTGAAGTCTCAGGAACCATCAAAGAGGTCTATGTCGATTATAATGACCTTGTCAAAATAGGCCAGTCTCTTGCTCGTTTAGACAAGACAAAATACCAGAGCAGCGTCAATAAGGCCCAAGCCTCTCTTTCTTCTGCGCAGGCATCTTTGCAAAATGCCATAGCGCAACTGTACAAGGCAAATGCGATCATTGAACGAGACAAGAGTTTGAAGACATCGACAAAAGGTATACTTCCTTCACAAACCGACTGGGACAGCGACTTTGCCAGTCACTTGGCTGCCAAAGCACAGGTCGAAAATGCAAAAGCCCAAGTCGATCAGGCTGAGAACAGTCTTGTTTCTTCCCAATACGATCTAGAGAAGACACTTGTCAAATCTCCGGTTGAGGGGATTGTCTTAGTGCGTAATGTCGACCCCGGACAAACAGTTGCTGCCTCGTTTCAGACACCTGTACTTTTTACAATTGCCAAAGATTTGACAAGAATGGAACTGCATGTCAACGTCGATGAAGCAGATATTGGCAAAATCAAGGCAGGACAAGAGGCGACTTTCAGTGTGGATGCCTATCCCGAGACCGTTTTTGAGGCAAAGATCAAAAAAGTCCATGTCAACTCTGAAGTATTAAATGGCGTAGTGACATACAGGACGGTATTAGATGTTGACAATGGAAAACTCTTACTCAGGCCTGGGATGAGTGTTGACGCTGATATTACAATCGAGACCATAAGGGGCGGTTTCATCGTCTCCAGAGCAGCATTGCTCTATATCCCTGTCGTAGTAAAAGAAAGAAAATTTTCTATCTTTGGCGACAGAGAAAAAAGTGTAATTGATCAGAAACCGCATATCTGGGTCTTTAAAAACAGCAAGGCTACAAAAATCTATGTCAAAGTGCTCGGCAAGAGAGCTTCTAGTGTCGCTATTGCCTCGGATGAGCTTCATGTTGATGACGTCATAATCTTGGCCCAAGAGAAAAAGAAATGATAAAACTTGAAAACATCTCCAAGACATACGGCAGAGGTGAAGCTGAAACACGTGTCTTAAGAGACGTCAATCTTGAGATAAAAGAGGGAGAGTTTATTGCCATCATGGGGCCTAGCGGAAGCGGAAAATCGACCCTGCTCAACATCATAGGCGCACTTGACCTACCAAGTGAAGGAAAATATGAGTTTTTAGACACAGACGTCGGAGCACTTTCAAACGATCAGCGTGCTCTCTTTAGGCGTCATCTACTGGGCTTTATTTTTCAAGGTTTCAATCTCTCAAAAAAGACCTCTGCCATAGACAATGTAGAGATGCCCCTTATCTATCAAGGCGTTAATGCGATACAACGCAAAGAGAGAGCCTTTAAGGCCCTGCAGAGTGTTGGACTTGAGTCACACATCGATTATGCCCCCGGGCAGCTTTCAGGCGGTCAACAACAGCGCGTCGCGGTTGCAAGAGCCATTGTTACGCAGCCCAAAGTCTTGATAGCTGATGAGCCTACGGGAAACCTTGATACTAAGCGCGGGCATGAGATCATGGAGCTCATCCGAGATTTCAATAAACAAGGCATTACCGTCATTATGGTAACGCACGAAGAAGATATTGCAGCCTTTGCTACAAGAAGGATCTATATTCGTGACGGCATGATTGAAAAAGATGTTTCTCATGCTGCTTAATGCATTTTTACAGGCCTTGCGGGAATTACGCCGAAACTTGATGCGCTCTATTCTTACGGCTATCGGTATCGTCATCGGTATTGCTTCCGTTATTGCCATGGTCAACATCGGCAAGGGCGCAAGCCAGTCGATCACTCAAAGTGTCAGCCGTCTAGGAAGTAACACTCTTTACATCAGTCAAGGTCAAAGGCATGCCCCCGGTGAGGCGCATATATCCGTTCCCTTCACCATCAAAGATGTCGAAGTGCTTAAATCATCTCTTTTTACGCTCAAAGCCATTACCCCCGTTGCAAGCGAGACCATGATAGCGCTTTACAAGGATAAAAATTATCAGACCAGTGTCAGTGGGATCAATAATGACTACTTTATCGCACAAAACCTGGGGCTGACGGAAGGAAGCAGTTTTGAAAAGAGTGATATTGACAACGGGAAAAATGTCTGTATTTTAGGAAAAACGGTTGTCAAAAATCTTTTTGGTGAAGACATCTCCGTTGTCGGTAAAAAAATACGGCTTAAATCCTTCTCTTGTGAAGTCATAGGCAAACTCGAGGAAAAAGGTGCCAATGCCTTCGGAAGAGATCAGGATGATGTCATCTTGGTACCGATTAGAATGTTTCAGCGCCGTATTGCCGGCAATAAAAATGTCTCTATGCTTATAGCATCCGTTAATGAGAACTATCCTTTGCAGCAGGCAAAGACGCAAATTCAACAAATTCTTCGAGAACGCCGACACCTTAAAGAAGATGATGAAGACAACTTCAGGGTACGCAGTATGACATCCCTGCTTGACACACTCACAGAGATAACCTCCCTGCTGACGATGATGCTGGGCGCCGTTGCCGCTATTTCCCTTGTCGTCGGAGGGATAGGGATTATGAACATCATGCTTGTCTCCGTGACTGAACGCACACGAGAGATCGGTATTCGCATGGCCATAGGCGCTATGGCAAACGATATTTTGATTCAATTTCTTATAGAAGCGATTGTACTCTCGGGAATTGGCGGTATTGTCGGCGTACTAACGGGCATAGGCATTACCTTTGCCGCTGCAAAAGGACTTGATATAGTCCTTATCATCGATCCGCTGATCACAATGGTCGCTTTGATATTTTCTATGCTGATCGGTATAGTCTTTGGGATCATACCCGCTCGAAAAGCAGCTAACATGAATCCTATAGACGCACTAAGGTATGAATAGTAATTATTTGGCATATTGTTTTTTTAATTATTTTAGGAGGAGTGGTTGAAATTTGGGCCGATTGGTTGTTTAGAAAAGAGCAAACCACAGTTAAGCCTTATAAAAGGCCAACCTTTTTGGTAACCAGAGGTCCTTTTTCTTTTT
>CBFDAB010000111.1:0-7015 GCA_965602745.1 uncultured Campylobacterales bacterium
CGCGAATGTCGCCGTCAACCTGGCGAAGCTCGGCTTCCGAACGGGCATCAACGGAAATCTTATTCTTGCATTTTGGACAGTCAGCATTAATAATAGGCATAACATCAATTTCTTTTTCACTTACCACACCTATTTTTTCTTTTTCTATTACTTTTTCTACAGATTCTATCTTTGTCTTTAGGCGATTTGATTTTCCCTTGCGGATATCAAACTTCAACGAAGAATATACACGTTCACATGAACTAAGGCAGTCATAGGCCTTTTCTATCACATTTAAGGCTTCTTTCATAGAACCGCATTCAATGATAGTACCCATAGGTGTAAGCTGATAAGCCACCCCGCTCTTGTCTATCATGTTAATGATTTTACTGACATATTCAGACACTCCAGCACCATCCCTTCCGTCAGGACTAGTGGGAAACATTGAAAACTCAAGTAAAACAGACATACTCATATGGACACCTTTAATTTTTGACATACTACTGTGTTTAAACTTATTTCATGTATAAGGGAACAAGTAAGAGTATTTTCTTATAGATCTCTTCAAAATCGGTAGAATATACACGAGTATTGCTTATTGCCGTAATAAAATTCGTATCTCTTTGCCAGCGTGGAACTAAATGCATATGAATATGTTCAGCTATACCTGCTCCACCGGCCGCACCCAAGTTCATCCCTATATTTACGCCTTGGGCATTGAATCCCTCTTTTAGAAGTTTTACTCCTTTTTGGGCTAAGGCAGACATGTGTAACCAGACATCACTGTCTAAATTTTCTAAGGCATCTGTATGCTTATGTGGAATAATCATAAAATGACCGGGAGTGTAAGGATATTTATTCATAACTATAAAACAAAATTCATCTCTATACAATACATGTAGATTTTCATCTTGATCTGTATTCTTTGTTATATGACAAAAGACGCAGCCTTCTATCTTCTTCTCTTGTATGTATTCAGTGCGCCAAGGGGCATATAATATATTTTTCATAACTTTATTGTAGCGACTTTTATAAAAATAGTAAAAGCTCTTTTGACTAAGCGATTCTGTTCGCCGCCTTAAAAGACATTGAGTCTTTCAATATCTCTTTAGAGGGTTTGCCTATATAATATCCTTGTGAGTAATTCACGCCCATCTGTCTGACAAGTTGATACAGCTCTTTTGAGTCAACAAACTCGGCTACAGTCTCTGCTCCGATCTTCTTGGCAAAACTGACGATGTTTTCCACAATAATGCGTGCATTCTCCTCAATAAGCAGTTTTTGTATAAACTCACCGTCAATCTTTAGTACTTCAGCCTTAAGCTGCATCACTCTGGAGAAGTTAGAACTGTCTGTACCAAAATCATCAATAGAGATATTGCACCCGAGTTCCTTAAGTTCTTCTATCTGTCTTATAAAAGAGTGTACAGAGGCATTGCTGATGGTTTCTAGGATCTCAATATAGACACGGCTTGGCTCAATATCATAATAATCACATTTATGGGAAATAAACCCGTATAGATAATCTGCAAGAAAATCTTCTTTACTGATATTGATCGAGAAGCTATAGTTGTTATCTTTAAAATACTTAAAAGTTTTATCAATCATAATACGGGTAATATCACATAAATGGCCAGCCATACGAACTGCGTCCATAAACTCAGCCGGATTATAGATATTTCCCTCTTTGCTCTCAATACGGCAGAGAGCTTCATATTTCATAATATTAATATATTCATTTCCCATTATAGGCTGATAATAGGCCATCACTCTGTCTTCACGAATAGCTTCTTGAACGATTTGCATCCATCTGATATTCTCTTTTTGCCTCTGAACAAAAGAAGAGGCTTCATCATAATAGGCTAGACCGCGTCCCTCTTTTGCCTCTGAGAGAGCAATACCTGCTCTGTTTATAAGATCTATTCCTGAAGAAACACCTATATCAAGATCACAATTAAAATCGAGTTCCTCCAGGCTTATATTCTCTTGTTCAAAAAAAGATTTCAACTGCTGTGAAAGCATCTGAACCTGAGCAGAAACAGGCATATCAAGTAAAATAGAAAACTCATCTTCGGCGGTTTTGTAGATCCTAGCTGAGAGAGGAAGGTTTAGTTTTATAGCCTCTGCCAGCTTTATAAGGACTCTGTTTGTAATCTCAACTCCATAATAGATCTGATAGTTTTTATAATTACGTAAAGAGAGTCTTATGAGTGTGTCTTTTTGTCTGTATTCAAGTCTCTTTTTAAGAGCCCCAAGATTTTCCAAAGAGCTTTGATCATCAAGATAATAGGTCTGATAAAAGATCTCTTGCATATTCACGTAAGAAGCGGCTTTGTAGAGGACACGATCACACTCATCTTTGTCCATAGGATTTATTAGACTTGCATCTGCTCCCTCTTTTAAAGCCTGCATAAGGATCTTCTCATTCGTGCTTGAGACGATCACATAAGACTGAGGAGAACTCTTTTTGAGCTGCTTTAAGATCTGCATACTTCTAAGATGTCCCATATCCAAGGCAATAAAGTCATAATCTTTTACTGTCAGAGAAAGTTTCATATCATGTGAAAGTGTAAATATCTTAGTATTTTCAAGTCCCCTGCCAAGAAGGGATTGGTGAGAGAGAGACTGCAAGTAGATTAATCTTATATTAGCATAATCAAACATTATATTACCGCCCTGCACTTATATAAGATAAATTAAGCATATGCCGTTCCAAAAATATAAGAAATATTTTATAAAAAAGCAAAGACTAGATCAGGAAAGATAAGAACTAGGACCAAGGCCAACAGTTGTAAAAAGATAAAAGGAATAATACCCTTATAGATCTCCATGGTCGTAACCATATCTTTTGCCGCACCCTTTAGAAAAAACAGGGATAAACCAAAAGGCGGCGTGATAAAAGAGGCTTGAAGGTTCATAGCGATCAAGATAGCAAACCAGACAGGGTCTATACCCAACTCGCCCAGTATCGGTACCATAATCGGCACTACTATAAATGAGATCTCTATAAAGTCTATAAAAAGTCCAAGTATAAATATAACCAGCATGGCAAAGGCAATAAAGATCCACGGATCCGACAGATCTTGCGAAAAGAACTCCAAGATGATGTCTGAGCCGCCGAGTTCGTTAAAGACCAGACTAAAGGCCGTTGCTCCAATAAGGATCATAAAGATCATTCCCGATAGCTTGAGTGTCTGCATAGTCGAGTATTTTATGATCTCAAAAGAAAAACTTCTTTTATATACAGAGAGTAAGACAGAACCAAGAACTCCAAAAGCGGCAGATTCTGTTGGAGAGGCTATACCGGCAAAGATAGATCCTAAGACTACAAAGATCAGCGCAAGTGGAGGCAGTATGGCATTGATAGTTGTAAGAGTACTCTCTTTGTCACCCTTCATAGCAGGTGCCACATCTTTTTTAAAAAAAGCAAAAATTATAATATAGAGTATATATAGACCAACAAGTAAAAGTCCCGGAAGAACAGCACCTTTAAACAAGTCTCCTACACTCACACTCATCACATCGCCTAAGATAATCAAAACAATTGACGGAGGTATAATCTGACCTAAAGTACCCGATGCGGCAATCGTTCCTGAAGACAGAGAGGCAGAATAACCATGCTTCAGCATCAGAGGCAAGGCAATAACAGACATCATCACGACCGAGGCACTGACTATACCAGTAGAAGCCGCCAAGATAGCACCAACTAAGACAACAGATATAGCCAAACCCCCGCGAAGTGATCCAAAAAGTCTGCTCATAGAAAGAAGGAGGTCTTCAGCCATACGGCTTTTTTCCAAGACAAGTCCCATAAATATAAAAAGAGGAACAGCCATAAGTGTAAAGTTACTCATGATCCCATATATTCTAAAAGGAAGGAAATGAAAGACTTCAATACCTAATTCAGGAGTAAATACTGCGAAAAAGAGTGCAACTGTACCAAAGACAAAGGCAACTTCAAATCCCAACATCAAAAGCAAAAGTGCAATAAAAAACATTACAAAGGCTATCATGATTTCAAAAGCCTTATGCGCTTTATCACCTCACTTAGAGACTGCAAGATAAGAAGAGCAAAACTTAAAAGCATAAGGCTTTTTACAATAAATCGCCAAGGAAGACCGCCGGGATCTGACGAGCCTTCATTTTGTATAAAGCTTTGCAATACAAAGTCATAACCCATATAAATGATCAAAAAAGAAAAAGGCAGGATCAAAAATAGTTGGGAGAAGAGATCTACTAAGGCCTTGGTACGAGGCTTGAACTGTGAATAAAAGATGTCGACGCGTACATGAGCACCCTCTTTTAAGGCATAAGCGATACCAAATAAGATCACAAAATCAAAAAGATGCCATTCTAACTCCTGCAAGGCAATTGAGCCTGTGTGAAAGAGATAACGGCTCAGTGCATCATATACGATAAGAAGGCTTAGAAGAACAAGAATAAGGGCTGTAAAACGAGAAATGTATTCCGTTAGGGCATCTATACTTTTCATCTATACCTAGATAAAGTTGGGTGCATCATTAGCGAACAAGATGACATCACCGCTGGAAGTAAATTGAGAGAGAGTATCTACCAGCTTTGATTTATCAGCTAGCATGATCTTCTTATCTACGTTCAGATGTTTATTAAAGAGTTCTGCATTAAGCGCACCCGTTACGATAACAATATCAAAGACCTTGTTGATCTCATTAATCAACTCTAGGTTAAGTTCATCTGTACTCTCTACCAGACCCGGAGTAACGATGACTTTTCGACCCTTATGCTCGGCACATAGACTAATCCCCTCTTTCATACCCTCTAGATTTCCGTTAAAGCCGTCATCCAAGATGATCTTTCCGCCTGCATCAATACGTTGCAAACGGTGTTCAACAGCTTCAAGACTCTTAACCGCTTTTTGTATATCTTCTATAGGCATACCTAGGTATGACGCCACCTTGACAGCCGCGGCAATGTTCATGGCTTGAAAAGAGCCAAGAATAGATGTCTCAAAAGAGACCAGTTCTCCATCAAGTTCTAAGCTAAACTTTAATCCATCTAAGCTTGAAGAGAGATCTTTGATCTCATCTCCGAAGAACTCTACCTTTGGATGTGTCTCTTTTGTTGCACTTACATGAATAAAGGCTTTTTCAAGATTAGAACTTTGAATGATCTCTAACTTGGTGCGGGATATGTTTTCTAAAGATTTAAAATACTCAATATGCGCAGGCCCGATTTTACCCACAACAGCAATATGCTGGTTTAAGAGTTGAGATATCTGATATATATCACCCTTCTGTCTTGCTCCTGCCTCACACACATAGACCTGAGTATCGTGAGGAAGATCTTGATTTATATCTTTGACTATTCCGCCTAGAGTGTTGACTGAACGCGGTGTCATATAGGTATTTTTATAAGATTTAAGTATGTGATATAAAAAGTTTTTCATACTTGTCTTGCCGTAACTTCCTGTTATTGCCACAATCTTCAGCTCACGCATATCTTTGAGTTTTCTTTTTGCTTCTCTCATATAAGCCAAGAATAGAAACTTTTCTATAAGAGTAGAACCCACGACAGCAACAAACAAAGGCATAAAAACACCATAAACTTCGCAAGAACTTTTTACAGTACATAAGAAGTTTTGAAAAAGTGTCAAAAAGACCAGTAAGATCAAGAAACGCCTTACTCTCCATGTCAAGACAAGAGGTCTGTCTAAACGTTTATGCCACACAAGAAGAGCAGGAAGGGCTGCAAAATAAAAATAGATAGCAAAAAATTCTGCCCACTGCAGAGAGTACATCCCGTAATAGATCATAAAAGGAAATATAAAATAAAAGAGGTGCCACCAGGGCTTATGATGCTTAGTCACAACGCGCTCAATCTTGTAGTTATACCACTGCAGACTCGTTATAAGATACCAACCCAGTGAAAGGACAAAAAGAACATTTGTGACAAAGAGCAGAAGTTGTGCATAATCCATTATTTCACATACTCCTCTTCAATCTCATTTGCAATTGACTTTGCGCGGTTTAGAAAAAAGAAGTGATCTCCTTGATAAACAGTAAAGCGCTTATGTTTGATCAGGTCAGAGATCTTCTGTCCTGCTATCAGAGGCGTTGCCCTGTCGCTTTCACCCCAACATATCAGAGCCTTCTTATTGAAGTTTTTAAACTCCTCACTAAAGTCTTCATCTACTACTCTTTTAAAGGTTTCGTACATCAAGGCATTTAAGTCTTGAGCATCTTTAGACCTAAAAAGTTTGGTAAAGAGGCTTAGACCAAGAGCATTTGCCAGCTTTGTCAGTCTAATCTTTATCTGAACATTCAAAGGTTTTGCAAGCTTGATACCGGCTGAAGATAAAAGCACCAAAAGGCTTGGATTAAGAAGGGTTGCTATCTTGCCTCCAAAAGAGTGTCCGATGATAATGTCTTTTTTAGAACCAATAAGTTCAAAAAACACTTCTAAGATACGTGCATATTGGGCAGTGTCAAGAACAGCGTGGTTAATACTCCCGCCAAAACCCGGAAGATCTATATAAATATGACGAAAACTGCTCATATAAGGCTCAAAAGCCTGCTTCATGATCTCTTTGTTTGAACCCCAGCCATGCAATACAATAAGATCATGCTTAGCCAAAGGATTAATGATTTCATAAGAGATACTATAGCTCTGCTGGTCGTGTTGAAAACTCTTTAAGGCCATTATGCCTTTCCTTTTGCACTACGGATAGAGTGCAGATAAGTGTAATTAACCTTTATCTCTTTTTTCTTTGGCAGACTTAGTCTCTTAATCACTTCACAAAAGTCTTCAAAAAGATAATTTGCCATTGAACCCGGAATAGGATTGATCTCATTAAGTAAGACCCCTCCATCCACGACAAAAAAGTCACAACGGATTAAGGCACCTTCAAATATAGGCGTATAGATTTTCTCAAAGGCAACATAAAGAGCTTCTTTTAACTCATCAGATATCTCTGCTTCACTCACCTTTTCCGATCGTGAGAAGTCAAGATACTTTTTGTCAAAGTCCAAAAATTCCTCTTTTTGAGGTTCTTCTACAG
>CBFDAB010000112.1:0-6852 GCA_965602745.1 uncultured Campylobacterales bacterium
TTGAGAATTAACATTCTCAACAGCTTTAAGAACACCCTTTCCCATATAACGATCTCCGCCGTCACGTAGTTCAAGAGCCTCACGCTTACCTGTACTTGCACCTGATGGCACGATTGCCTCTGTCTGAGTTCCGTCGCTTAGTGTTACATAAGCTTTTACTGTTGGATTCCCGCGAGAGTCCATTACTTCAATTGCATTTACATTATCTATGAAAATCATTCTTTATCTTCCTCATTTATTTCTGATGGTACCATGTCCATAAGATTACTTATACCCATAGCCTCTTTAATTTTATTTTCTATCTCTGCTGCCAATAAAGGGTCTTCTTTGAAGGCCTCTTTTACTTTCTCTCGCCCTTGACCCAGCTTCTTGTCCTCATATGAGAACCAAGCACCTGCTTTGTCTATAATATCAAGTTTAACACCATAATCCACAAGTTCTCCATATTTAGAGATACCTTCTCCAAACATGATATCAAACTCAGCCTGCTTAAAAGGAGGAGCTACCTTATTTTTAACAACCTTGGCTTTTGTTCTGTTACCAATAGGGCTCTCAGCTTGCTTAAGTGTCGCTATACGACGGATATCAATACGAACAGAAGCATAAAACTTCAAAGCATTTCCACCCGTAGTCGTCTCCGGTGAACCGTAACCCATCATACCGATCTTCATACGGATTTGGTTAATAAAGATAACTGTACAGTTCATCTTATGCAATACACCTGTAAGTTTACGCAGCGCTTTTGACATAAGACGGGCTTGAACACCGACTTGCTGATCTGTCATCTCGCCTTCAAGTTCAACCTTTGGTGTCAGTGCAGCAACTGAATCGATTACGATAAGGTCAACAGCCCCTGAACGTGCGAGTGTCTCAACGATATCTAGTGCCTGCTCACCGTAATCCGGCTGAGAAACCAATAGGTTTTCAACATCTACGCCAAGATTTTTCGCATATTGTATGTCGAGTGCATGTTCTGCATCGATAAAGGCACATACTCCGCCCTGCTTCTGACACTCAGCTGTGATCTGAAGTGTAAGCGTTGTCTTTCCTGATGACTCTGGGCCATATATCTCAATAACTCTACCCTTAGGAACACCACCAATCCCCAATGCAAGGTCAAGCCCAATCGAACCCGTACTAATCGATTCAATTGGCTCAATCTCTTTATCTCCAAGACGCATAAGTGCGCCTTTCCCAAAAGCTTTGTCAATCTGCTTTAGTGCCAGATCCAGTGATTTTTGTTTATTTGCATCCATTAGATGTTCCTTAGTAGTTTAATTGGAATAATTATATGACAAATTGATATATTTATCATTTCATATTGCAAAATGCAATATTTTTCCTAATGAAAGAAAATAATGCGTAATTTTAGCGTTCTTTGGTTAAAATCTAATTGATATTTTGCATTATGTAGAGAAAATTCTGTAATTCATATAATATATTTTTTGTTCTCTACTGTTCTTTTATAAAGAAAAATGACAATTATCAGCTGATGCTGCAGATTTTATTTATCTGCTTGCTCCGCTGATCTCTTAACTAGGATAAGATTTGACAAAGATGAAGATTGCTCACTCCCCCGATGCTGATGATATTTTTATGTATTACGCTATTAAGTTTGGCTGGGTAAGTCAAGAAAATGTAGAATTTGACAATATCGCCTTAGATATAGAAACACTCAATGTTGAAGCCCTCGCAGGGACTTATGATATCTCTGCTATCAGTTTTGCTCTTCTTCCTTTGATAAAAGAAGATTATGCCCTACTTCGAACAGCGGTTAGTTTTGGAGAAGGGTACGGACCCAAACTTATCAAACGCAAAGGTGAAACTTTAAAACGAAACTTCAAAGTGGCTCTAAGCGGAAAATACACGACAAATGCCCTCCTTTTTCGTATTGCCTATCCTGAAGCGCGTATCACTTATATGAACTTTTTAGATATTGAAGAAGCTGTTCGAAGCGGTGAGGTACATGCAGGTGTACTTATTCATGAGAGTATCTTGACCTTTGGAAATGAGCTTGAAGTTGAAAAAGAGTTATGGGATGTCTGGCAGGAGCTCAGTGGGGATAAGAGTCTCCCTCTTCCTCTTGGAGGTATGGCAATCAGGCGTTCGATTCCTCTTACCAAGGCTATCTCTTATGAAGAGACTCTGACAAAGGCTGTTGAAGTTGCACGAGAGAGAAAAGAAGAGTTATGCAAGCTTCTAGTAGATCAAAACTTAGTGCGCATACAGGGAGAGACCTTAGATCAGTACCTGGAGCTGTATGCAAATGATGAGTCTATCTCACTCTCACCCCTGCAATATAGAGCCATTGATAAGCTTTATGAACTGGGCTACAAGCATGGTTATTATAATGAACTCATAAAGGCTGAGGATTATACCATCCCGCGAGAATACACAGAACTAAGAAAGGGCTAAACAGAGATATGGATTCACAACTCGTTGCACTTGGTGTTGAAACTTTTAAAATTGCTCTTTATCTAGCCCTTCCGGGACTCTTGACAGGGATGTTTCTAGGTCTGGCAGTAAGTATTTTTCAAGCAACTACACAGATCAATGAGATGACCCTCTCTTTTATCCCTAAGATTATCGGTGTTGTTATTGTTATTATTGTAACAATGCCATGGATGCTCAATATGATGACGGAGTTTACCGTTAGAGTTATGAATATGATTCCTGAGTTTGTCTACTAATGGGGTATAAGAGTATAGACTTCTGCAAACACTCTTCCATTAAGATAGGTCCTATCGTCGATGTCCTTGTTGTTGAGAACAAGACCTATCCAGATAATCATTATATGCTCGGCCAGTGCAATAATGTCCTTATCGGGCCAAAGCACCCCCCTCTAATGATCTTAGCTAAGCGTTTCGACTACATTCATATAGAAGATGACCTACTCTGTGTCGGTGCCGCAACGGCAGGTGGGAAACTCCTCTCTTTTTGTAAAAAACATGATATATCACATTTTGAACTTCTTCCTAAACTCCCGGGTAATCTCGGAGGTATGATAAAGATGAATGCCGGTCTAAAAGAGTTCGAGATCTTTAATTATCTGCACTCTATCACAACAGAGAATGGAGAAATCCTTAAAAAAGATATTCCACACGGATATCGCTGGACAGACTTTGAGGGTATTGTTTTTGAAGCACGCTTTGAGATACACAAGGGCTTCAATGAAGAGCATTTGCAGATGTTTAAAAAGATGCGTGACAATCAGCCAGCAGATCCCTCTGCTGGGTCATGTTTTAAAAATCCCCAAGGAGACTCAGCCGGTCGATTGATACAAGAGGTCGGTCTACGGGGTCATCGCATAGGAGATATGGCTTTTAGTGAAAAACATGCCAACTTTCTAGTTAATCTAGGAGAGGGAAGTTTTGATGAGGCCATTGAGCTTATACAGCTGGCACAGAAAAAAGTGTTTGAGAGATTTGGAATCTGGCTGGAGAATGAAGTGATCGTTGTGGATGAAAGATACAAGGGAGAGTCGTCTCCCTTGTTAAAACCTAGAACCTAATCGTAGCTCCGGCGAAGATACCGTCGACCTCAATGTTTGCTGCTGTATCAAAACTGAAGTCTGACCCATCGATCTCGAATTTTTGGAATCTATAACCGACTTCCAAACCTACATCGACAGGTAAGATATCAACCAAAGTGTAATCTGCTTTTAACGCGTAATCCATAACCTTTGAGTTCTTATAAGATACGTATTTGATATTTCCCTCTAGACCGATGTCCGTACCCGGGATTTCAACACGTCCACGGGCATAAGCCATAGGCAGAGGAAGTGTCTCAGATACATTAACCCTATTCCCTCCACTAGCGGCATTAAAAGCAAAATCAATTACCTTAACATCAAGACCTACATCAAGTGTTATCCATGCTGTATTGTCTAAAAGATTATAATACATAATAACATCTATCTGATCTAAGGTAAGATCAGATTTTGTATTTAAAGCATATGTGTCACCCTCATAAGTAAATGATGACGTAGATGTTCCTGAATAATCCACAGCAGCATATTCTAAACGCAAGTTTGGTAAAACTGGTACAGGATGCTTGATATATACCCAGGCATATCCCTTGCTCTCTGAATCAAATCCTAAAACATCTTGTGTAATTGGATCAGGTGACACTATACTGCTAATCTCTCCTGAAAATTCGTTATTCCAAACACCTGCACCCGCCTCAACGCGCAACAAGTCTGCTTGAGCACTTGCGCCTATAATACCGGCTAATAGTAGCCCTGATAAAATCTTGTTCATATATTTTCCTTATATAGATAATTAAAATCATATTATCATAAAAAGATATACCAAGAGTAAATTAAAAAAGTATTTTGAGTTTTATTTAAAAAGTGTGTTAAAAAGGAAGACTGAGGCCGAAGCCTCAAAAAAAGTTAAGTAACAGATGTATAGAAGAGAAATTTAGTTTTCTTCTATGACAGACCTTTAGGTCTAGTTATTTAACTGCTGCAAGAGCTGCATCGTAGTTAGGCTCTTCAGTGATTTCTGGAACGATTTCTTTGTAAGTAACAACACCTTCTTCATTTACTGCGAAGATTGCTCTACAAGTAACACCTGCAAGAACAGATCCACCAAGAAGAACACCATAAGCGTTAGCGAAGTCTTTGTTACGGAAGTCAGAAGTAACAGTTAGGTTAGTAATACCTTCAGCTGAACAAAAACGACCTGCAGCAAATGGAAGGTCAAGAGATACGATAGTAGTAGTAACATCGTTAAGATCAGCCGCTTTTGCGTTGAAGTTACGAGTTTCAGTAGCACATACACCAGTGTCTAGTGAAGGAACAACGATAATAAGTTGCTTTTTACCTGTAGCGCCACCAACAACAACATCACCAAGACCATCAGAGTTTACTACTGTGATTGCAGGTGCTTTGTCGCCTACCTTGATTTCTGTTCCTACTAACTCTACGTCAGTACCTTTGAATTTTGTTGTTGCCATATTGAATCCCTATTATTTTTAAATTTATATGGTGGAAGTTTACTTAAATCGGATATTATTTATCTTAATTATCTTGCAACATATTTCGCTTAAGCTATTCTTAATAGTTACTTTTTATTACAGGGTGACTTATAAAGAAGTCCGAGGCTCTGTTTTGACCTCATTTATAGAGGTAAAGAGCTCTTTTTCATACATCTCAACAGCCACTCTACCGATCATTGCCGCATTATCCGAACAGTATTGTAAATCCGCCAAAGAGAGTTTAGCCTTATGAGGTTGCAATAAGATTTCAATCTTTTCACGCAGATACAGATTAGCAGATGCCCCCCCGACAATAGCAAAATGTGAAGGAGCACTTGTTTTAAAATATTTTTTGAGCTTTTGAGTAAGGTGCCCAACTGCTGCTTTTTGAAAACTGGCGGCTAGATCTGCATAATCTTTCTCTTCTGCTTCTAGGCTGACAAGCCGAACTGCATTCTTTAATCCTGAATACGAAAAGGCGATAAGAGGTGACTGAGACAGAGGAAGAGGCATAGGATATCTATCTTCGTCCCCCTCTTTTGCCATCTTCTCAATCACAGGTCCACCCGGATAACCTAGATGCATCATCTTTGAGACCTTATCGAAACTCTCACCAAAACTGTCATCCATAGTCGTAGCAACCATCTTCATATCTTCAAGACTCTTCACTTCAATGACTTGCGTGTGTCCCCCTGAGACGAGAAGTACCGTCATCGGAAAAGATGTCTCTTTTTCAATAAAAAGAGAGTATATATGTCCCTTAAGATGATTTACCGCTATAAGAGGAAGATTTAAAGTGAGACAAAGTGCCTTCGCCATAGTCACACCCTCAACCAAGGTGACATTCAGCCCGGGTGCAGTTGTTACGGCTATAGCCTTCAAGTCTTGGAAATAGGGCTTGCACTCTTTGAGTATCTTAGGAAGCGTCTCTGCATGAAGACGTGATGCCAGTTCAGGAACAACACCCCCATAAACAGAGTGCTCCAACTCTTGAGAGATCTTCTTATGATAAACAAGCTTCTTCGTCTCTATCTCTGTAACAGAGATGGAGCTATCATCGCATGAGCTTTCTATTGCCAGTATCAGATTCATGATGCAGCTCCATAAGCACGGTCTATCCGTGCATGAGCCCTACTCTGAGTAGAACCCAGTGTTAACGCAGCCAAAGGGGTTCCGCTCATTTGACGTATGTCAAAAGAATATCTGTCATCATATGAGCTTTCTATTGCTAAAGTCATCTATTTTCCTTTTTTCTCACCCACTCAAGCACCCACGGCCACTCACCGTAATCACTATCTGCGTTTATATGCCCAGCACTTTCAAGAACCTTCATTTGTACTTCCAAGGCTTGCTGTAAGGCCAGGGCTTCTTCCTGACTCATATAAGGGTCATCCGTTGATGTGACCATCATCGCCTCTTTTGCAAAAAGGTTTTTCGGTATGGGCACAGGAAAGAATGTTTTAATCGTATCGAGTTCTAGATCGAGCCGCGGAGGAGCTACCATAAGAAGTCTCTGAACCTCAGCGATCTCACCCTCTTCACACAGATGAAACCACAGGCTGTTCGCCATGGAGTGGCAGATGACGACATCGGGTTTGAACTCGTGCAAGATCTCCTTGACCTGTTTTACCCATCTTTTCTTCGTCGGAAAATGAGGATTGTCTAAAAGGGGGAAGCAGACCTGTCCATAATCTTTTGCAAGCTCTCCCGCCAACCAAGACTGCCAGTGAGGATAATCGCTTCCTCCCCAGCCATGCAGGATCAGTACCTTAGGCCTTAACATAAGCTCTCACCTCTTTATCTAATTCAAAGACCTCATCCAGACTCTGCACCTCTTTGTCGAAATATTCATAAGCCATAATGATCTTTTTG
>CBFDAB010000113.1:0-6618 GCA_965602745.1 uncultured Campylobacterales bacterium
ATTATCCAAAATGATTTTTAAAACACTTCTCTCATCTATCTTATTATTTATCTTACTTGTGACTCTTTCAGGCTGTACATTTATACGTATAGGACAAGATAGTGTTGAAAAGATCAAGACATCTACCACCTATGGTTACCAGAACAGTATAGAACCAGATAAAGTACGTAATGTCAAAGACTACATCGTAGATGAAAATGACTTTGTTATCATTGCTGAAGGTCTTCACAGAACCTTATATAAGGTTCGCAATAAGAGTAGCTTAGGAAAGTTTTCTATCTTAAGCGATCTTGTTGATTATTGCGAAGATATCAAAGGAACTGTACAGTTTGGAAAACAGTTCGGTGCTTCTATTGCCAGTGATTTCGACTCTATTGATTTTGAGTTTTCAAGTCTTAAAAGTGATTACAGGAAGAATCGTCTTACCGGATACGAAGGCTGGATGAGATGTGTCAATACCCATGATGATTTTGAAATAAAGCGGAAAATGAGAAGTGACTATTTTCTCATCACCCATTCGAAAGAGCAGCTTCAGGGATACAGTTTACGCTGGTATATGGATTATTATGATCTTAAAGAGTTAGACTTGACGCGCTTAAATATCGGTGTTTGGTCCTATTCCGCGCTTGTACAGTTTTCTGGCACATGTCTGCGCAATGAGGGAAAAGTCTCGATTTCAAATCATTTTACACATGACATCGAGACTGATCTAAGCACCTATCTCTTAGATCAACTTGACCCCTTAAATGGTAAAAAAGGCTATATCTTAGCCTCAGGCTACCTATCTTGCAAATATGATGATGTAAAAAAAGAAGACTTTGTCTTTGATATCTCATATTCACAAAAATATCAGAAATTACTCTATTCCAAGAAACTTTAGTCTAGTTGTCTGCATTTAAACGCAAGATATATCCTTCTCCCTGAACCGTCTCAATTATACCTGCCCCTATACGTTTACGAAGGCGTAAAACAAGGTTTCTCAAGGCGTGTCCATTGTCTTCAGACTCACCCCATATAAGAGACTCCAAATAAGCATGTGTTAATGGTCTATTGATGTTTGTCATAAAGGTATGCAAAAGATTTGACTCTTTAAGACTTAGATGCACCTCTTTAGTATCAATCAACAAGATTCGTCCTGCAACATCATATTTAACAGTTTCGCTCAGATCCAAGAGTTTGTCGTTCATCAGTTTGGAGACTTTTATCTCTAGTTCACGAAGGTCAAAAGGTTTTTTCAGATATTCATCACAGCCAGCTTCGTAAGCATTTATAATAGTCTCTATATCGCTATAGCCGCTAACTATGATAATAGGGGTCTGTGGATACTTTAAACGAAGTTCTTTGACTAAAGATAGACCATCTTCTTCGGGAAGGTTAATATCAACGATATAAAGATCATAAACTCTCTTTTTAATACCTGCAAGAGTACTCTTAACATCATTATAGTCGTCGCACAGCCAAGACATATTTTCAAAAAAATTATGCATTAAGGTCAAAAAGAGCTGGTCGTCTTCTACAAGGGCACATCGTCTGATAAGAGATCCTTTATTAGAATTTATAATGATTCTATCACAAAAGATTGAAGTTTATACTAAAGGAGGTGAGAAGGAGGTGCCGGACGGGGGATCCGACACTTTAACATGCAAAAAGTAAATAAATAATTTAGACAGGACTAACAATTGGGGGAAGAGTAGAAACCTGCTTCCAGCCTTATCATGCATAAGCTTGGATATAAGAACTATATCTGAATAGAGTAAATGAAACGTAAATCATCTCCTATTTTCTGTATTTTAAACATTTACCCTTTTCATATTCTTGTACAACTTATCCAACCCTGTTTTGAAGGTCTGTATGTACATAAAGACACTCTCTTGTATCTTAACTCGGGGATTAGGCTATTGGGGGCCTCAGATTCGATATATGGGCCTAAGCGAGATACCTGTTTTTACGATTAATTAACAATAAAATAGTATAATCACTTATTGTAAAATACAGGAGTCACCCCTATGCATAAAATATTTATGATCTTAAGTCTCACTCTTGCACTTCTAAATGCTTCCTCCTTTGAGGTCAACTCAGAACTTAAACAACTCAACAACTTTAAATATGAAACTCCTCAGGGACGCCAGATGAAAGTCCCTAAAACGGCCAGTCTTGTTGTTATTGCCTTTGAAAAAGAGACAGGTTCCTTGGTTAACGACTTCTTAAATACTCAAGACCCTTTTTATATGGCAAAGCACCGTGCCATCTTTATTGCCGATATCAACAAGATGCCTACTATTATCACAAATATGTTTGCCCTTCCAAAAATGCAAAAATACAAACACCTGATCTATCTTCATTATGATGAAGAGTTTCAAAACTTTGTTCCGCATAAAGAAGAGGCCCTTACCTTGGCGCGTATAAAAGACGGAAAAGTTGAAAATATCTCGTATATCACCACGACACAAGAACTTAAAGCAGCTATAGATAAGTGATCTCCCTTAAAGCACTCAGTAAAAATCCTTTTAAAAGCTTTTTAATATTCTCTTCTATCACTATTGCGGTGATGGCTATCTTTTTGATCTCTTCTATCTCTCAAGGCCTTATTGGGATGTATTCAAAGATGATAAAGACAGATGGGGATATCATCGTCACACAACGCGGTATAGCGGACACCTTCTTTTCTAATGTAGATATCTCCTTGCTTGATAAGATCAATCTTCTTCCTCACGTCAAATCAAGCTACGCGATGATAGTAGGAGCCTCCCCGGTAGGACATCTACCTATAGCCGGTATCTACGGGGTCAGCGAAAACCATCTTTCTCATTATAAACTCTTCCAAGGGAAGTATCCTAAAGAGGGAGAGGTCCTCTTAGGAGAGACCCTATCCAAACAGCTGCGAGGAAGAGGTGTAAAGATCGGCAATAAACGCTTTAAGATATCAGGCTCCTATACTAGCGATATCGGTTTTGAAGAGGGGGGTGTTGTGATGAATATAGACGATGCCGGAAAACTTTTTTCCCGTTCTGCCTCTTATATCTTGGTCAGCTCAGATTCTCCAAAAAAAACAGATAGCATTGTAAAGAGTATTCTTCCTCTAGATAGGGATATAGAAGTGAAAACAACCCAGGCCTTTATTCAAGAATATAATCAATTTAAGATCATTGAAAACTCTTCTTTGGTCATCTCTTCACTCGCCTTTATTATGGGTCTGATGGGAATTGCTTCTGTGATGAGCATGATCGTCAACTCAAGGAAAGAGGAGTTTGGGATCATGCGCGCACTGGGTAAAAGCCGCTTCTTTATCATCAAAAATCTCTTTTTTGAAACCCTTATCATGAGTCTCTCTGCTTATCTTTTTGCTCTTGTTCTCAGCCTCGGGATATTGGCTCTTCTTCCTCATATACAGATGCTTCAAGGCTACGTTAACGGCACGCTTTCACTTGCAACAGCCCTATATGTCTTAGCTTCGACCTTGTTTATGGCCTTGCTTGGTTCTTTAGTACCTGCATGGATAGCTTCGAAAACCGACCCTATACTCTTAATAAATCAAGGATGTTCATGATCAAGGCATCCAATATCTCTCATTTTTACGGGAAAGAGCAGATCTTGTATGATCTCTCTTTTGAGATCAATAAAGGAAAATTTGTTTTTTTAAGCGGAGAGAGCGGAAGCGGAAAATCCACCCTTCTTTCTATCCTCTCAACCCTTCTTAAACCATCACAGGGAAAGCTTCTTATTCAAGACTCTTCTATAGATAAGATAAAAAGTATAGACACTTTTCGTCAAAAAAATATCGGTTTTGTTTTTCAGTTTCATTATCTTATCAACTACCTTAGTGTGTATGAGAACATATCCCTTGCAGCGCTAAAAGAGAAAAAGAAAAATATCAATGCCCTCCTGGAAGAACTTGGGATTTTAGAGCTCTCCTCACGTTATCCTAACGAGATATCAGGAGGGCAGAGGCAGCGTGTTGCTCTGGCCCGCGCACTTATAAATGAGCCTCGTATCATCTTCGCAGATGAGCCGACAGGAAGTCTTGACTCAAAAAACAGCACCACTGTTTATGAACTTTTAGCCAAGGCAGTTAAAAAAGGGACAACAGTTATCCTTGCCTCACATGATATGCAGGTTGAAAACTATGCAAGCCAAACAATAAGGATGAGAGATGGAAAGATTCTCTAATCTCGTTAATGCTGTTATGCCCCTTTGGGCTCTTATCTTTTTAGCCTCGGTCTTAGTCGGGACTATTTTTGCCGCTCAACTACTTGGACTTAGTATCTTAGATGAGACCTTACTCAATGCGGGTACAACACGTTCATTACATATTACGCTTATGCTTTACGGGCCGATAATGCTTGCTCTCTCCCTTCTTCCTTTTGCACTCTTTGCTAAAGACAATTTAGACCTTGACGGGGCCGTTGCACCGATGAGAAGCTACTTTTTATTATGGCATCTGTTTTTGTTTATGACCGTCGTCTCTATCTCCCTAGGAAGCCAAAGGGGTCTGGCCTTTTATGACTTTGCTTATGAGCTTAATTTTATTCTTGCAGCTTCTGGGATATTCTATATCATGGCTATCTTTAAGACCATCAAGCAGTACAAGATACAGCCTCTTTGGGTAAAAGTTTCTAAGGCTATTTTATTTATTGCCCCAATCTCGCTTGTCATACTGATGAATCCGAATTACGGACAGGTCGAAGCGACTATCATGGGACCTCATGGAGACAACACCCTTGGTATGAGTTTTACAATTATCCCTCTGTTTTATCTGATGATCAAACTTCATGCCAAAGAAGAGTTTAAAGCCAGATGGCATGTTTTTTGGATCCTACCTCTGGCAGCCTATGCCTTGTCCGTCGGGCTTCGTGTTTTTAGAGGAGAGCTTTCATATAATGAAGAGTGGGTCTTTCAATGGATGACCTTTGCCTATGCTCCTCTTCTTCTCAAGTGGGTCAAGGATGCGAAGCTGGACTTCAAACAGACTCCTTATCTGCTTATCTCGCTTTGGGCATTTTTATTTGTGATGGTAGAGGGAAATATTCTTTTTATTCCCGAGATAAGATGGCCTTTTCACAGAAATGACCTTATCGTCGCCCACGCTCATGTCGCCATCGGTCTTGGTATATTTTTTATGTCATTAAGCATTGTGAGTTATTTTTATGAACTTCCTAAAAAGTTTGCTCATTTCTGGCTTTATGTAATTGGGATTATCTTTATTCCCCTTACCCTTGCGGGATTTGATGAGGCAGGTATTTTTAGAATTGATATTATCATAATGTGGTGGATACGCTTGATAGGCGGTATTCTGGCTCTTGCAGGTTTAGTTTATTATATACTTCAAAAGCTCAGCTACAATAGGCCCTCTCTGCTGGGACTCTATCACCTTAACGGTTTTGCTTCTGACGGCTTAGGCGCACTTATACTCTTTATTGCGGCCCCTCCTTTATTTGGATTTTTGGGCTTTGACTTTCAGCCTCATTATTATCTCGTCTTCGGATTTATGGGATTTATCGGGGTCATACATCGTATAGGCATCTCTAAAGAGTCCCACTTATTAGCTTGGCTGACATCCCTTGCAAGACTTATTACGGGAACTGTCTTCTTTTCTCTTTTTTATATAGGAAGTATTGACGCTCTAGGCCTTCTTGTCGGTGCTTATGACATATTTTATGCTCTTGCGTATCTGCTCTTTAGGAATCGTTTATGATCCAATCCTTGTCACTGGTCTTTCTACTTGGATTTGAGTTAAGCTATTACCTTCTGATCGTGCAAACAGGTATTGCCCAGCATTACCATTCTGACCTTTTTAAACTCTTTCCTATCTTTGTCGGCGGTGTTGCAGGAACTGTTTTCAGCGGTCAGTCTTGGGGAAATATCACTAACCCTGTTCATAAGATCATGATTGCACTTACCCTCCAGCTTCTACTCTCTTTTCTTTATCCAGACTATAATGCTTTCACTCTTGGTCTATTGGGTTTCTCTGTCGGGCTTATGGCTCCTCTTGGCATTTATCTCTTTAAAGAAAAACAGCAAAAAGAGCTTCTTTTCGCCTTGGCTATTGCCTATACCGTCGGGACTTACTGTTTTACCAGCTCCGCTGAGAGCAGAGAGTGGATGGCCATCGCCTTTTCTCTTATCTCCCTTATAGCAGCCCTTCTTCTTAAAGATTATAAGGTCGAAGAAGATGCAAAAGTCATCTCACACACCTTTATCTCTTATCTTCCCTTGATGCTATGGATACTTCTTGACTCTAACCTCTTTGAGACCCTTTCCAGACATGAGGGATTAAACATCTGGTCGAACGAGACTCTTCTCATTATCCTCTTTCATCTTATAGGACTTGTAGCAGCTTCAATTATCAAGCTCTCCACCTTAAAAAAACACCTTTTTATAGCCCTTCTTTTTATGGGAAGCTATAGTCTCTCTTACTTTGAGATGCCTCTTATTCTGGCTATGGTATATCCTTTTACCATCTCTTACTATAATGTTATTGTATTCACCTCTCTAACAAAAGAGATGAGCCTTTCAAAGCTCGCTTCTATGATGGTCTTCATCGGATGGATAGCTTCAGGCATAGGATTAGCCCTTGCAGTTTCTAAACTTTTACACTGACAAAGTGCTATAATAGCTAGA
>CBFDAB010000114.1:0-6508 GCA_965602745.1 uncultured Campylobacterales bacterium
GTTGCTATCGAAGAAGTAAGAAAATATTATGAATGTCTTAAATATTTAAAATATTAAGACTTCTTTGTATTTTCTATAAAAGAGTTTTAAAGGTCTCTACTGCGTCTAGTTTTTCCCATGGATAATCACTCTGACCGACTTGACCGCGTGCGGCTACGTCTGCATATAAGAATGTCTCTTCAGAGGGCTTATCAAGAGAGAATTTCTCTGTGATCCAGCGTGGAGTCAGGGCAAATGTATTTAATACAAAGTCGGAGAGTTTTTCATCATCCAATAATCCTGTTCCCATAGTATCTACGGTCACAGAAACGGGTTTCGCAACACCGATTGCATATGAAAGCTGTATAAGTGCTTTTTTTGCCAATCCTGCGGCTACTATATTCTTAGCGATCCAGCGTCCTGCATATAGACCTGATCTATCTACTTTCGTATAATCTTTTGAAGACTGGGCACCGCCGCCGATTGGTGCGTATCCTCCAAAGCTGTCAACTATCAGTTTTCTTCCTGTTAGACCTGAGTCATGAAGTGAAGAGTGAGAAACATATTTTCCTGTCGGGTTAATATGTATGATACATTTTTTCGGATCAAAGAGATTTGTCGGCAATGCCGAATCCAAGATCAGACCCATAATCAGTTCTCTTACCTCGTCTATATGCATAGTATGCACACAAGGTGCAGAGACGACGATAGTATGGATTGATTGAGGCTGGCAGCTTTCATAGTTATCTTTTGTCACATAATCCATAGTGACCTGAGTCTTGATATCGACACCGAGTTTATGATTATGCGCTAAGGCGTAGTGATAAACCTTTTCCATAAGCATACGCGCATAAGTAATAGCTGAAGGCATATAGTCTGCACTCTCCATATCAGCATATCCGAACATAATGCCCTGATCACCGGCACCGATCTCACCATCTTCTTGGTCAACACCTTGGTTGATCTCAGGAGATTGGCGGTTGAGTAAGACTTGCACCTCAACATCATCAGGATGTAGGCACTCTTCTTTTGAAAAGGCCGAATTTCCGTCATAACCGATCTTTGCCAAAGCATCCAGAACGATCTTTTTATATCCGGCCTCATCTACCTTTGCTTTTGTCGTGACTTCACCGCCGATGATAACATGTTTACCGGCAACAAAAACTTCTGAAGCCACACGTGAATTTGGATCTTCCATTATCAGTCTGTCAACAATACTGTCTGCAATAATATCGGCACATTTATCGGGGTGGCCAGGGCTGACTACCTCTGATGTAAATAAGTACATTATATATCCCTATAAAAAAATTTAAATTTATCTGTAATTTCACTTTATACTGACTTATTGTTTACAGAAGCGTTAAAAAGAAAGAAGTAGCTGAAGTTTTTTTTGATTTGTTAAGTATAGAAGCAAAAAGCTTCTATACCTCTCCTATCTTCTTCTCCCAATCAAGGGCTGTCTGACAGATAAGTCTAATATCATCAAATCTTGAGTTCCATTTCAAAACTTTTTTTGTTTTTGAGTTATCCGAGATCAAAATGGCCGGATCACCTGCGCGGCGGGGAACTTTTTCAACCCTGAAATCAACTCCGCTGACCTCTTTCATCGTATTTATCACCTCTGTCACGCTAAAACCGTGTCCATATCCTATATTAAAGGTATTGGGTGACTCTTTTTCATCTTCATCCAGATATTGCAGGGCTCTAAGATGTGCAGAGGCCAAGTCATCCACATGAATATAGTCACGCTCGCAGGTTCCGTCTTTGGTCTCATAATCCTCGCCAAAAAGATACATCTTATCTCTTTGCCCCAGAGCTGTTTGTGCCGCAACTTTAATAAGATGGGTCGCATTAGGAAAACTCTGACCTATACGATTTTGTTCATCTGCTCCGGCCACGTTAAAGTAGCGGAGGATGACAGCATCAAAACCCTCATGAGCCGCGCAGGCATCTCTTATCACCTGCTCGCTCATCAGCTTGCTCCAGCCGTAAGGATTAATCGGAGAAGTCTGACTTGTCTCTTTTACCGGACTCTCTTTAGCATCTCCGTACACAGCTGCCGTAGAAGAGAATATCATCTTTGCAACACCGTGTTTTACACACATATTAATAACATTTGTCGTGTTGACTGTATTGTTCATGTAGTATTTTAGAGGATTTTCAACAGATTCAGGAACAACGATACTCGCCGCAAAATGGATAAGCGCATCAAACTTATTCTCTTTAAAGATCTTATCCACATTTTCAAAATCACTGAGTTCAGCCTTTATAAAATTAAACTTTCTTCCCTCTACTTGATTCTGCTCAAATATCTTCTTCAAAGAGTTTATAGTCGAGTTATGCCCCGTGGAGAGGTTATCCAAGATAGTCACACTGTTATCTGTATATTCGATCAGCTGTTTTACAACGTGCGAACCTATATAGCCTGCTCCGCCTGTGACTAGGATATGCATTATTTTTTATCTTTGGACATCTTCTCTTTTAAGATGATTTTTCCCATCTCTACACCGGGTTGGTCATAAGCATTTATATCAAGCATCTGTGCGACAAGCGCCGTTAGAAGTTCATAATAATATATCAACTCACCCATAGTCTGCTCATGTGCATTATCTATCTCAATAACATCCAAGGGAATGAACTCTAAGGATTCTAAAGACTCTATCATCGCATCTGCTTGCATATTGATAAGCTCGGCAAAACCGTATCCGTTTAAGATATCTAGTTTTTCCAAGGCAGGCAGGGTCACATCAGGTATTTTTATACCGTTTTCAAAATCTTTGATCTTGATTACTGTCACTGTCTTGTCACGCTTACCGTCAACAATAAGCTGTAAAAAAGAGTGCTGATCCGTCGGTCCGATAAGTCCTACAGGAGTCAGGCCGACATGAAGCTGGGAATGACGCTGCAGTTTTCCAAGACTTTCTCCCCATAATTGGACATACCAGGCATTAAACTCTCTAAAGGCTTCTGAGTATGAGAAGAGACAGTTGATATTATAAGAGTTACTCTTTTGTGCATAATATGTGGCCTTAGTCAGAAGCTTTTCACAATATCCATGATCATTAAAAAAGGAGTCTTTTACATCTTTGGCTCCTTTTAAAAGCGCATCAATATCTGCTCCGATAATTGCCAAAGGTACTAAACCCACAGCCGATAAGACTGAAAAACGTCCTCCGACATTAGCCGGCATATTAAAGACCTTAAGCCCATAAGCTCCGGCAAATTCTTCTAAGGCAGAACCCGGATCTGTGATAACCATATAGTTCTCTTTTGATATAGGGACAAAACTTTGCAAATATTTCAAAGCAGCTATTGTCTCTACCGTTGATCCGGATTTGGAGACAATAAGGAAAAAAGCATCTTCAAGGTTAATGAGATCCACCTTTTGCTTTAATACCAGAGGATCTGTTGTGTCTATAAAGTGTAAGTTCTTTTCAAATTTCTGTCCCATCGCTAAAAAATGGTAGATAGCCAATGTACCTAAGGCAGATCCACCAATACCGACAACAACAATATCTTTTTGCTTTACTGTTTTGGCATATTCCTTATACTCACTTGTATCCGCCTCAGGAAGCTGGTAAAAACCTATATTTTCACTCTCTTTTGAGAGTACGTTAGAAAACTCTTCATTGACCTTTGCATTAAAAAACAGTTTGTTGTTCATAGGGCTCATCCATTTATTTTTGTTATATAATATCATATTATTCACACGTATTTATTCTAAACTTGACATGTTTACCAAGTTAGTATAAAATACCGCTAAATTAGTAACATCTTCCACAGCAAAGTCGCTGACACTTCATTTCTAACAAAATCCCCAAACGAGGCATTAATGAGCGAAAACTCTAGCAAGAAAAAAAATACTACCAACAGAACCCATGTACCGGTCGAAGGCTACAATATTGATGACCTTCGTTCAAAACCCCTAGATGATCTTATTCTTATTGCAGATGAGCTGAAGGTTGAAGATCCTAATGAGCTTAAACGCCAAGACCTTCTTTTTGAGATCTTAAAAGCGCAAACGAATAAGGGTGGATTCATCCTTTTTACAGGTATCTTGGAGATTATGGGGGATGGATATGGATTCTTGCGCGGAATTGATACCAACTTCTCAGATTCTGTAAATGATGCTTATGTTTCAAGCACACAGATCAAACGTTTTGCTCTTAGAAATGGAGACGTTGTCACAGGTCAGGTTCGTCCTCCAAAAGAGCAAGAGCGTTATTATGCCCTTCTTAAAATCGAAGCGATCAACTACCTTCCACCTGAAGAGAGCAAGAAACGTCCTCTTTTTGAAAATCTTACGCCGATTTACGCACTTGATCAGATCAAACTTGAATATGATGCAAACAGACTAACGGGACGTATGTTAGATATGTTTTCACCTATAGGAAAGGGACAACGTGGTCTTATCGTTGCACCTCCTCGTTCGGGTAAGACAGAGTTAATGAAAGAGTTAGCGCACGGTATCTCACACAACCATCCTGAGATCGATTTGATGGTCTTGCTTGTTGATGAGCGCCCTGAAGAGGTTACTGATATGGAGCGTTCGGTTAAGGGTGAGGTTTATAACTCTACCTTTGATCAACCTGCAAAGAACCACGTTAAAGTGGCTGAGCTTGTTATCGAACGTGCTAAGCGTAAGGTAGAGATGGGTAAAGATGTTGTTATCTTACTTGACTCTATCACTAGACTTGCACGTGCTTATAACACTGCGACACCTTCCTCAGGTAAGGTGCTTTCAGGTGGTGTTGATGCAAACGCTCTACACAAACCAAAGCGTTTCTTTGGTGCTGCTCGTAACATCGAAAACGGCGGAAGTCTGACTATCATCGCAACAGCCCTTGTTGATACAGGAAGCCGTATGGATGAAGTTATTTTTGAAGAGTTCAAGGGTACGGGTAACTCAGAGGTTGTTCTTAGCCGTCATATCGCTGAACGTCGTATCTTTCCTGCTATGGATCTTCTTAAGTCAGGTACACGTAAAGAAGAACTTCTTATCGGTGAAGATGCACTTAAAAAGATATTTGTTCTTCGTTCTATGCTTCATAAGCAAGAAAATGAGACAAAGGCACTTCAGTTTATCTTTGGTCAGCTGAAAAAGACTAAAAACAATGAAGAGTTCCTAGCTCTTATGAACGAAGGGTCTTGATCAAAGACACTATATACAAAGGACATTTGGTGAATTGTAAACATAAAACGGCGCAGTTCATCTGCACGCGGGCTCACGGCCAAAGTGAACTTAGCATAACCAATGTCAGCTCCGCTCGTGCAAGTGTGTCCAAATAATGAAAGTCGGTGTATTTGAGAGCGGAGTCGGTGGTCTGACTGTTGTTAAAAGCCTTCTTGAACACCAACTCTTTGAAGAGATCGTCTACTTTGGAGATACTGCCAGAGTGCCTTATGGTGTCAAAGACAAGAACACTATCATTCGCTACTCCCTAGAAGCCCTTGAATTTTTTAAAAACTTTGAGATCGATCTTCTTATCACAGCCTGCAATACTGTAAGTGCCTACGCCCTGGAAGAGTTAAAAGAGAATGCTCCCTTTGATGTCATTGGCGTAGTCGAACCGGGTATTTTAGCTCTGGAAAACACCATAGGTGATAAAAATTCCAATATCCTCATCATCGGGACAAAGGCAACTGTCAACTCAAGAGCCTATGAAATACCCCTTCTCTCCAATAAATACTCTAATATCTCAGCCTGTGCAACAGGCCTCTTCGTCCCTATCGTTGAAGAGGGTTTATACAGTGGAGAGGTCTTAAACAGTGTTATGGATCACTATTTCAAGAATTACGAGCATCCTGATGCAATAATTCTTGGATGCACACATTTTCCTCTGATCTCAGAAGCTATCTCAGAGTATTTCAAGGGAAATACCCAGCTCATCCACTCTGGTGAAGCCATAGTAGAATACCTAGAACACCATTATGACTTCTCTAAAAGATTCCCAAAGACAGAACTAAAACTCTTTTCTTCAGAAAACCCCGAAGCACTAAGAGCCGTTGCTAAAAAGTGGCTCAACTTATAATAGAGTTTTACCCCCTCTTTAATCTTCTTATGATAATATAAAAATAATTTATATAAGAGGCATAAAGTGAAGCAAAATTCTGAAGTCTTAGCATTAAAATACCGTCCTAAACGTTTTGAAGACCTTATCGGCCAAGAGACAATAGCTCAGACGCTTTCACTGGCTCTTGATTCAAGCAGACTATCCCATGCCTACCTCTTCTCAGGCCTTCGCGGTTCAGGAAAGACATCTACCGCGCGTATCTTTGCAAAAGCATTGATGTGTTCAACAGGACCTAGTTCACGTCCTTGTGAAACCTGTGAACACTGTACAATGGCAAATGAAGGCCGACATATTGATATAATCGAAATGGATGCCGCCTCAAGCCGCAAGATAGATGATATTAGAGATCTTATCGAACATACAAAGTACAAACCTGCCACCGCGCGTTTTAAGATCTTTATCATAGATGAAGTCCATATGCTGACAAAAGAGGCTTTTAATGCCCTTTTAAAGAC
>CBFDAB010000115.1:0-6343 GCA_965602745.1 uncultured Campylobacterales bacterium
TATTGTAGGGCTGCTTGTAGCTTTTATGCGTCAGCGCTTCAATAAGGAGCTGTGGATCTTCAAAGTGATAATCTAGAGATTGTTCTAGTTTATCAAGGTTTTTCACAAGATTCCTTTTATTACATTTGATTTTTATAAGCCTATCTGGGACTATCATTGAAAGGATAGGTTTTGTTCAAATCGTGCTTTTGTTAAAAGCATCTCATTTTGTACGGTATCAATACCGAGGCAGTTTGGACATCGGTGAAATGAAAACGGAAAAATCTGTTTACATTCATTACACAGATATTCAAACTGTAGATCAGCGTCCTTATAGCCGTTTGACTGTAACTGAATCAAAACATCAAGCTCAAAGATCGTTGATTTGTCAGCACTTTTAAGAAGGCCTTTTGCGCTATAAAGCTCGCGCAGATAAGCATTTGACGAAATTATATCCAAATCGAGTTGATGCGACTCTAAATTCCATAAGATATCAGAGATACGTTCACATAGAGATTGGTCCAGATGTTTCCATGCCCGTGATGGTGCTTGTTTAAAGAGATATTCAAAGATCATATATCCGAGTTGATGATTTTGCTCATACCAAGAGATGATATTTTGAACCCTCTGTTCAGAATGCAGACTTAGGTCATACTGCATGGAGACAAGTTTCAGGTACATGGAATCTTTGGCCACTTCCATATCCATCTCATCAAGAGGTTCAAGAATCTCTTTTGCCTTATCAAAATCGCGCATTTTTTCATATATAATAAGTAAAAACTGCAAGGCAGGAGGGGTTCGGGGATGGCGAGAAAGGATTTCTAAAAAGAGTTCCTTCGAGCGCTGAAGAAAACCAGCCTTCAGATAGGTCTGTCCTAATAAGAACATAGTCTCTTTTCTATCATCAACGCTAAGCTCTTTTTTCAAGACGGAGTTGTATATCTCTATACTTTTCTCATAATCGCCTTTTTGAATATAGCTTGTGGCCAGAATATATAAGGATTTAAGAGACAGAGCTGACAAGGATAAAATATCATCAAGCTCTCTTTCTGTAGGAAGAGAATGAAAGTTTTTTATAAATCTACCAAGGCTCTCTTCATCTTCTTTTATCTTAAACCTTCCCCACCAGTATGAAAAGAAAGCAATCATAAAAATTAAAGCAAAAAAGAGAATGATCCCGAAGAGAGGATCCTTGTATTCTATAAATAAACCTTCCAATATTTTCCTTTGGGCGCTAGTATGAAAATTATACCTAAATATAATATTTAAGTGTATATAGTGATGGATTAAAGGGAAAATGAGCATACACAAGGTAAAATGTTATATTAGTATAATTACTTATATATATAATTATACCTTATTGAACTACTAAAAAAGGATATATAATGACAGATAAGAAGATGAAGGCTTCTGAATATTTAAAGGGTTGGATACCTCTACGATATTTGCGTTATTATGTATTTGCCTTTGCCACAGCATTTACTCTGATCATCCCTTGGGTTACGGTAAATGGAAATCATTTCTTTTTGCTAAGTTTTATTGATTTTAAACTTCATTTCTTTTTTATCTCTTTTGATATGCAGGAACTTTACCTATTACCCTTTTTATTGATGATACTTTTTGTCGGTGTTTTCGGGATAACCGTACTAGGTGGGCGTATGTTCTGTGGCTGGTTCTGTCCTCAAACTATTTTCCGTGCATTCTTTAGAGATCTTATTGAGACAAAGATCTTTCGTCTGCGTAAACGTATTAAAAACAAACAGATCGAACCGGATTATTCTAAACCAATCAATAAATTGAAGCGTGTAGTTATCTGGATCATCTCTGTTGTCCTGGCCTCTTTGGCAGCGGCAGATGCTTTGTGGTTCTTTGTCCCGCCTGAGCAGTTCTTTGATTATGTTTCCAATATCGGTGATCACCCCGTATTTATGGGTGCATGGATCGGTATCACGGTGTTTTTAGTCTATGATATTGTTTTTTTGCAAGAAAATTTTTGTGTTTATGTCTGCCCCTACTCACGCATTCAGTCTGTCTTGTATGATGATGATACAATTATGGCGATTTATGATAATAGTCGCGGAGGACAGATCTATGATGATGCCCATAATAAACTTGTAGATAAGCAAGATCAACTGGCTCCAAATGATTTATGTACGACATGTGAGTCTTGTGTGACAGTATGTCCAACACATATAGATATTCGTCGTGGACTTCAATTAGAGTGTATTAACTGCCTTGAGTGCGTGGATGCCTGTACAACAGTTATGGCAAAGTTCAATGAACCGAGTCTTGTTAATTGGTCGAGTACACGTGAGATAGAGAAGAAAGAGGGTAAAACACGATTCTTTAGACCTAAGATCTTGGGGTATGGAGTTGTTCTTGCCACAATCTTTATTATCTTGATGATTATGGGTGCAGATAAAGAGTTGATGCTGATCAACATTAATAAGCAAACCCGTTTGTATAACATTGAAAAAGTTGATGGAGAGGCCCTTGTTGAAAATGCGTATACGGTCCTAATTCAAAACACTCAAAATATAGAGCATGAGTTTTATATTGATGTTGTTAATAATGATAAGATCAAAGTATCTCGTCCCTCACACCCATTTCTTGTAAAACCGGGCGTTAAAACGAAGAAGACATTAGTTCTATACACAACAGAAAAATTAGCCGACAGTGATAGACATGACAGTATTTTAGAGGTACAGCTGAAAGCTTATGCGGTGGATGCAAAGGATACGGTTTATGCAAATAGAGAGATCCCTTTCACCTTTCCTAGAGCAGATATCCTTCGTAAAAAGTTAGACAGAGAGTAGTTTAAAAGTAGGCTCTTTTCCTCATCAATTTTAGGATGAGTGGCCTTATCTTAGTTTAGCAATTGCTTCTTCAAGAACATTCAATTTTAATCCCGCCTTTAACATCATTGTTTTGACATTCTCGGGGAGAGTCTCTTCTATCTCTGCATAAGGGCTTACCATTGCATACACAATGGCATTGGCACAGGCAAGTCTTTGTCCTTTTGGTGTATATGCATTAAAGGGTGAATCACTATATCGAATAGAATCAACAAGTTCCGCATCCAGTCCCCAAAACTCTAAGATATCTGCCGTCACAAAGGCAGAGCTGGTTTTTAGAAGAGTTACCTCGGCCAAGGAAAGCTCTCTTGGACCAAAGGCTTTAAACTTATCGGCTAAGCCTTGTGCAATAAGTTCTTTATTGATAAGTATCTCGCCTAAGTTACCCAAGATAGAAGATGCACATAATATGTCGAGGTCTTGAGCATTCACTCTAGCATACCAAGCACTCATCAAGGCAAGTCGCATACTTGAAGCCTGCTTGAACTGTTCCTCATTGATGTTATAGGCCATAAGTTGCAAACTGCCAAGATTGCAGGCGAGATCACTTAAGGTCAGAGCTTTTATAAGACGCTTTCCAAAAGAGACAACGGCTTGATCTATGGATGAAGTTTTTTTAACCGCATATATAGGCATGCTTGTGGCATGAAGAATACTCGCTGTAGTTATGGCGTCGGATTCAATGGTTTTGATAATATCTTTGATAGAACTTTCAGGGTCATCGCAAAGGCGCGATATCTCTTTTACGGAACTTGGTAAAGGATCAAGGCCTTGAATAAAGTTACAAATCTTCTTATGCGAGATAAGGGTATAGACCTTGGAAAAATGGGAGGTTGTAACATTATGGAGTTGACGTTTTAAATCACTGGCCTGAATAGGGGAGATAATAGGATGTGTCAGTCCCTTTAGTAGAAGACGTGACTTCTGTTGTGGCTTAAGATTAGGCACAGCGGTGACAAGAGCAAGATCGGGCTTTAAGCTTATGAGTTTTTCAGCCATAGATATGCTTTTGTCACCCATATTTAAAATAACAATATCACAGAGCTTATTAAGAACAGAACTCATTATAAAACTAACATTATCACTGGTTTGTACAGACTTAAATATATGCTCAAGAGGTGCTTTCATCTTTTTCGCACGCACAATGTTGTTGTCAGCATATAAAAGAGTAAGACCCTGCATGAGCTCTGTTGTTTTTTTATTATCATCGATAATGGATATTGTCGGAAAAAGAGAAGGATTTACAGGGGAGAGATTCTCTCCTACAAGAAGTTGATTACACCATTGTTGCAGCTGAAAGACACAAGCATTTAGCCATTTCAGGTCATGCTCACAGGCCTTTTCTTGGTTAGAACGAAGAGCATTTAAAATATTTTCACCCTGAGAGACAAGAAGGTGAATCTCCTGCAGTTCAAGATGCTCAGTAGATGCCTTATAGTTGTGAAATATACGAAAAAGTTTTGAAATAGCAGTCTCTTTGTCTTTTTCAAGATCAGAAACATTTTCTTGCATAAGAGGAAGATCAGATAAAAGCTTATATGTAAAAATATCTAAGAGTTCTTTATCCATGATATGAATCTTATCGTAGAAAAGTTATATGGGGCTTATTTCAAGAAACTAGCTAAAAGAGTATAAACTCTCTTAGCTCATCTTAACGCATTTGTCTCCGGCTTTCACTGTACCGATAACATATCCGTCAGATCCTGCAAGTACAGCATCTACATTTTCAGGACGTACTACAAGTACCATACCGATACCCATGTTGAAGGCTCTGTACATCTCTTCTTCTTCTACATGTGCAGAAAGAAGTTCAAAGATAGGAAGAGGGCGAAGTAGAGTCTTGTCTACGTCAGCATAAAGATGATCAGGAAGAACACGAGGAAGGTTCTCAACAAGTCCGCCGCCTGTGATATGTGCCAGCGCAACAAGATTCTCTTTAAGTTCTTTAAAAAGTTTTACATAAATACGAGTCGGCTCCAGTAAAACATCGATAAGAGGACGGCCGTTAAAGTCATCATTAAAGTGCATTCCCATTTTGCCAAAAAGTACTTTTCTTACAAGAGAGAAGCCATTTGAGTGAAAACCAGAAGATGGAAGGGCAACTAAAACATCACCTTCTTTTACAAGAGAAACACGGTCAAGCTCAGATTTTTCAGCAACACCTACCGCAAAGCCGGCAAGGTCATAATCATCTTCAGAGTACATTCCCGGCATCTCAGCAGTCTCTCCACCGATAAGTGAACACTCAGCCTGTTTACACCCTTCGGCGATACCTGATACAACAGCAGTCGCTGCGGCTATATCAAGCTTCCCCGTTGCATAATAATCTAAGAAAAATGAGGGTGTACCAAAGTTACAGATAAGGTCATTAACACACATAGCTACAAGGTCGATACCGACTGTATCGTGCTTACCACTGTCAATTGCAAGCTTAAGCTTAGTGCCTACACCATCAGTGGCTGCAAGCATTACGGGTTCTTTATAACCTGTTGGAAGTTCATAAGCACCAGCAAATGAACCAATCCCTCCTAAAACATGTGGCGTAAAAGTAGCTTTTACAATAGGCTTGATATTATCAACAAAACTGTTACCTGCGTCAATATCAACACCGGCGTCTTTGTATGAGATTTGGCTCATCGTCTCTCCTGGAGGGTTTTAAAAATATTATTGGAATTGTAGCATATTGAAGATGTGTCTTTTCTTTAGAAACGGCTTTAAGAAGGTGTTTGTCTAATCAAGTATAAATACAGACGAGGGAATTGTTTTATTATTGAACTGTCGTATGAAGAAAAAAGAAAGTCTTAAGATGGAAAAGAGGGCTGTATCCTTAGTTGCTTTGATGAGAAGATGCACCTAAAAACAACTCTGCTTAAAAGCTGATGGTTTGTACTATTGAAGCATTTTATTAATAATTTCTATGACTTCATCATGCAGTCTGGCCTTGATATGGTGCAGATCTTGAAGTGTAGGTATTAGCTTCTCTTTACAGGACAAGAGAGCCCTTGCAGCAGACTCTCTTATTCTGTTCTCAGCATTTGATAATAAAAATAAAAAAAAGAGATGAACTTCTCTTTTTCCACTTTTACAGTTTCCTAGCGCTTCGATTAAGGCCAAAAGTGTGCTCAGCTCAGTTACAATCCTTTTCTTCTTTAGATGAATATATTCTGTCCCTCTAAGTTTGTGTAGAAACTCAAAAAAACTCTCTTGATAGAATTCTGTAAGGCGTTTATATATCTCATCTTCCACCTCCTTCACCCTCTCTGGCATAAGTGTCAAATAATATGCGTACTCTTTTTGAACAGAGAGATTCTTATCGTAGAGCTTTGTTATACATTTTTGAGGATCAGGAAGGTAAGGGGAATCAAGACCGAAATATAAAAGGGTTTCATTAATGAGATTGATGGAAATAGTTGAAGGCCCCTGTTTATAAGCATCTGTCAATCTTTTTTTAACACAAGATATAAAGTAGTCAGAATCCTCTTTTTTTACCGACTCATTTTCATTAGCAC
>CBFDAB010000116.1:0-6305 GCA_965602745.1 uncultured Campylobacterales bacterium
AATATTGTCCTTTAAACACAAACTATACCAAAGAAATAAAGCCAAAAGTCATAAAGCCAAAAGTCATAAAAGTGTATCATAAATAAAAAGAGAATGCTATGAAAAAGATATCTAGTATTGAAAAAATCATGACAGATTTTTCCAATCGAACATGCCTTACCTCTGATACATGCAAACCTATACGCTATTTATGGACTGATGCTTTTGCTGTCTGTAACTTTCTGGAGCTTTTTGTTCAGACCGGCGAACAAAAATACAAACAAGATGCTTTTGCACTTGTTGATCAAGTACATGCTGTTTTGGGAAAACATCGTGAAGATGATCCTCGCACTGGATGGATCAGTGGTCTTGATGAAGATGAGGGGAGTAAGCATCCCACTATAGGAGGCTTGAGAATAGGTAAAAAACTCAATGAACGAAAACCGAATGAGCCTTATGATGAGCGTCTGGAGTGGGAACAGGATGGTCAATATTTCCACTATTTGACAAAGTGGATGCACGCTTTAAACCGTGTTACAGAGATAACTGGCGATTTCAGATATAACTGCTGGGCACAGGAACTTGCCAAAACAGCCCATGCCAGATTTACCTATACTCTGCCGGATACTCAGGAAAAGCGCATGTCTTGGAAAATGAGTATTGATCTCTCTTATCCGCTAGTTACTTCTATGGGACAACATGATGCTCTGGACGGCTATAGCACTTACCTCCAGCTAGAAGCAACTGCCTTTGGAGATTCCAAAATGGTAGATAAACCCCATCTCGATAGAGAAATAGCAGAAATGTCACATATGTATCAAAATATCAACATGGTTACAGATGATCCGCTGGGAATCGGAGGGCTACTTAGTGATGCGTGTAAGTTGATGCAGCTTATTATGACCGGAAATATGTCCCATCTAAGTGATATGCTCCAGCAACTGCTCTATGTTTCCAGAGAGGGATTGGAAGCTTTTATGCTTACAGATACATTGAAATATCCACCTCAGTATCGGCTTGCTTTTCGTGAACTAGGACTCTCTATAGGTTTAAAAGCGGTTGAAAAGATGCAGATGCTTATTGGGAATCATTCAGAGTATTTCAAAAATAGAGCGCTTTTGGAATCTCAACTTGCAAGTTTTGGGCAGTATCTGCATTTGAGTGAAGATATTGAGGGTTTTTGGTTAAAACCTGAAAATCAAAAAGGCAGAACATGGCGTGAGCATATCAATATCAATAGTGTTATGCTAGCTACGAGTCTGGCGCCGGATGGATATATTATGCTGCGTTAGAGATAGGAGACTTTGCCTCTTTAGGCGTTATTGACACATTACTTCTGACGAACCTCTTGGAAATATAGTCTGTTTTTGCTTGGTTGGGTTTTAATAGACGAGGCGTTGAACATTCACTCATAACATACCATTTTCACACTATTGACTTATCTAAAGCCTTCTTCACGCTATCAAATAAATGATCCTGATGTAAACATTCCCAAAAACGGTCACATAATTTCGCTTAACTTCCTAATATACGGGAAAATATTTAGAAAACAAGCCTTTATTTCCTACAATTTCCGGTAATTACAGGAAAAGAAGTGTATTCGTAATATACACGTATTTTCATTTCTAGGCCTGTGGAGTGTGTGCGTCAAGCACGCGCTTGATCTCAGTTTTAAGTTCTATTGCTATGTTTTCTGCCTTGTTATGCATCCATTCCAAGTATGAACGGTCTTCATTAACGATGTCAGCAGGAAGTTTACCCTTGTACTTTCCAAAACCGATCATTAGTGAAGCCTTGTCCTTCATAAGATCATAATAATACTGAAAACTGTACTGAAGGTCCTGGTCAAGGTCAAAGGTCTCAAGCATATACGCCAGGCTTCTTCTTTCACTTACAGCCACTTCTACTATCAGTTTTCCCTTATGCTTACCAAAAGGCATGATCTCCATCAAAATAGGCTTTGAACACATCTCAATCATCTTAGCTTCATCATGGTCATTTAAGAGGTGATCATAAAAGTTCTTCAGTACGATAACATCACCAAGAGCGTCATGCGCAGCAATCTGTACACCAAGTTCTTGCATCTGTGCTGCCTCTTTTTTGTATAGACCTAAGGCGTATCTGTTATATTGAAGGCCATGTGGATCTTCATGATAAAAGAATCTATGTATTCTAAAGGTATCAACTAACTTCATATTAGAGACGAACCCCTCTTTTGCAAGCATACCCAAGTCAAATTCTGCACTCTGTATAACAATAAGGTTATCAGGAGTATTAAGCTCATGTAAACGTGCAAAACCTGAAAGTTCTGTACACTTAGGCTTTCCAGCAAGCTGTTCAGGTGTGATATGGTGGATGGCCATCGCATCAAATTTTATTGGCAAGGCAGGCTCGCAGAACTCGTTATGAACCTCTTCTATCTTTCCGCTTGCATCTGTTACTAAATAGCTGAGCTGAATAATACGGTCTTCTTCAAGAACGCCTGTTGTTTCTGTGTCTAAAATAATAATTTTTTGATTTGACATTTTTATCCTGTTTGTAAGGGAATTTTATTGATGAAAGGATAGCTAAAAAAGGCTTGTGAAGATATTTATATAACTTATCTAAGGTTTAAAGAATAAAAAATATTACCTTACTTCATCATTATCAACTTCACCGGAAAAATGAGGACCAGAGCTTACTGAAGCTCTTTCTATTTCTATCTTCTTATCTTGAATGACAAAAATCCCTTCAGAAATTTGATCTGTATCATCTTCTAAACCATTATCTGCAGCAGCCTTATTTATCCCATCTCTTAGACCCTTAATATCTTCTGCAAGTGTTCGGCTTTTCATTCGTAAGTGATTTACCTCTTCTGTCATCGACTCTGCTTTAAGATGCTCTTTATTTAGGTCTTGCATTATGAGATCTTTTTCAGTGCTTACGCGCTGGAGAAGTTCACTGATATGAATACTTTTATCTTCAAGTTTCTTGTTCTCATCCGATAAGGCGGCATTATCCGCAATTAAAGCATCTCTTTGCTCCATCAGATTTTCATAAAGGTTTTGCAGTCCTTGATGTTCAAACTCAAGCTTTTCTATGGTTTTTAGACAAGTCTGAAGCTTATTTGAGGTTTCAAGAAGCTCTTTTTCTGCCGTGTGCATTTTTGCTGAAGCTTGCATCTTCTCTTGAGTGATCTCACCGTGTCTTTGAACAAGACGCGCATTTTCAGCTTCTAAGTAAGAGCTGTCACTATTATCTGTTTTAAAAACGTTTAACTCTTGTTTTAATCTTTCTATCTCAGCTAAGAGTTCTGTTTTATCCGAAAAATTTTCACCCTCATCTTCTACTTGAAGTTGACGCTGATTCACTGCATTGCTTACTAAGTTTAAGGCAGCATTTTCTTCTGTAAGTGAACTGTTCTGGCTACGTAGTTCTTCTATCTCTTCTTTTAGCCCATTTGCTTGGTGAGACAAGGCTTCTTTACCTATGTTTATACGTAAACTCTCAGAACTAAGACCTGAATTCTTTTGTGAAAGTTCCTCGTTTAGGTCTTTAAGTCCAGACTGAGATGAGTTAAGACTATTAAGCTCTTCAATTTTTTCACGAAGCTGATCACTGACTACGACATTGATCTCGCGTAAGGTCAGTTTCTCTTTTTCATAGTTTTCAATCACAGAAGCCTGTAAAATCTTCTCTTCTTCTATCTTTTGAAGCAAGTCGTTTTTTTCATTATTGAGAGTTTTTATATTTTCATCTAAGTTCTGTTTTTCATCCTTCAACATAGAAATTATATTTTCATTCTTTCTAAGTTGATCTACAGCCGGCTGTAGGCACTCTGGCAGATCTGACATATTTTCCCCCTAAATAAACAATTTTGGACTAGACATACATGCATCAAGCATATAATAAAAATGTTAAAATTTGTTTTAATTCAATGGATTCAGAGAGAAAAAAGAGATTTTGTCACTAAATGTATTGATTTAGTGACATATAGAAGGGGTTTTATTCGCTAGGGTTAATAACTTCAGCAACTTCTAGACCAAAACCTGAAAGTCCGACAAAGTCAGTTTTTTCTGCACTTGTCAACAGGTGCATATGCTTAACGCCAAGGCTTTTTAATATCTGAGCGCCTATACCGTACTCTTTCATAGCCACGCTATTATGAGTAGGTTGATTGATAAATACCAAAACACCGCTGTTCAGTTTTAGATAAGAGATTGAATCAATAAGTTGATTGTATTTTTCCGAGTTGGACAGGAGTTCAAGATCAGAGACGATATTGTGTACTTTTACATTTGAGGTCTCGCCTGCTCTATGAAAGACGATGGCCGTATGTTCCCTATTCTCATGGTCGGTAAAAGTGTGTCTTTTGACCTTTGTACCAAAAAACTCGACTTCTTGTTCGTGAGAACTTTTGATCAGGCTTTCGTTCGCAAGTCTGTACTCTACAATATCAGAGATATATACGATCTTTTGATCATGTTTTTTTGCAAAGATCTCAAGGTCGTCTCTGCGTGCCATCGTACCGTCATCTTTCATAATCTCGCAAATAACAGACGATTCAGCCAATCCGGCCAGACGACAAAGATCTACAGAACCCTCAGTATGTCCTGTGCGTATCAAGGTTCCGCCATCTTTTGCTATAAGTGGAAAAATATGTCCCGGCTTAACAAGTTCGCTTGGCCGACTGACAGGATTTGCCAGTATCTTGATCGTCATATCTCTCTCTGCGGCAGAGATTCCAGTAACTGCGTCAGTCGCGTCAACCGAAACTGTAAAGGCCGTCTCATGCATAGAAGTATTTGAACTTACCATTGGATTTAGGCTTAGGCGCGCCGCAATATCATTTGAGATAGCAACACAGATAAGACCCTTTGCATGTGTGGCCATAAAGTTAACATGTTCAGGTGTGGAAAATGTCGAGGCATATACAAGGTCACCCTCATTTTCTCTATCTTCATCATCCATCATGATGACCATATTGCCTTTTTTAATCTCTTCTATCGCTTCTTTTACACGTTGAATTGGGGTCATAAGTCATCTCTATTTTATATTATTTCAGAAGATAGCCTCTTGAGCCATCTTATTAGTTACGTAATTATAACCTATTATTGTATATTTACTTAGATACTTTTATCTCGTCTGCTTTTATGTGATAATTAATTGATAATATACACTCTACTTATATAGTATATACTCAGGTAACATATTGGAACTTTAAAATAAGAATTAATAATAAATACTTATAAAAAAAACAAATACGTGCTAGAATTTATAAAATTATTTTATGGAGTTCAAATGACCTATCTAAAATGTAGTGCGGGTAAGACAAAAATATATACAGGGACTTTTTGGCTCTCTTCTTTACTTCTGTCAGCTTTTTTTGCACCTATATTTTTAATCCCTTTAGCTCTTCTAGCAATGTTTAATTTTGCTTATCTGATGGTTCATCCCTTGCCCTTACCAATAGTACTGAGCTTTGTTGCCATGTTTACGCTTTCTCTATACACCGTGTATATGAATACATCTCACATAAGCTAGCTTCTTAAGTGAGATGCTCATATCTCACTTAAATAACGATAAACTTCGTGAAATAAACATCTTCTATCTCACCGTCAGACAAAATCCCATTGAGTTTTTCTCTAATATTTTCTTTAAGAAGTGCTTTTCCTCTTTGAGTTGAAACTTCAGAAAAGCGCTTTAGACTCAGCTCTTCAATAACAGCGTCACGTAATATGATATTTTTATCTTTAAGTTCATCTACCAGGTCTGTGTCACTCATCTTTAAGCGAACTTCAACACGTACGAACTTGCCGGCTCTCTCATTTGTCGCCATATTTGTCGTAAAATCACCTAAGAAAAAAACATCAGGTGCCTTAAACTCAACTCTTCCTGTACGCACATATCCCATTCCGACTTTTTGTTGCTGATTTAGGGTATTTCCCTTAAAGTTAAAATCCGTATTACTCACCGCGTAAATTATAAGTGTCCCTAGCATTATCAAAATAATGCCAAGTATAGCCATTGCTCGTATTTTGTTTTTATTCATAAAATTATTATAGCTAATATTTAATCTTGACTATATTACATGATGATATAATTATTCAAAAGGAGAAATAGTGTCACATAATGAAGAGTTCATTAATAACAGATCAAAACTAATAATCTCAGCTCTTGCACTGCTGTTTTGTTTTATTTGGGCACTTATAGGAGAGGCTGATATAAAAATAGTAGCGGTTACTTTTGCATTTACACTGTTCTTAAAATATGCAATTGCAACAGAGATGAGTTATCTTGTTGCAGAGGATTCACACTGATCTAAACAGAGAGAAGTTAGTGATTTA